>CAYYVY010000094.1:0-12666 GCA_964475265.1 uncultured Anaerolineaceae bacterium | reverse complement strand
GATAAAAGATCTTTTCAACACCCGTGAACTGGTCGACCGTTCCATGACTTACGTCGCGATACTCCAATTCGCCCTCTTTCAACGAACCGGGACCGCGAAAAGGTCTGTCCGTCTTAACTTGATTCATCGCATGCTGTAGGAACGCGTACACCTGTGCAGCAGGCACGACTTCGTCGATGACCCTACCGTGGTAGTTCATCGCCCAGACAACCTGTTCGTCTTCCCAGACCACCTCTTCACCGACGAACGGGTTCCAGCCGAAATAGCGATCACGATACCTGAACTCACCCTCTTCGAAGGTGAGTTCTTTACTGCCGTCCGGCAGGACCCCCGCGCCCCCTTCCCCTTCCCCGGCGTAGGCGTTTACTTTCGCTTTGACGAGGAACTGCTCAAGTCTCACGTTAATGCTCCTCTGCTTGATCGGACGCGGACGTTGTCAGCACTCGTATCGAAGTGTGCGTTCATCGTCCAATGCCCGATCGCTATGAGCGTATATGATGTACCCTTCCACTGGATCGCATCGAGCTCTCCCGCTGTCCGAATTCATCTATCCGCTCTTTTCCCCGAAAAATACGTCCTTGTCGCGAATCAGGCCGATTCCGATCCGCCTGCCATCGATGTCCTCGAATACAAATTCGTAAGCGCCGTACGCCGTCATGGTGGGCGGGCTAACGATGACGGCTGCTTGTTGCTGCAGTTCCTCAAAAAACCGGTCTACGTCTTCGACGCACTCGGGATCGAGGTAGGCGTCGTATCCGGCGCCATAGCGTTCCTTGTTGGAAGCTACCTTACCGCGCTTCGCCTGGACGACGATGATCTCGACGGCGTCGCGGTACAACGCTGCAAACGGCTCTGCTTTATCGAAATGCTCGACGATGTGAAATCCCAGGACGTCTCGGTAATACGCAGCAGCACTGCGGACGTCCGGCGAGACGAACACGATAACACCAGCGCTCAACCTTGGACGGTTCATCGTACTCATCTTGAATCGCTTTCCGGCTAGGCATCATCCGCTGGATGCAGATTGCATTTCATCTGTGTGTATATCCCAACGACCGTCGTGTGCGAGCCACAACTCACGCCAGGCCTGGATCGCTTCGTCCTTCAGCAACAGTCTATACTCCGCGGTTTGATCCTTGCGCTTCAGATGGATAGTCAGTTCGTTCCACGAGCCTCGTGGCTGGCTTCGCATCTCGGAAATGTTGCCGCGGGGGATGTACGAGACGACCCAGCCGTACTTTACGCCTAATTCCTCAGCAATCACCACCACAAAATTACTGCTGAGCAGCAGCAAGGTATCGGCTGAGACAGGGCGCCTGAAAAGGAGCAGCCAACGTTTCCAATCACCGCGCTGGAAAACCAGATCTTTCAATTCCTCTCCGGGCAGCAGACCATAGATATCTACGCCGTTGGAGAATTTCAAGGGCAATTTGTCGACGGACGCCTGCGCCACCTCGGAGAGGTACGTTTCATCCTTCGCTCGCTCGCTGTCCCCCTGGACGGTGCGTAGCAGCTTGCGCAAAGGCCGGGAGATTGGATGCCAAGCGACGGTGTTGAATTCGACGCGCAGTTTTGTCAGGGAGGTTTGGCCTTCTGCAGCGATCTCCAACAATCCATACAACAGCAGCAAACTGACCCGCATGTACATGAGATCGCGCCCGCGCAAAAGCGTGGTCTGGGGTTCCTGGCCGGGCCAAATCGAAGCCTGCAGATGGATCACGTCCTTCGCTGTGAACAAAAGAGCCTGTTTGGGAACGTAATGCCAACCGTGATGGATCTGCGGCGGAAAAGAGACGATCTTCTCAATGGCATCAACTTCGACGAACGTGTTCAGCGTGGGAGATTGCAGTTCCGCTGGTAGATCGGAGACTTCCTTCAAGATTATCGGATGCCGCTCAATCCCACGTTGCGGGACTTCTCGCCGCAGTTGCGCTAGACGCGCTTCCCGATCGCTTTCAGATATCGTCATGAAAACACCTCTTGCGCACGAAGTAAATGCTGACTCAGACCCGTCCGATTGATTGTATTGTACACAAAATGAGTTTACTGATTCATCAACGTCCCAGTCAACAACCGGCATGGAACGTTTCAAGAATGCGGATCTCTTCAGCGCACGCGGAGCTGGTGGGGATTCTCGTCCCGATTACTAACTCTTAATGTATATGTCACTCGCGAACCTCAGCTATTCAGGCTCTAAATTTCAACAGGCTTTTCGCGCCATAGTACGTAACCTATTGTCGCAGGTCCTGCCCCGAGCAGCACAACGTAGATTCCCCCTCAGCATCCGTTGTTTGCATGTCAATGCCTGTCATTTTACTTCCTTCACGAGACATCTCACTGCGCCTGCGCGATCATTCGCTTGTTGCCGGAATGCGGTATCACGATTCGCGCAGTTGGTCCGTGCGTCTGCTCGAAAAATAGGCCGGCAGCCATTCCAGGGCTTTGCAGAACAGGACCGGCGGCATGCCTTCCGCGCTCGCCAGCTCGAGAATTTGCTCGTATCGAGAAAAGACCTCGCTGTCCGCAACAATCCAGTGCTGCATGAGAATCAGATCGCGCTGACCATCCCAGTCGATGGTGGGTATCTGCTCCTTCGTTAGATATCCTGCACGCAGCATGCCTGCATAGAAGGGTTCGTCGAACAAAGCCTCACACGCCGTCCAGCGTCCGTTCAAATGATATTCGCACCAGAAGTGACCCACCGGGCTGGGCAAGTGGTTGTAGAGAAAACCAGGGACAATGTGCTGGAGCATTTCCTTGCGGACGCGCACGGTGTGGAACCTGGCCGGGATGCCGGCCGCACGCAGCAGTGTGAGGTGGATGTTGATTTTATTGCAGTAGTCCATGGTTTTTCGCTGGATCGCCTGCGAAGCTTTCAAGAAAATGTCCAATGTGGCGTTGAAGGCGATCCCGTCTCTTACGTAGCGGAACACACGCCGCGCGGCTTCCTCTGAATTCTGGGCATCTGCTACGATTTCCTGCGCCATGCGTTTCAATTTCACATTACCGCAGTCGCTCATCGTCGATGGTGCAAGATACTGATCCAGATCCAAGTCATTCTCCATTGCCTTGATGCTCTCTTTCTTCCGACTACCCAATTCCGTCGAGTTAGCTCAAACCGGCCGTGCAGCGTGTCCGCCTTGGGCCGGAACCTGAAATGTGTATCCCGCATACCAGCCGTGCCGATGGATGGATGTGACAGCAGCCTGCAGGTCCAATGAACATCACACCACGATCGTGCCGGTCAGATAGGTAACGCATCGACCTCCGATAGAGACCCGATCACCATTGTCGGCACAAAACAACTCCCCACCGCGAGCGCTCAATTGAAAGGCATGCAGATCCTTCTTCCCCAGTCGTTCCGACCAGTAGGGAATGAGTGTGCAGTGTGCCGATCCCGTCACCGGATCCTCGGGGATCGATGCGCCGGGTGCAAAGAAACGCGAGACGAAATCGGAATTCCGACCCGGGGCCGTTACGATCAACGCGAAATAATCCAATTGCGCAACCGCAGCGAGGTCGGGGGTCAAAGCTCGAATTTGGTCTTCATCGTTGAACACGGCCATCAGATCCCGCGAGGCGAGAACTTCCATGGGTGAATCACCCAAGATTTCATCCAGGCCTGCCGGCCGCTCGGCAGCCTGGGCTTTACGGGTAGGGAAATCCAGGAAGAGGAGATCGCCGCGTCGCTCTACCGACAGCTTACCGCTCTGACTTATGAAATCCACGCGTTCGGCCTGTGAATCGAGGTACTCGAAGACCACGTATCCGCTGGCAAGCGTACCGTGTCCGCAGAGATCGATCTCGACTTCCGGGGTGAACCAGCGCAAGTCGTAGACGTTCTCCCCTCGAACCATGAAGGCTGTCTCGGGAAGATTGTTTTCCGCGGCGATCGACTGCAGCGTCGCATTGGGAAGCCAATCCTCGAGCACACATACCCCCGCAGGATTCCCGGTAAATACGGCGTTGGCAAATGCATCGATTTGGTAAAACGGGATCTCCACCTTCTCTTCTCCTTGTAAAATAGCTCGCAGTTATCCGTCCGGCACCAATCTCAGCCAGCTAACGATTAGGCGGTGATCGAGTTTGGCGAGCGGAATCCGGCACAGACATTGCCAACGGTCAATCAACGCATGGCTTCAAACCCCCGATTTTCTTTCCAGAAACGCTCTACATTATAAGACTAAAATAACGCAGCGACGGTCGGGCGAAAGCTGACCGCCCGCAGCCGCGATTAACGATTAGTATAAGCATGCGTCAGTTCCCCCACGAGTTCCGATGGCGCGCCTTCCCAGGCGTTGGGATCGGCCATTAGGATCGTTTCGACATTCCACGGAAATCCGTAAGCCGGCGAGAAATCGATGCCGCACGTTGGTTTTTCGCCTGAGAACAATACGCCGCTGTACGTACCGGTGTCGACGATCGCTTCCGGTCATCATGATGGAATTATCAACGGCGATCACAGGTAAATTCTGAGCTGACATGAAACAACAACGACGCAGATTCTATGGGATATCAATCCCCCATCACACGATGGCAGGCATCGCAAACGGCGCGGGTGGTCTCAGCGTTCTCAAATCCGGTTTCAGCCGTTCCATCCGTCAAGTGCCCGGAATGGCAGCTCGTGCAGGTTGCGGCGTCGGAACGATAAGCCTGCCAGCGTGCCAGCAGTTCGTGCCAATGATTGAGGCCGGCCTCTTCTTCCTCCTCGCCTCGCCTTCCCTCGCTTAAAATGGTAATGGTTTTCTTTGGCGTATAGCCTCGTTGGGTAACATCCTGGTGACACTTCAAACAGTTCTCATCCCGAATCGGAACGGTTAATGGTGCGGGTTGGACCGCCGTATGCGTGAACCAAGCCAACGCGTTGCGCGCCCCCATCAGTTCCGCACGCATGCGCCCGAAAACCCCTGGCCCCGAGTGGCAATCGATGCAGCGAGTCGACTCGTGCGTGTGATAGGCAGCCAAATCTACAGCTTCCGCGGCCACAGACCGCTCGAAGTAGGTGCTTTCTGGTTGGGTGTGGCAAGAAGCACAAAAAGGATCATGTGATTCCTTGCTGGCGGCATAGACGAACCCGCTGGTAGCCAGGACGATACCCAGAATCATTCCACCCGCCAAGAGCAGAACCAATTTTCGCATCCAGCTTTTTTGAGATGATGGTTTTTCGGTCATCGAAGACCCCCGGATTCCACATGAGAGATGAGTCTGCACTTTTAATCAGACTTAATCAATCTCCATTATCCCACATATAGATAATTTGCAAAATCCACCCGCAAGATGCAGCGTCTGATCGCCGAAAGGCAAGTCGGGTTCGCAACCAAGCTCGGGATCAGGCTGGGGTGGAAAATTTATAAAAAGATGCACGCTGCTTATATCGTCACGAGGTCAGCGGCGCCGGATTTGCCACCGAGACACACATTTACCCGAGCGAGATCTGGGTATGATCATGACGATGAACGATTACGGCGTTTCTGTCCACCGTGCGCAGCACGTCATCTGTGAGGCACTCGTTGCCTGGAGACAACAATGTTGCAAACCATGCCTTGCGCAAGATCGAGCATACGTCTTATTAATTTTCAATCAAACTCCAAGAAATCCCCTTAACCATTCGAGCTGGTTGATCGAATCTCCTCCAGTTTGTCGATCAGTGAACGGATAGCCCGTGGATTTTCGACAATTCCATGCTTCAGAAGAATATTCGCCAACTTCGCATCCACTCCACGAGGCGGTGAAATTCTTTTTCCTCTTCGCACCAATTCTGCACGCATCGCCGCAACGGCAAGCGTCTCGGTAGTGATACTTTCATCCTGCAATATCTTTTCCAACGCATTTTCAATGGATTCCATTTCTGCTCCAATTCAAGAGAAATCAAATCGTATTCGAGGCGCCAATTCCGAAATTATCTCCTCACGTGCCCGCTGTTTTTTCCATGTCGGTTAATTGATGCTTGTTGGTTTTGAATGTTGGATCACAAACAATGCATGAACGAATGGTCCAGTCCCGATATTTACTTCCAGTCTCTACCGCTCTCCGATCTAAGCACGATCCTCGTTCGAAAGCATCACCCGCGTCAATCTGACCCAATGTTCGATCGACAGCTCCTGCGCCCGCTGCTCGGGACGTACACCCGCGGCGTTTAGCCATTCTACAACGATGCCCTTCGGTTTCCCCAGGTTCTTCGCCAGGGCGTTTTGTAGTTGCTTACGTTTCTGCCCAAAGCCGGCGTGTGCCAACACAAAGAGTGGTTCGATCAACTCCCGCGGAACACGAGGTTCAGTGTATCCAGTGATACGCAACACGGCCGAATCGACATTCGGTTGGGGGTAGAAGGCACTCGCCGGGATGCGTCCGCGCAACGCCGGCTCTCCATACACCTGCACGCTCAGAGCCAGCAGGCTCATCTCCCCCGGACCGGCGACGATGCGTTCGGCGACTTCCTTCTGGATGGTGAGCAGCAGGCCTTTCGGCTGCATTTCGGTTTCCATCAGGCGTCGGATCAGCGTCGAGGTGATGTAGTAAGGGATGTTCGCCACGACGGAATACGGCCCGATTCCCAAAATCTCGGCTACGTCCATCTTCAGGATGTCCCCAAACACGATCTCGACGTTTGGTACATCCAGGAGGGCATATTCCAGCGCTGGGATCAGGCGCTTGTCGATCTCCACGGCGACGACCCGTGCGCAGCGCTGCGCCAACCGCCAAGTCAGAGTGCCCACGCCGGCGCCGATCTCCAAAACGGTTTCATCCGGCCCGAGCTCCGCGGCGGTGATCACCTTCTGCAGCGCACGCGAGTCGATCATGAAATTCTGGCCCAGCTTCTTGCGCGGCCGGATGTTGAAGTGGCGCAGCAGCGCCCGGGGATCGGACGGGCGGTTGGTTTCAGGCACCGGCGTCCTCCTGCGTTGTGCGCACGGATTCGTCCTCCAGGAAGAATTCTTCGATGAATTTCTGACGATTGGCGCCGCGGGCCAGTTTCCCACTGCTGGTCTTGATCACCCAACCGCGCGGCACAAGGCGCACGTGGCGCACGGCAACGTCCGCGCCGCGATTAATCGCCAGGCGCACCGTCTGTGCCAGTTTTTCGCGGGCATGGGGATCTTCAACGTGCTCTTCGGCCACGAGGGCAACTTCCTCCGTACCCAGCTGCTGGTTGAATATTCCGAAGGCAACCGACCGTCCGGGGTGGATGCCCTGCACCTCGCCGGCGAGTGCCTCCAGGTCCTGAGGATAAACGTTCTTCCCACCGACGATAATGATCTCTTTTTTGCGCCCGGTGACATAAAGCTCACCTTCAGCCAGATAGCCCAGATCACCGGTTAAAAACCAACCGTCGTGAAAAGCTTTCTGTGAGAGATCCTCCCGGCCATAGTAACCCGTCAAGAGCGTGTCGCTTTTAATAGCGATCTCTCCGATAACGCGCTGCGGCACTTCGCTGCGTTCCTCGTCGAGGATGCGAATTCGCGTCTTCGGCAGCGGTTTTCCCGCCGAAAGAACGGAGATCGATCTTTGTGCAGCGCCGCTCGATTCGGCGAGGTGCGTCTGCTCAAACGCCCGTCGATCGATACGGTCGACGTTCACCTTCGATCCAATCGCGCTCTGCGTTACAGCGAAAACGTTCTCCGCCATGGCGTAGCAAGTAGCCAACGCTTGCTCCCGCAGACCATAGGGCGCGAATCGTTCGATGAACTGCTTGTGACTTTCCAGGCGCATCGGTTCGGAGCAGTTGATCACCGCCCGCCAGCTGGAGAGATCGACCTTTTCCAAATCCCGATCGCGTATCTTCTGGGCACAGAAGTTGAAGGCGAAGTTCGGCAGCCAGGAGAGCGAGCCGCCGTAGTGGGACACAGCCTGCAGCAAGCGGTGCGGTGCCCGCACCCATTCTAACGGCGACATGAGCACCAGCGTGGCGCCGAGCAGCAGCGGCATGAGGAAGCCGGCGATCAAGCCCATGTCGTGAAACAGCGGCAGCCAGCTCACGACCACATCCTGCGCGTCCATCCGGATTATACTGGCGTAGCGTTCCACGTGGGCCAGGACGGCATGATGGGAGAGCGCCACGCCTTTCTGCAGACCTGTCGTGCCCGAGGAATGCTGCAGCAGCGCGATATCGTCGGGCAAAAGCTTCAAATCCGGCAGATGCAGGAACGCACCGCTCTGCCCTCTGCTAAAGTCTCCAGCCAACAAGATCTGCAGCGACTCATCCATTCCCGCAAGCGCGCCGCGCACTTCACCGGCGAACGACTCATTGGTGATCAACGCCGCGGGTCGTGTAACGCCAACCAGCGCTTCCAACGATCGAGCGTAGCGTCCCGGGTCGAGTTTTTCAGAAGGGAAGGCCAGGATCGAGGGCACGCTTCCGCAGAAAAGTGCGCCAAAAAAAGACATAAGTAGATCTTGTCCATGGGGCAAGACAAGGACTACCACATCCCCCGCACGAACGCCTGCAGCGCTCAAATCCCGCGCCACCCAAGCGGCGCCGTCGAGCAGCGTGCGATACGTCAGCGGTTGGGCAGAATCGCCAGTCAGGCCGTGGATCGCCACGCGGTCCGGCGTTTGGCGGTAGCGTTCACCGAGGCGTTCGACGAGCGTGGTCATGCAATGTCGTCCTGCATGCGTTCCATTATGAATTCGGTCAATTCCCGTACCGAATCGAAAACTGAGGTGCTCAACTCAGAGTCTTCGATGCGCACGTTGAAGGCAGCCTCCACGAATAAAGCCAGGTCGACGAGATGGAACGAATCGATCAATCCGCTGCTGATCAAGGCTTGATCGAGTTCGATCCTGCGCCTTGCATTCTGCAGGATCTCGCGTGCGATGTAATCCACGATCTCGTTATGAACTCGGGAGCGAATTTCGGAAGGCGGCTTCACGTTAAATCGGAGGGTTTCGCCGGCAAGCGATTGTCTTCATCGTTCGGTCGCCGTCAGACCCCGTTGTACGGTGTCCAGCGTCTGCAGAGCGGTCAAATTGCGCCAGGGCCAGGCAGTCTTCATGCGGTCGGGATCGTCGAAGAAATTCTGGGCGTAGGTCAAATGGAACCCGTCGTCCTGCAGTCCACCGTCGGGCAAGGACTGCACGGCGCGCCAGAAATTCCACAGTGGGATGTCGTACTCGACGGTCAGATTGGCGATGGTGGCGTTAATGCTGTTGTCGCCCTCCAGGTTGTCAGCCTTCGTCGAGAGGATCGGCACCACGCCGTAGGAGATCGTGGTTTCGATGATCGTGCGCAGGTACAGTTCATAACTTTCGGTAGATTTCTCCCACCACGTCTCGAGGTTGATGATGGCGATGCTGGGTTTGTGTAGGCGGAATTCACATTCCAGCGGGTTTTCACCACGGTTGCAGGCATCGACGTCCGCCCACACCGGCGAAAGCACTGAGGCGGCGTTGAAGCCGCCGCGCACCGCCAGGCTGTCGCGGCTGAAAGAACCGGAATACCAATCGATGGTGACCTGTAAATCGAGATCCTCCGGACGCAGGTGATAAGCGCCTGGCTCATCGAAGACTCCCAGGAAAAGCGAGGACACGTTCTGGCAATCCCCCACCTTGGAGAAGGCGTGCGGATCGTTGCCGCGCCGCAACCCCTGCTTGTAGATCCGACGTGCGGTCGAGGTCACCGTAGGGATGATCGGAAGCTGCATCCATTCACCTGGCGCCAGCTGCGGTACGGGCTCGTGCGCCGGCCGGTGTTCGACGGCATAGAGCACGCCGATGGCCACCAGTTGATGGTAGGAAATCGACTCGCCACTTGTGTCGTACTGCGAATCCAGGGCCTCTCCGCCCGCTGCAGATACTTGCGGTGAGGGATGTGCATCCGTGGGATACAACGTGCCGCCGTACGGGCTGGCGTAGGCCGCTTCGACGATTACATCACAACCTGAAAGCAGCCCGCCCAGCAACGCTACACCCAGCACGAAAATCAACGTTGCTGCACCGTGATTGGGTAATCCAGGCTCACGAGCCAAATTCGCCCGCGTTGGCGGGCGCCGGTTCGGATATCCTGTCGAAGCAACAGCACTGCGTATCATCACCCTGCTCGTATCAGTGAACCTACTATTATGGGGTTGTTTCCGAAAGTTGCAAGTTGCAGGCCGGGGAAATGTCTCCCTTCGGCCGTGCTTCATCCCCCATCGGCCAATTCTGTCGAGTCACGAATAGCTTCCCTCAGGAACGCCGCTAATGCGCTCGCGGCTTCGGCGTCGTAGTGCACCGTACTGTCTGCAAAAACCTCAGCTGGGAGCCAATCCCACAGGTCCAACAGAACCCAGCCTTCCCGTTCGCTCCTTGCCCGCAGCTGTTCGTGATAGGCATCGTAAACCCAGCGCGGATAGGCGACGTTGTAATACTGGCCATCTCCCACGTTTTCATCGATATAGATCGGTTCGTTGATCAATAGAACCGGCACATCACCCGCGAGGGCTGCGCCGGCGGAGAGCACCTCGAAGGCAAGTTGATTCTCCTGCAGTTCACCCGGCAGTGTGCCGTGATAGCTCAGATCGCCGGGCAGCTCATGCCTCTCACGCGTCTCGGACGTTGGAATGTAGCGGTCTACGCCCGTCGAAGCCCACAACAGCCCGTAGAACTGCAGTCGGATGTCATCGGCCAGCTCCCTGCGCTGGCCGATGATGGTGCGCTGCCAGAACGATGTGGGTCGGAAGCGCGCATCGTCCGGATTCAGATCCAGAAAATGCTCGAGAATCAATGCGCGCGTTGCACCGGGGTTGAATTGGACCAGTGGGGCGTCGATCTGGTTTTTCCGCCAGACGGATTCGAGCGTGAAGAACCAGACGATCAGGTCGGGGTCGAACTGCATGCCGCGCGAGAGCAGCAGCAAGTCCTTGGTCAACGACATGGTCGGATAGCCGAAATTGTAGGCGCGGATATGCCGGCCGTCGGCCGTGTAGTAGTCGGCGGCGTCGATCTGCGCCGGCAGCGTCTCACCGGGCTGCAGGAGAAAGCCCCAGACCGCAGAATCCCCCAGGACGAGAACTCGATATTCATGCGGCAGTTTCACTTCCCCGGCTATCTCGTGTGAGGCGACCATCACATCCAATTGGGTAATGGTGAGATTGTAGGAACGCTGCGGGTCGCTGCCAAACGGCAGCCGCCGGCGACCCGGCACGATCGAGTTGTAGACGGACAGCTTCGCCATTGACGGCCAGGGATCGAAGCTGGCGAAAATCAGATTGAAGGCGACGAACAACCCCGCCGCCTTAATCAGAACGCGACCGACCTTTGTCCAGTTCCAGGAACCCGTCCCTGCGTTTCCACTCATACGCTTAAATTCCTATCAGCTTTCTCATCACGTCGAAGGCGGCATCGACGTTTGGAATGGCAAACCACACCCATCCCAGGGCGACGTAGTGGAAGGTGATGAAGATGCCGACCGCTCGCAGTATCGGATTCTCCCGCCAGGTACTCGATAGCGGCCAGAATTTCTGGTGGAACAAAACCCAGCGATTGTGCAGGAACAAGCCCACGCCGTTCCACAGACCCCAGAGCAAGAAATGCCAGGCGATGCCGTGCCACATACCGATTAAGATCATCGTAATGAGCTGTCCCAGGAGGATGATCGTCCACACCGGCATTTCCACACGCACTGTACGCAGCGTGCGCGTCAGGGGATTGAACACGTAGAAACGGAACCACTGCGTCAGAGTTTTATGCCAGCGGTTCCAAAAGGCGCCGATGTCCGTTTGAAGATAGGGGCGCTCGAAATTTTCCGGCAGGTCGATCCCCGCCCAAGCACCGATACCGAGGGCCAAATCCGTGTAGCCGCTGAAGTCGAGGTAGATCTGCAAGGCGAAAGCATACAGCAGCAACCACAACCACGCATGGGAGCTGACTTGTCCGGCTTTGATTTCATTCAGCGCCAGAATCGCCAGGGAATCCGCCAGGATGAATTTCTTCAACATCCCGATAACCATGCGTTTCCCGCCCTGCACGAAGCGGGCGGGCGTCAACACCTGGAACTGCCGCAGGTCTTTTACGAATCGTTCGACGCGATCGATCGGTCCGGCGGTGAGTGCGGGGTAAAAAAGTCCGTAAGTCAAGAACTCCCGCAAGGTCAATGCCGGCAGCTTGCCTATGGCGCAGATGCGTAATGTATGGATCAGGCGAAATGCGATGTATGAAAAACCCAGCCAGGTGATGTCCACCTGGCTGGCAAGCTCGGGCGATTGCCCTGTAGCAGTACGCAGCGCACGGCTGAGATGTATCTGCAGCGTTTCGCTCTTCAGCAGTACGAAGAGCAGTACGATGAGTGCGATCATCGCCGGGAACGTCCATTTGCTCTCACGCCGTACAGACGCAAAAGCAGCGATGATCCCCACCGTCACGAGCAGGGCGATAAAAATCCGCAGGACTTGGGGCGGATAGGTAGGAATGATCAGCGGCCGGGGTAGCAGGCGCGTGAGATTGATGAATAGAATCAGGAACACGATGGCCGACAACGAGATCCTGTCCTCGGATGCGAGCGGCGATCGCTCCCGCACGATAAACCAGGTCAGAACGATCAGCGCGATCGTCGCTGTGGGAAACCAGAAATCGAAATGCCGCAGCGACGTTTCCGGCTGCAGCCAGAAAACTGCAAACAAACTGGTGGCGAAGAGCATCCACGACCGTATTTGCTTTCCGGGTAAACGACCTGCGACGAGGCTGAAGAGG
>CAYYVY010000093.1:0-12705 GCA_964475265.1 uncultured Anaerolineaceae bacterium | reverse complement strand
CGTTGATGTCGCCCTTGAAAAAGAAACTCACCGTGTTGTTTTGTGTCTCCAGATGAGTCACGCCAGGCATCTCGAAGCCTTTTCCATCGACGCCGTCGGCGACGATGGTGATTTTCTTGTAATTCTCTCTTTGCAGGGTTTTGATATCCTGGATTTCGACGATTTTCCCCTCGCGGATGATCGCCACGCGGTTACAGATCTTCTGCACCACGGAAAGAATGTGTGAGGAGAAGAAGATCGTGGCGCCTTTTTTGTTCTCTTCGCGGATCAGGTCGAAAAATTTGTGCTGGATCAGCGGGTCAAGACCGGCCGTCGGTTCATCGAGGAAAATTACTTTGGGTGAGTGCAGCAGTCCCTGAACGATGCCCACTTTTTTCTTGTTTCCGTAGGATAGATCGTCGATCCTGCGGCTCAGGTCGAGTTCCATGATCTCTGCCAAATCCTGTATGCGTTGATCGCAATCCTTTGGGTAGAAACTGGCAGAGTAGTTAAGCAGATCGATCACCTTCATCCTGTCGTAGTAGAAGACCTCCGAGGGCAGGTAGCCGATTTCCTGGCGGATCTCGGGGCCGTACTTGATGCAATCCTTGCCGAATATCTTTGCCTCACCGCTGGTGGGGTAGATCAGTGAACACAGCAAGCGAATGGTCGTGGATTTCCCCGCGCCGTTGGGGCCGATGAAACCAAATATCTCACCTTCTTCGATGTTCAAGGATACATCGATGATGCCTCGGGCCTTGCCGTAATACTTGGTCAGATGGTTGATTTCGATGACGCTCATTCTTTATCTCCTCGTCTCGGTGCCATAGGCACAGGCTTGCCTTTTCAAGCGGAACAACAGGATTGTACTACCGAATTATCGTCGGCGTGATCCCGCCACACATGTGTCTAACGACGGGGTGACTTGTGATCCTTCAGCATGACCCGTTTTTCGCTTATTGCGCACTACGCTGCAGCGATTGGCAGCGCGGAGAACATCTTCGACCTGCAGAACCTCGGCTGATAAAAAGAGCAGCAGCGTATGCATTAGAAAACTACAATACGCTGCGTTTGATAAAAGCGACCTCGCACCACTTGAGTGCTGCTCGAAACGCAATCGCCTTACTTTTTCTGGGCGACGATGGCGACAGCTCGCTCTCCTGCGTGCGTAGCCAGCGCTGGGCCGGCATCCACGATGGGGATGCGTTCCTTGAAGAAGTTGCCGACGGAGATTTTCACCTCTTCGGCCAAGGCCGGCGCGTTGGTGTGGATTACGCCCATCTTAATCATCTCGCCCATGCCGCCGATCATGTCTACGATTTTCTTCCTCGCTTTGCTGGCGCTGCGCGCCCGGCCAAAAAGATCCAGTTTTCCTTCTTTAACCGCCAGGATGGGATGAATGGAGATCGCCGAGAACATCGAAGCCAGCATGCCTTTGATCTGGTCCGCACGGCCGCCTTTCCTCAAATTCTCAAACGTCTCCAGCACGACGAGGACTTCGATCTTGGGAATGAGCTGCGATACCTCGTCGATGATGACCTTCAAATCGGCACCTTTCTGCGCCAGCCAGGCGGCGTGCTTGGCGATCCAATACTGCCCGAGGGACAGCGACTTCGAATCCATCACGGCGATGGGCAAATCCTCGCCTGCCGTCTTTTTCGCTTCCTGGGCGCCGATCAGCGCGGCGGACATGGCTTGCGAGTGCGCTTTGGTGACGTGTACGGAGAAAACGGCCTCTGCATCCTTCTCTCGGAACAGATTGAGGTAGATGTCGCGGGCGATTCCCGGACTCAAGCCCGATGTCTTGGGCAGCTCTCCGTCCTCAGCGATCATGCGCTGCATGATGCTGTAGAATTGCCCCGGTTCGATCTCGGTCTCTTGCTTGGTTTTCCATTCCCCGTTTTCGAGAATTGAAAGCTGAAGCGGTATGAGCGAGATGCCGCATTCCTGCACCTCTGGGTCCCCCGGCCGGAAAGAACAGCCCATGTCTGTTACCACTCGAACACGCTGCTTGCTGCTCATGATTCAACCTCTTTTCGATAGTGTGGGCGCTGCGATGTTCTCATCAGCCGTGGTGATGTCACTTACCGGTATCATTTTCGCGCAATTGCGTGCGAATTTCCATCCTGGCAACATTTGTGGACCCGCTCGGCGTTCGATTTGCCGTCGTGATCCCAGCAGATATGATGCCTGCAATGCTTCGCTACAATCATTAACCCCGGTGGTGTATCCTCGTTCTTCTCTTTCTCACAAAGTGTTTCCTCGCCTGGACATCGTGTGCCGGCTGATTTCCTGTAAAAGAACTGTAAGGTCGCGGGAACATCAACCTTTGATATGATGGCATCGTGTCTGGATCGGGAAGAAATCTGATCCATGTCCCCTACGTAAGTTGTGAAGTTAAATTTTAATTTGAGAGGTGCATGGTAGCGATGACGCGGGTTGAAACCTTTAGTAAGTATTTTACGGAAGTCGTGTCGAAAACCCCTCTGCGAGTGATCATCCAATGCCCTGACGCTCGCATTCACGGCACAATCCATCTGAATCCAGCTAACCGGCTCAGCGACGAACTCAATGAAGCGGATTCGTTTCTGCCGGTCACGGATGCCCGAGTGATCCAGGATGATGAGAAACTCGAGACCGGATTCATCTCGGTAAACAAGCAGTATATCCTTTGGATCGTGCCTTCGGAAGACCTGCAGGGGGTTGCTGATGATTAATCGTCAAGCAGCGGCGCAGAGTGTGGATGCAGAGACGTTAGCGAAATTGACCGCCTGGCTTACCGAACAGGTATCTACGAAATTGGAAAACGGTTCCAACGGAAAATCGCACGATGAAGCCGTAAACCATCTGCTGCACGAGGTCTACGAGCAAGCAGGAATTCAAATCTCCGAAGGTCTGCGCGAACACGTTTTCCAACGCGTGGCCAACGATCTGCTGGGGTATGGCGAGATCCAACCCTTGTTGGACGATCCCAGCATCAGCGAAGTCATGATCAACGGCGGGGGAAGCGTGTTCATCGAACGCGAAGGCCGGCTGGAGGTATCCTCGGTCCGTTTCCGGGACGAAAGCGAGGTCCTGCGGATCATCGACCGCATCATTCTACCTTTGGGACGCCGCATCGATGCCGATAATCCGCCCGTGGACGCCAGATTACCCGACGGCTCACGCGTCAACGCCGTCATTTCACCCGTGTCCGTCGATGGACCGAGCGTCACCATCCGCAAATTTTCCCGGGAGCGCTTGCGCGTCGAAGACCTCGTACGATTCAATTCATTGACCCAGCACGTGGCGGACTTTCTGGAAGCGTGCGTCGTGGCGCGTTTGAACATCGTGGTTTCCGGCGGCACGGGGTCGGGTAAAACCACGCTGCTCAACATCCTCTCCGAATTCATTCCCGAAGGAGAGCGCCTGGTCACGATCGAGGATGCGGCCGAGCTGCGCTTGCACCACGGCAACCTGGTGCGCCTGGAGGTGAAACAGCCCAACGTGGACGGGAAAGGTGCCGTTCCTATTCGGCACCTGGTGCGCAACGCCTTGCGCATGCGGCCCGATCGCATCATCGTCGGTGAGGTGCGCGGCGGCGAGGCCCTGGACATGCTGCAGGCGATGAACACCGGTCACGACGGCTCTTTGACGACGGTGCATGCCAATTCCCCGCGCGACGCGATTTCCCGTCTGGAGACACTTTCGCTGATTTCAGACGTGCCCTTGCCCCTTAAAGTCGTGCGCGAACAGATCGCATCAGCCGTGGATCTGATCGTGCAGCAGACCCGCCTGCGTGACGGCAGCCGCAAAGTGACGGCCATCTCTGAAGTCTGCGGCATGGAAGGCAACACGGTTGTGATGAGCGACCTCTTCAGCTTCGAGGAGCAGCCGGCTTTGGAAAACGGCAAGGTGCACGGGACGCTCAAGCCGACCGGTTTGCGTCCTATGTTTGGAAAAAGGCTGATCCAGGCGGGCTATGATCTATCCGCTCAAGTTTTCGGTGCTGGGGATACCACTTTGACTCAGCGCTCGCGCCGTCGTTGATGCGAACGAATTCGAACGCTGGAGGGCTGCCATTCGTTTTGAAAAAGCTCGAAAGCAGCCCTCTTTTGAATCACGTCGAAGTGAGATTGGTTTGCCGCCGGTGTGCGGCGAGGGTCAGTTCAGCGCATCGCAGAGGAAGGCAATAATTTCATCGATGCGCTCGTCCATCACGATCGTGCGTACCTGTGCATGGCTGGCATCTTCGATCAACCACATCTGCTTCGGTTCCTCGGCGGCGCCGAAAAGTGCCTGCGCCTGTTCGACGGTTATGCGCTTGTCGTCGCTGCTGTGAATGATCAGCAAGGGGCGAGGCGCGATGTCGGCGATTACGTCCAGCGGCCGAACCTGATCTCTCGAGAATCCCTTCAACAATTCCGATATGCGCATCATTAGTTCGAACATGGGCGTGGGAAAGATCGCCGGGCGGTTCGTATTCCAGATTTCTTCCATGGAACGGAAGGGGGAGGCAGCCACAACGGCGTCGATGCCGGGGTTGCGTGCGGCGCTGAGGATGATCGAAACCGCTCCGGCGGAGTGGCCCAGCGCGCCGATCCTGCGCATCCCTTTTTCTTCCCGCAAGTAGCGTACTGCGGCATCCACGTCCAGACTTTCGCGCGCGCCGTATGAAAAACCGTGGTAGTGACCGTCACTCAGACCATGCCCGCGGTAGCTGAAAAGCAGCACGTTGAATCCCGCATCGTGCAGGGGGCGCACCAGCGATAAGCCGGAGCGTTGATCTTTGGACGTGGCGGGCGCATAGAGGATGGCGGGCGCATCCACACCTTCGACGGGGAAAAACCAGCCCCGCAGGGTCACGCCGTCGCCCGTGGCGAAGGACACCTCTTCGTACGCCAACCCCAATTCCTGTGCAGAGCGGGCTGCGTTCTGGACATTAAAAATCGGTGGCAGCGTCGCCACCAATTCTCCCAAGATCGGACCGCCAATAGAAACCAACGAAAGGCTGAATATGACGCTGGATAAAATTGTTATACCTTCTCTCGACATACACCTATTCAGATACAACCCACACTTTCACCAACGAACGAAGAAACCGTGATTGTAGCTGCTCCTACCTATAAATTTTGAAACCGTCGCAGTCCATCAACACCGGAATCAATGTTAGCGTGAAACATCGTACCAGAGAGATACGCCCACGATCAATAGGATTTTTTCTTCATTCATCAAACGTTTAGAATTCCGCCTGCGGCAGGTACGCCAACGTCACCATTCATGCGCCCAGGGGTTAGATACGGTAGACGTGTGGACGGGCATATTCATGGGCGCGATTTCCGTCATCACCGATTCCAACACCTGCTTGCCGGACAACTTCATCGACCGCTATCACCTCAGGGTGCTGCCGCTGCTGCTGCATTTCGGCGAAGAAACCTACCGCGACGGCGTCGACGTCAGCACGGATGAGTTTTATTCCCGCCTGGAAACGGCCGATCCGTTTCCGACGACTTCGGCGCCGAAACCGCAAGAATTCATCCAGGCGTTCCGGGAGGCCAAGGAAGGTGGAGCCGAGGCCGCCGTGGTCGTCACACTCTCAAGCCGCTTGAGCGCCATGCTTTCGTCGGCGAGAGTTGCGCAGGATGCAATGCAGCACTTCCCGGTGGCTATCATCGATTCCGGCCTGGCGACCGCCGCGCAGGGATTCGTCGCGCTGGAAGCCGCACGCGCCGCGGAGCGCGGCCTACCGTTCGAAGATGTGGTGGCGGTTACGTGCAGCAGCATTCCGCGCTGCGGCTTCGCCTTCATCCTCAACACCTTCACCTACCTGCAGCGCGGCGGTCGCATGCCGGCGATCGCTTCCATTCTTGGATCGACCCTCGACATTTGCCCGATCGTGGGCAATAAAGGATTTGGAGATGTTGGCATGCTCTTTCCTGCGCACGGGCGGGAGCGGGCGAGGACGAAGATGATCGACGTCATCAGCAGGCGAGTCGGCGAGAGAAAGCTGCGCGATCTGGCCGTGATGCACACCCATGCGGCAGAACAGGCGGCGGACTTACGCGAAGAAATCGTAAAGCGGTTTGCATTTGAAGATTGTTTCATTACCGAACTCAGCCCGGTCATGGGCGCGCATGCCGGGCCGGATGCGTTGGGCGTTGCATATCAGGTAGAAGCACAGGAGGGTGAGTAGGGAAGATGAGCGTACAAATCGCGGCTTCCATCGGGTTGATTCTTTTTGGATATTTGCTGGGCTCCGTGCCCAGCGCCTACCTTGCCGGGAAGTGGATCAAAGGGCTGGATTTGCGGCAGTACGGCAGCGGCACGGTCAGTGGATCGATGGTCTACGAACACGTGGCCTGGTGGGCGGTAGTGCCGGTGGGATTGTTCGACATTTTCAAGGCCACGATTCCGGCCTGGCTGGGGATTCAATTCGGGCTGGGCGAAGCCGTGGCGGCGATGGCGGGGTTGGCGGCGGCGATCGGCCACAATTGGCCCATCTACCTGCGTTTCACCGGAGGGCGGGGGATCAGCACCTTCATGGGCATGTGGCTGGTGATTTTCCCCTGGGCTTTTCCCTGGATGCTGGCTTTTCTGGCCGCGGGTTGGATTCTGGGGGATTCAGCGCCTTTCGCCTTGGCGGGGATGATCTCGCTGTCGGTGTTCTCCCATTTGCTGGACGGACCCAGTCTGGTGCTGCCGGTCAGCGCGGCCGTGGTGTCCATCACACTGGTCAAACGCATCGAAGCCAACCACCGGCCGCTGCCGCAGACGGGTCCCGAGCGGCGGCGCGTGCTCATGCTGCGGGCCTTCTTCGACCGCGACATCCTCGATCATCAAGCCTGGATTCGACGGGAACCCCAGTAGGTTGGGTTGCGGAGTACCGAAACCCAACATCTCACCCACGACGCACTCGGCTTAAATTATGTTGGTTGCGGATATTCATCCGCAACCAGTCTCTGACAGATTTATACCTGCCAATCTTTAATTCGCTATATGAAGGAATTGGAAAGCCGGATCGCCTGTTGCCCTCGATTCCAACACAGGTATGAACTCCTGCGGATACACATCCGCCAATAATCGGCACCGGATACATATCCGGTGCCAACAGTCGAAAGTTGGTTGCGTATATTCATCCGCGACCAGTCCCCGACATTTGTATCTGCTACTTTTTAATTCGCTACATGAAGGAATTGGAAAGCCGGATCGCCTATTGCCCTCGATTCCAACACATGGATGAACTCATGCGGATAAACATCCGCCAATTATCGGCACCGGATACATATCCGGTGCCAACAGTGGGAAGTTGGTTGCGGATATCCATCCGCAGCCGATATTGGGCAGATGTGTATCTGCCAGTCTACCCCAGCTTCCAATCATCCTGAGCGGAACGAACCGCGAAGCGGTGAGTGAAGTCGAAGGACGGATCATTCAGCCGTCATTATCCACTGCGTGTTTGAAATCCAGTTCATGGACTGCGGGGGGATATAAATAGCAGGCCACGTATTCCAGCTTGGCTGATGTGGGATTCGAGAAGCCTGAAATCTCGGATGCGAAATTGTTGGGTTGAGGAACGAAACCCAGCCTACGTGCTTACTCCGACTCCGAATTGGGATCAACCAGCCCGTGGCGCAGGGCGAGCACGGCGGCCTGCGTGCGGTCGGTCACGCCCAGTTTGCGGAATATTGCACTGGTGTAATTGCGTACCGTACCCTCGGCCAGGAAGAGCCGCTCGGCGATATCCGCATTGGTCAGGCCTTCGACGATCAACTGCAGTACTTCGCGCTCCCGCGCGCTGAGCGAGAAGTGCGTCGGGCTCCCGCTCACCGGGCCGCTTTTCGAAACCTCGGACAACAATTTGCCCGTCACGCCGGGATCGACGAAGGCTTTCCCGCTCACGGTGCCCTTGATGGCGGCGATCAGTTCACCCGGCGGGGTGTCCTTGAGCAGATAGCCCGCCGCGCCGCTGCGCACGGCGTCGAACAGCCATTCGTCGTCGTCGTACGTGGTGAGCACGAGGACGTGCATCTCGGGATGGCGCATGTGAATCTTGCGCGTGGCGACGATGCCGTTCATGTGGGGCATCTTGAGATCCATGAGGATCAAATCGGGTTCTGTCTCTTCCACCAATTGGCAGGCTTCCTCGCCGTCGTGCGCCATACCGACGACCTCGATCTCGGGGTCGGAGTCTAGGATTCTCTGCAGGCCTTCGCAGACGATGATTTGGTCGTCACATATTGCCACGCGCACCATCGGGCACCTCGATCGAGAATTGAACAACGGTTCCACCGCCGGGCCGGCTTTGCACCTGGATGCTTCCCGCCGCCAAGGCCGCGCGTTCCGCCATGCCGCGCATGCCCAGACGTTCGCCGACGTTCGGATCCTCCACGTCGAATCCTTCGCCGTCATCGGCGATCGACAAGCACAACTGCGTCCCCTCCTGCGCCAGACGCAGTGAAACCGAATGCGCATTTGCGTGGCGAACCACGTTCTCCAGCGCTTCCTGGGCGATGCGGTAAATGCTCTGCTCCGTCTGCGAAGGTAGGTCCGGAAGACGGTCGGGCAGGTCGACCTCCAGGCGCAGCGTGCCGCGTTGGGAGACGTCCTGGGCCAGGTGGCGCAGGGCGAGGCTCAGCCCCAAATCCTCCAGCTGCTTGGAACGCAGATCCTTCAGCGCCCGGCGTGTCTCGGCCAGCCCCTTGCGCGTGTTGTCGAGCGAGTGCTGCAGCATGGCCTGGATTTCGTCCTGCTCCGCGGGGATCATCAACTTGATCGCCTCGAGATTGACCGTCTGGGCGCTCAACGTGTGCGCCAGCGTGTCGTGCAGTTCACGTGCCAGGCGGTTGCGCTCGCGGCTGGTCGCCAGCTGCTCGACCGTGCGCGCATGCTGGCTGAGCTTCAGGTTGGCATCCAGCAAGGCCTGCCGCTGGAAACGCTGGCTGGTCACCAGGTGGGAAACGATGTGGCCCACGGTGCCGAAGGCGAAAGCCTGGATGATGGGCACTCCCAGCACCGGCAGGGTCTCGATGTCCACTTTGCCCGCCACGCGCACGAGCAAGGCCAGCTCGATGCCTCCAGTTGCAATTGCAAAAATGACCACATATCGCAAAGGATATTGCCAGGCCATGATCACCACGGGGACGACGAGGATGGGCAGCAGCAGCCAGCTGCGCAGGACGATGTCCGGCAGGTCGCTGACCGTGGGCTGGTAGAGGAAAACGAGGTTGCTCAGCAGCGGCACGGCGGTCGCCGAGAGCAGGGCGACGGGCAGGTAGCTGGCGCGCATGATCCTGCGCAGTCACGACCAGGAGAGGTAGCCGAAAAGCGCCAGGTTGGTGGCCAGGTTGAGATAGAGCTGGCCCTGGGAAGCGGAAAAGAGCCGCTGCGTGTCGAAGGCGGTGTAGGCCACCAGGCAGGCGAAGTAGACCATGGCGATGGCGGTGAAGTAGCGAAAAATGCGCAGCAGCCCGGGTTCCAGGTGATTCATGATTGCCCATATGATAGCATCCCCGCTTCCCGATCCATACATAACACTCGTCACGTACGGGCATGGCGGGCGTCACGGCGAGTCGTGGCGGACGTTATCTCGTCAGGGCGAAGGTCATTCTTTACCATAAGCATCGTGAATGAACCTTTGCGGCAGATCGAGGACATCGTGGAAATCATGATTCAGGTGCAGGGACTGGAAAAGCGATATGGCCGGCGTACGAGCCCGGCGGTCGCTGGTTTCGACCTGCACGTGGAGCAGGGCCAGCTCTTCGGTTTGATCGGTCCGGACGGCGCCGGGAAAACGACCGCACTGCGTATGCTGTCTACGGTCATCGAGTCCAGCGCGGGCGAAGGCCTCGTCGCCGGATTCGATTTGAAAAAAGACGTGGAACGGGTGCGGCGAAATATCGGCTATATGCCGCAGCAGTTCAGCCTGTACCCAGATTTGAGCGTGATGGAAAACCTGGTTTTCTTCGCCGATCTGAATCAAGTCCCTTCCCGTAAAAAGAGCGAGCGGATTAACGAGATGCTGGCCTTTACGAATCTGGCGGACTTCAAGCAGCGTGCGGCGCATCAGTTGTCGGGCGGGATGAAGAAAAAACTTGCGCTCGCATGCGCCTTGATCCACGACCCCGAAGTCCTGCTCTTGGATGAACCTTCCACAGGCGTCGATCCCGTCTCGCGTCGCGAATTGTGGGTCATCTTGGCGCAAGTGGTCCAGCGCGGCGTTGCCTGTGTGGTGACCACGCCCTACATGGATGAAGCCGATCGCTGTCATCGTGTGGGGATTATCTACGAAGGTCACCTGATCGCATCGGGTACGCCTGAATCTCTCAAGGCAGAGCTGCCTTTCGCCGTGATCGAGGTCAAGGCGAAACCGCGCAAGACCATGCGCGAGGTCGTAGGGAACCTCGATGAGGTCATCCGCTGGCGTCCTGTCGGTGATCGAATCCGCATGCTCGTCGAAGACGACGAGCGGATCGTCGGCGGCGTGATGAAGCAGCTCGAGTCTGCCCTCAAACGCGGTGAGTGCGATCTGCGCCTGCTGCGGCGCGACAAGGTTTCCATGGAAGACGTGTTCGTGCACAAAATCAGACTGCGCAACGGCAATGGTGGCAAAAATGACTAGAGCAATCGAAACGAGTCAACTCACCAAGCAGTTCGGCGATTTCGTCGCCGTCGATGGGGTGGATTTCTACATCCCCGAGGGCGAGATTTTTGGCCTGCTGGGCCCCAACGGTGCGGGCAAGACGACGCTGATGCGCATGCTGTGCGGTATCATGCGGCCCACTTCGGGGGAAGGCCGCGTGCTTGGGCTGGACATTGTCCGCGATGCCGAGGCGATCAAAAAGCGCATCGGCTACATGTCGCAGCTGTTCTCTCTGTACAACGATCTGACTATCGTGGAGAACATCGCTTTCTACGCCTCGATCTACGGTGTGCCGCGGGAGACACGCCGCAAGCGCGTGGCGCAGGTAATCGAACTCACCGGATTGCAGGGATTGGAGAACGAACTCACGCGCGATCTCTCCGGCGCCTGGCGGCAGCGTCTGGCGTTGGCCTGCGCCATCGCCCACCGGCCTCCGATCTTGTTCCTCGATGAGGCCACGGCGGGAGTCGATCCCGTTTCCCGGCGCGCCTTCTGGGACTTGATCTACAGCATGGCGGGAGAGGGCGTTAGCGTGCTGGCCACGACGCACTACATGGACGAAGCGGATTACTGCAACACGATCGGCATGATGTATCGCGGCCGGCTGATCGCCGTGGCCAGTCCGGACACGCTCAAAGACCAGCAGCCGGGCATTCTCTATCAAGTGGATTGCGACCGGCCTGCGAATGCGATCGAAGTGCTGCAGTTGCAGCCCGGAGTGATGGACACATCCTTCCACGGAGCACTGCTGCACGTCACTGTCGAGCCGAACGGTGAATTCTCCCGCCTGGAGAAGACGCTCAAACAGCAAGGGATCGAGGTGCGCAGCATCGAAGACATCCAGCCTTCGATCGAAGACGTTTTCCTCAACCTGGTCGATGAAGAACGAGTTACCGCGCAGTCGGTGAAAGTTGAATGAAATTGTTGTCAGAATATTTCCCTGCTCGAGAATGAGCAGATCGAAGCGGAGTGAGTCATGGATCGTTTATGGTCGGTAGTAAAAAAGGAGTTGCTGCACATCTGGCGCGATCCGCGCACGTTGGGGTTGATCCTGCTGCTGCCCGGCATGCTTTTGATCCTGCTGGGCTACGGGATCAACTTCGAACGGCGCAACATTCCGGCGGCCGTCGCCGATCTCTCCAAAACAGACGCCAGCCGGGAATACATCGAGTATTACACCGCCAGCCAGGATTTCGAACTGGTCTACGACGCGGCCAGCGAGCAGGAGATCCTGGATTTGATCGATCAGGATTTGGTCAACGTGGGGCTGTTGATCCCGGAGGACTTCGGCCGCAAGGTGGCCACGGGCGAGTCGGCGAGTGTGATGCTTTACGTTAACGGCGCATCCGATCCTTCGGACGTGAGCGCCATCCAGCTCAAATTGAACGCCATCAGCCAGATGGCGGCGCAGGAAATCCTCATCGAACGCATCCAATCCACACCGGCTGCGGCGAGTTTACAGCTGCCCATCAACGCCTCTTCGCTGACGCTCTACAATCCCGACGGCGTTTCCTACCTCTTCATGATCCCGGGTTTGATTCCCATCCTGCTGCAGGTGCAGGCGCTGATCCTCTCGGCGCTGGCGATTGTTAAGGAGCGTGAACAGGGAACGATGGAGCAGTTGATCGTCACGCCGATCAAGTCCTGGGAGTTGATGCTGGGCAAACTCATTCCCTATCTCATCGTCAGCGTGCTCAATCTCTTTGCCCTGCTGTGGCTTGGCGATATCCTTTTCGATGTCAAAATCGTAGGAAATTTATGGGAGTTGGTTGGTTTGAGTATGATCTTTATCGTCGGATCGTTAGGGATGGGAGTCCTGATTTCGAATCTCTCCCGGACGCAAATGCAGGCGATCTACATGGCGATTTTTATCGTACTCATACCTGCCATCATTCTCTCCGGCTTGCTGTACTCGCGTGGCAACATGCCCATCGTCACATATATCTACAGCGAACTGCTGCCCGTGACGCACTATCTCGAGATTACGCGCGGCATCATGCTGCGGGGTGTTTCCGCCGCCATGCTGTGGTCATCCACCCTTCCACTCATCTTGCTCAGCGTCATCTATTTCATCAGCAGCGTCTTCACCTTCCGCAAACGAATTTGAC
>CAYYVY010000092.1:0-12729 GCA_964475265.1 uncultured Anaerolineaceae bacterium | reverse complement strand
TTTCGGTCGTGTCTTTCTCGGCGTTCAGATCCACGATCACAAAGTACATGTTTGCTGGAACTTGGAGTTCGGCAACATCGAGATGGTCGCCGTCGAATGTCATCAAGATGGGACGATTTCCGTAGGCGCAGCCCTGGTCCATGCGCCCACATCGGGAGGGTGTGGTGATCTCGCCTTGGTAAGCGAGTTCCATCTCGCCGCGTATCGTCATTTTGAGGTCATATACGCGATTGAAGGCTCGCGCGGTTAAGACACATATTGCTGCGCTGGAAGACAGGCCTTTCTTGATCGGCAGGTCGGTCTTGTAGTTATCAATTGTCAGACCGCGGACTTGGTAGTTAATCAGAATCTGATACGCCACCCCTGCGATGTAGCTCCAATAACCTCCCTTTTGTGCTTCTTCGAGGAGTGCTTTGGGATCCATCGGGATTTCATAGGGGCCATGCTTCTCGCCGTTCGGCGTGGTGGAGGATAAAACCAAAGCTGAAGGATGCGGTTCGACTTCGGCGTATATGCCCTGGTCAGTGCCGGTAAGCAAGGTGTAGCCCTTCTCGATATCTACGTCGAAACGACGATATCCGCCAGCCCAATCGGAGTGTTCTCCGAAAAGACAAATACGTCCGGGAACAAATAATTTCAACTCAGACCTCTTTCATGAATCGATTTTGCGTCGAACGGGATTCTTACGATAAAGCGTAGATCTATAAGACCATTGCCAAAGAATTATATACCAAGGCAGCGAGTGCGTGGGCTTGTTGGATCGAATAAAGGTGGTTTTGGTATAGAAATCCGAAGTTATTCACAATCATCGATGCTTGATCGATACCGGTTTGATAAGGGTGGATCGTAGTGAATGGTGGATGATCTCAGAACCAGCAATACAATGCGCTGTAATTTCCAACGAGGAAAATTGCGATATGAAGCATATTGGTTCTGTATTTCAGTAAGGAGGGATCGACGAGTGAGATGACCAAATTCGTCGCGGAGGGTACTGGAGGAGTGCCCGAGACCAGAGTGCTCTGACCGGTGCCGTCCCACCGATCAGCACGCCGTTGCTGTTTTGCATGGATATGCCGCTCTGATCGGGGATGGCCGTCGAGCCGGAAAAGTCGGTGCCGATGAAGTTGCCCCAGATGGTCACCGAGGAACTGTCATGCATGCTGATTCCGCTGATGTAGACGGAGATCAGATTGGTCTCTCCCGGGACGATGCCGCCGATGATCAGGTTGCTGGCGCCCTTTCTGGCAGGTCGGTGCATCGATAACTTCGGCGATGCGACGAAGTTCCACATCTCGGCGTCGGTTTTCTTGGTTGCAGCGCTGATCACCCTGAGCCTGCTGCGTCTCGAACCGAATGGGCGTCGTCCTTGACGGTTGCAGATGTCAGAAAATGGGTTTGCAGAATCCCAAGCGCCCAATCGATCTTCTCGATTGAGCGCCGCTAATTTGCTCCAACACTGGGAAGCGTTGGCTTGATTCCCTCGGTTGATTTATTAACCGAATTTGCCTACTCGTCGTTTGTTGAATCTAATCAGCCTGCCAATTTTCATATTCTTCAGCAAGTCGGTCGTATTCAAGTTGAATATCGTCGGATAATTCGGCAGATTCTTTATTGTACTGGTATGCGAGATCGTAATTTCCATTGCTCGCTGCTTCGTACATTTTCCATTCGAGACGGAAGAATTCCTCGATTAATTGGTTGCCAATTTGGTCTACATGATATCAAAAGTGAGGTTCAGTTCACGCGGTTACGCTACTCCCATTCGTTCGATTGAACGCCAGGCGACACGAATTCGAAAGTTGGGCAGATTCCCCCTAATAGTTTTTTAAGCGAGTCGATTTTTGGTTTCAATCAGCGGGCGAGGGCTTTCCAACGCTCGTACGAGCTTTGCTTGCGGCGAACGTTGGCCAGGATCGTTTTCGCCGAGGGCTTGGCCCAATCCGGAGCAGGTACGTCATAATCGAAACCGGGGACGAATCGACGCTCTATCTTCTTGTCGAGCAGGTATTCGATGCCGGAGATCAACGTTTCGTCCTCGGGTGTGACCAGTGTCCAGGCAACGCCGTCGGTTTGAAGACGCGCTGTACGTCCGATACGGTGCACGTAATTCTCGGCCTCATCCGGAACGTCGAAGTTGATTACGTGGGAGATGTCCTCGATGTCTAGCCCACGTGCGGCGATATTCGTTGCCACCAGAATGCGAGCTTTTCGCGTCCGGAAGCGCTGCAATGCTTGGACGCGTTTTCGCTGCTGAAAATCACCATGCATAGCAACGACTGACAAACCGGCTTCTCGCAGCTTGCGGGTAAGGATATCGGCTTCTTGCTTGGTGCGGGTGAAAATCAGTGTACTTTCCACTTTGGGGTCGTCCAACAATTCGAGCAGCAGATCGGTTTTCAAATGCTTGGGTATTGGATAAAGATGCTGTTGGATAGCTTGCGGCGGTTGTGCGGTGTCGATCTCGATGCGAAGCGGATTTTTAAGAAAGCGGTAACTCAGCGATTGAATCGCTGCCGGCATGGTTGCTGAGAAGAGCATTGTCTGTCGATCGTCGGGCATGCTTCGGACGATGGATTCAATGTCGGGTAGAAAGCCCATGTCGAGCATCCGGTCGGCTTCGTCGAGAACCAGTATCTCGAGTGCAGCAAAGCGTATGTTGCCGCGCTGCATGTGGTCCATCAAACGGCCGGGTGTAGCCACGACCAGGTCGATCCCGCGCCGTAAAAGTTGGGTCTGCGCTTTGATCGAAGTGCCGCCAACGATTGTGGCGATGCGTAATTGTGTGAAATGGGCAAAACGGTGTGCCTCGTCAGCGATCTGCGATGCAAGTTCCCGAGTGGGTGCCAGGACCACCATGCGTGGCTTATTGGATGGTTGAGTCGTGAGCAAAAAATTCAGAGCGGGAAGCAGGAAGGCGACCGTCTTGCCGGTGCCCGTCTGGGCGGTGCCAAGAATGTCCCTATGCTGCAAGGCAGCGGGAAAGGCTTGCTGCTGTACGGGTGTGGGCTGTTCGAACCCTTCTTTACGTACGGCGCGTAGTAACGCTGGTTTGAAATTGTATTGTTGAAAAGTCATGTGTTGTTTGATACATCCTTTATCATCGATCGGAATGCGATATAAAAAAAACCGCTCCAGACAGGGGAGCGGTATTGCGGCCGATCCAAATATCTTAGTCTTAAGTCTACCGCAAGCCTCAGAAACTGTCAAACGGGGCTTGCGATAGGAACTCAGTTCGAGGCCTTCATGCCCAAGGATACTCGCTATGGTTTTTTAGCCGACGATGTACACTCCTTCTGTGGTATCACAATCTGTACGATTGAGTTCGGGAATGTAAGCAGGTTCTTCTACGTTGTCCAAGGGCACGGGATTGGCGGTATAGCCTTGTGCAAGCGATGAAAAACATCCGGGTTAAGAAGGAAGATGCCGCAGTTATTGAGTAGACTGCGGCAGTGGAAATCGTCGCACGATTCCCATTTATCCTTTGACAGAACCGGCCAACAACCCGCGCACGAAGTAGCGCTGCAGCGCGAAGAAGACCAGCATGGGGACGATGAAGGAGAGAAAGGCGGCTCCGGTGAGCAGGTGCCAGTTTCCGCCACGCGGATCGATCAAATTGGTGATTTGAACGGTGAGAACTGGTTTGGAGGAGAGGAAGATCTTCGCCACCAGAAAGTCGTTCCAGATCCACAGGAATTGATAGATGCCCAGTGAGGCGATGGCGGGGACCGAAAGCGGCATCGCCAACCGCCAGAAAGCCGTCCAGTGATTGGCGCCATCGATGTAGATGGATTCAAACACCTCACGCGGCAGCCCTCCCAAGAAGTTGCGCATCAGGTAGATGGCGTAGGGCAGACCGAATCCGGTGTGAAACAGCCATATCCCCAGGAATGAGCTTTGCAGGCCGATATTGGAGTACAGTTTGGCGATTGGTACGAGTGCCATTTGCAAGGGGATCACCTGGAGCCCAACCAGGATGGCGAAAATCCACTGCCGACCCGGGAAGTCCATCCAGGCAAACGCATAGGCGGCGAAGGCTGCGAAGAGAATGGGGATCAACGCTGAAGGAATGGCCACGGCGAGCGTGTTGAAGAAGGCACGTCCCATACCTTCCGGCTTAAGAACGTCGCTGGGGTTACAATCGAATTTGGCCAGCGTACTTTCCACTCCTGTACCGCAGTCTGTGAGGTAATCACCGGTCCCTTTGTACCCTACGAGCGCGTCGGCGTAGTTGCGCAAGCTGAGTTTAGCAATGTCGGATTCGGCTTTTCCAGCGAGGGTGTTTATGTAGCTCAGGATCGGTGCCAGTACATCCAGCGCCTGATTGACGTCCTCGGGTAAGGCGGAGTCCTCCAGGTGCGGCTTTCCATCGATGTCTTGACGCAGTGCGACCAGAAGACGGTTCGATCTTGGATATTGCGCCACGAGATTCGGATCGGATAAATCCGCACTTGGGATCGCGTCGCCCGTCTCGCCGTGGCAGGCGAGGCAGTAGGTGTTGTACTCCTGCTGGCCTTCAATGGCGGTTCCACCTTTGGGGATAAAAACTGTCCACCAGCCCGAGGTTCGAACCGCTTCGCGTGAGCGAAACGAACTGACGAAAATGCCCAAGGTGGGAACGATCCAGATGACACACATGAAGATAATCGCCAGGTTTACGGGAAGACGCTTAAAGAGGCGATTCAAACGCGCAAAAGGTCTCATCGCGTCGCCTCCTGTTCTCGGAACCTGCGCACATTGATGATCATGATCGGGATGGTGAGCAGCAATAGGATTACGGCGATGGCCATCGAACGGCCGGTGTCTGTCACGATTAACTTAAACATGCGGTTGGCGATCACCTCGGTACCGAAGTTTCCTCCGGTCATGACGAACACGATGTCGAAGATCTTAAGCACGATAATAACCATGGTGGTGATGACCACTGTCAAGGTGGGCATGATCATGGGCATCATGACTTGCCAGAAGAGCTGCCATTCTGAAGCGCCGTCGACCCTGGCGGCTTCCAGCACCTCATCGGGCAGCCCTTTCAGCGCCGCTGAGAGAATGCTCATGCTGAAGCCCGCCCACAACCACACACCCACCAACATGAGGGCCAGATTATTGATTCCCGGCGTGCTCAACCAGGCCACGGGTTTCAAACCCGCAGACGTCAGCAGCGCGTTGAATACTCCAATCTGGGGGTTGTCGCCGGTTTCGATGTAGTACATAAAGCGCCAGATTAAGCCGGCGCCGATGAACGATATGGCCATGGGCATGAAAATGATGGATTTGACCAGAGATTCATAGCGCACCCGATCGGCAAGTACGGCAATGAGAAGCCCTACGCCTACGGTCGCCGGAACCATCAGCAACAACCAGAGCGCGTTGTTGCGTAGTGCCTGAACCATGTCCGGATGTGTGATGGCATAGCGGTAGTTCTCGAACATCCCCCAGCAGGGTTCTCCAGCAACGCAATCCACACTCGCCGGTTGTTCCCCGTTGCGGTTGCGGAAACTCAAGTAGGTTGTGTTCAGGGTTGGGTATACGACGAAGATTAGAATGACTGCAAGCGCTGGCAAGATGTACAACCAGGGCACCACCCTGCCTTGCTTCATGATTTTCGGAACCGCCATTGTTGATTCACCTCCTCCACGCAGGCGTGGTATGAAGGTGCTGGGGTGTATTCAACCCCAGCACCTTGTTCCGGAATCGTACGGATTATTGGCCTAAAGCAGAGGCTTGCGCTGCGGCTGCAATTGCCAGTGCGGCTGCAACGTCTCCGCCCTGGACAACTTCGATGATCGCCCGCCATTCGGCTTCGCCGAACGGCGCGGGAATGGAGTCTCCCAGATCCGGTGTGAAACCGGATGCATTCGCCAGCGCTTCCGCCTTCTTGGCCAACGCCACGTCGGTGTACTTGCCTGTCGCCCACTTGTTCGGCGAGAGGTCAAAGCCTGATTTGGCCCAGGCGATGGCGCCTTCGGGGCTGGTGAGGTAAAGCAGCAACGCCTTGGCGGCAGGTGAATCGCTGAAGGCCATCAAGAAATCGGCTCCTCCCTGCATGCCCTGCGCTCCGGGGAAAGCGAAGAAATCGTAATCGACCCCGTATTCAAGGTCGGGGAACTGTTTCACGATCTCGCCGCCTGCAAAGCCGGACTGCTTCACCATCATCGCTTCCGGCGGATCGGAGAATACCTTGTAGATGGCATCCAGGAAGGCCGTGTTGACCGTTCCCGTAGCGCCGCCCACGGTGTATTTCTCGTCCGACGCCCATTTGGCGTACGTCTCGTAGGCCTGGACCACACCCGGATCATCGTAGGGTATCGATCCGTCGATCAGCCCCATCACGTATTCGGGACCTTGCTGCGTAAGAAGCAGGTCCTGGATGAAGTCCGATCCCGTCCAGCCCGTCGCTGCGCCGTTCTCGAGGCCCATGCTCCAGGGCACGTTGCCGTCGGCAACCATCTGCTCGACCAGGGCATCCAACCCGTCGAAGGTCGTCGGCACTTCGTACCCGAAGGTCTCGAACTGCACCGGGCTGTACCAGATGATGGATTTGATGTCTGCCTTCACCGGCACTGCCAGCCAACTATTGTCGACCGTGCCGAGTGCTTGCCAGAAGTCGGCGTAATTGCCGGAGTCGACACCCAGCGCAGACAAGTCCTGAAGTTGACTGGTGTAGAGCGTCAATGGCGCTGTGCTGGGCCAGAAGAGCAAATCTGGAGGGGTGCTCTTGACTCGTGTGTCCAGGACGGCATTGTCGCGGGTGGATTCAGCTGCGATCTCGACACCACAGGCGTCGACGAAGGGCTTGAAGATGGAATTGATCTTCTCCTCCTCTGCACCCGACCACTGATAGATAACAGACACGGAGTCCCCCGCAGCGGCGCCCATGCACTCGATTTGCGGTGCCATCGCCAAGCCCTCGCGCTGCGCGGCCGCGACAGCGGCCAAGGCGGTGCTAACGTTGGTGCCCTGTACGGCATCGACGATGGCGCGCCATTCGGCGTCACCGAACGGTGCGGGAATGGTGTCACCCAGGTCCGGTGTGAAGCCGGATGCATTCGCCAGCGCTTCCGCTTTCTTCGACAAGGACTCATCGGTGTATTTGCCAAGTGCCGTCATGTTGGGGGAGAGGTCGAATCCCGTAGTGGCCCAAACCTCGGCACCCGTCTCACTGGTGAGGTAAGCGACCATGGCTTGGGCGGCGGGTGAATCGCTGAAGGCCATGAGGAAATCAGCGCCACCCTGCATGCCCTGCGCTCCCGGGAAGGCGAAGAAGTCGTAGTCGATCCCGTATTCAAGATCGGGGTACTGTTTCTGGACCTCGCTACCCGCAAAGCCGGACTGCTTCACCATCATCGCTTCCGGCGGATCGGAGAACACCTTGTAGATGGCGTTCAGGAAACCCGTATTCAATGTTCCCGTAGCTCCGCCCACGGTGTATTTTTCATCCGACGCCCATTTGACGTAGGTATCGTAGGCTTGCGCCACGCCGGGGTCGTCGTAGGACACCGATCCGTCGATCAGACCCATCACGAATTCGGGACCTTGCTGTGTGAGAAGCAGGTCCTGGATGAAGTCCGATCCCGCCCAACCCGTCGCCGGACCGCTTTCAAAGCCCATGCTCCAGGGTACGTTACCATCGGCGACCATCTGATCCACCAGGGCATTCAACTCGTCGAAGGTCGTCGGCACTTCGTAGCCGAAGGTCTCGAACTGTACCGGGCTGTACCAGATGATGGACTTGATGTCTGCCTTCACCGGCACTGCCAGCCACATACCGCTTACCGTGCCCAAATCCTGCCAGAAAGCGGCATAGTTTTCGGAATGCCCGCCCAAACTTGAAAGATCCTTCAATTGCTCGGTGTAGAGCAAAGTAGGTGCGGTAGTGGGCCAGAAGAGCAGATCTGGAGGGGTGCTTTTGGCCTTGGTGTCCAGAACGGCGGCGTCACGCGTGGATTCGGCCACGATCTCGACGCCGCAGGCGTCCACAAAGGGTTTGAAGATGGCATTAATGCTCTCCTCCTCCGCGCCCGACCATTGATAAATGACGCTCAGCGTATCGCCCGCTGCGGCACCCATGCAGTCAATTTGCATCCCGGTTTCAGCCGGTGTGGGTTCTGCAGGCTGCTGCATCTCTTGCGTTGGTGTCTCTGCTGCACATGCGGTCAGCAACAAGCCCAATACCATCCATAGTGAAAACCATTTTGCTAACTTGCCTTTCATTTCCTCCTCCTACTTAATGAGAATGTGGTGTATTCGGAAGCTGGATTTATTCGGACACTGGTTCTTCTCCTGAGGCCTCCTTTCTTGATCTCGAGATGGAAAGAAATCTTCGATGTTGATAGCAATCCCCTCTGCGAAGATTGCTGCTTCAATTTACGATCGGGTTGATTTGGGTGCGGCTCAGCAAGAGCTGCGAACGACCAAATCTGTCTCCAGAAGTACATTCTTCTGACGCACTTCGTCGCCAGACATGATGCGCAACAGGAGATTCGCAGCGCCCCAGCCGATGCCGTAGGCCGGCAGCCTAATCGTGGTAAGCGGTGGTTCGTTGTACACCGCCATCGGGATGTCGTCGAAGCCGATGACGGCGATGTCATCCGGGACGCGGAGACCGTTGCGTTTGGCAACCCGAATGGCGCCGATGGCGACGGTATCGCTGCTGATGAAGATGGCCTTCGTGTGCGGTCGAGTTTCTAAAAGTCGTTCCATCGCCTCTTCACCGGAGGCAGGCGTGAAGTCCGCGATCTGGATCCGGTCCTCGTTGTATGCAAGCCCGTTTTCTTGCAGCGTCTTTTGGTATCCCTGCAAGCGGGCAGCTGCGGCGGTGTATGCCAGAGGTGCGTGTACGATCATGCTAATGTCGTCGTGACCGCGATCGATGAGATGCTGAACTGCCAAGCTGGCGGCGCTCACGTTGTCGACGTCCACCGAGGCGACCGGCACTCCAGGCCAATGTCCCTGGAGAACAATGGGCACATTGGTTTGTAAAAGTTCCTCTAATTCTTCATCATCCACGCGCGGACCGGAAAGAATGATTCCGTCTACATGTCCGCCGCGCAGCAATCGTGTGCAGCGTTGCGCACCCGAGTCGATTTCGCTCGGTGCGAACAACACTTCGTATCCCGCGGCGGAGGCTGCATCGTGCACCCCGTGCAGCACTTGGGGGAAAAAGGCATCGGCGAAGGCTTCTTTCGGATTCTGGCGCTCGACGTAAGCGATGATGTAGCTGCGGCCTGTAACCAGTCTGCGGGCGGAAACGTTGGGGTGATAATCGATGTCGCGTGCCGCCTCGAGTACACGCTGCGTGGTTTCCTCACTGATACGCATCCCCGGCACGTTGTTGAGAACGAAGGAGACGGTCGTTCTGGAAACCCCCGCACGGTCTGCTACATCCCGTGCAGTAACGCGTTTTGGCATTTGCACCCCTTGTTGCTAACACGTGTTAGCAGTAGTATTATTATGTCATCTGGAAGCATCACTGTCAAGCGTACACTTCGGCGCTGAAGGGGTCCTGCAAGAAGGGGGCAATCTGATACTAGTTGTGGTTATTGGTGTTTTCAAAAGCGAACGGCAGAACTCGATATACAAAGGCGGTATGTCATGTTGCAGAAAGTTGAGTTATCCGAAAAGCGCTTAGCGGATTACGAGCCCATCGTCGGCGAAGAGGTGGTCACTAATCTACACTCACTTGCACAGGATTTACGCGGCGCCCATGTGCTGCACGTCAACGCCACAGCTTTCGGTGGGGGCGTGGCGGAGATCCTGCAAACGCTGGTTCCCCTGATGCGCGACGTAGGACTGGACGCCGAGTGGCAGGTCATCGAGGGCAGCGAAGATTTCTTCGAAGTGAGTAAAGCCAGCCACAACGGCCTCCAGGGAATGGATATTCCCTTTACGCCGGAGATGCAAGAGACCTGGACCCGGCAGAATCGCTTCAACGCTGAACAGTTGGAAGGTGACTACGATTTCATCGTGGTGCACGATCCCCAGCCAGCCGGTCTGCTTCACTTCAATGAAAATACCGTAAGCCGACACTGGATCTGGCGGTCACATATCGACACCTCCCAGTCCAATCCGGCGTATTGGGATTTCTTCGTGCGTTTCGTCGGCGATTACGATGCCCTCATCTTTACCATGCGCCAATACGTAGGACGGGGCTTGGAAGATGCCCGCCTGGCGATCATCCCCCCGACGATCGATCCGCGATCAGCAAAGAATGCGCCTATTCCCACTGAAGACGTAAATAGAGTAGTCGAAGGATTCGGCCTCGACCACAAGCGTCCCCTCATCACCCAGGTCAGCCGCTTTGATCCCTGGAAGGATCCGTTGGGTGTGATCGACGCATACCGCCTCGTGAAGCAGGACGTTCCCGAAGTGCAGCTTGCCCTGGTGGGCTCTATGGCTCACGATGATCCCGAAGGCTGGTTATATCTGGATCGGACGCTGCGGCATGCGGGGGAGGATGACGACATCTACGTGCTGCACAATTTCAACGGGGTCGGCGCTTTCGAGGTGGGTTGTTTTCAAAACGCGTCCGACGTCGTGATCCAGAAATCGACGCGCGAGGGATTTGGCCTGGTCGTGACGGAGGCGCTGTGGAAGTCGAAGCCGGTAGTGGGGGGCAACGTGGGCGGCATTCCGCTGCAGGTGATCGACGGTGAGACTGGTTTCCTCGTGGAAAGCGTACAGGCTTGCGCCGATAAGACTCTACGTCTGCTGCAATACCCGGATGAGGCGAGACGTATGGGCCAGGCGGGGCGTGAGCATGTGCGTCACAATTTCCTCACCACTCGCCATCTCGGGGATTATCTGCAGCTCTTCCAAAGCCTGCAAAACGGGTAGTTGAATCCTTACCTGAACGCCAGAAGGAACGATGTCTCCTGGACATCGCAGACAACGCTACTTTACAAATTCAGGATGGTCCAACAACTCCTGTACCGCTGCGTAATACCTACCGACGTGCAGGCCATCCATCAGGGCGTGATGCGCCTGTACGGCAAGGGGCATTTTTAGCTTCTCCCTCTCCGTGAAGAATTTGCCCCAAGCAAAACGCGGCACCGAATCGGTCGGCTGCAGGGGCATGGGATGCTTGAAACTGGTGAAGGAGACCCAGGGGATGGCGGTCATGAACAACAGGTTGTCCTGGCCGGGTTCGTCTTCCAACGTCGGCTGTGCCTTCACGGCAGCGATCGCTTGCGCCGCTTGATCCGCAAATTCAGCGAAGTCTTCGCGGTACGCAATCGTGCAGAAGCTGAAGAGCTCGTCGTCCGTCAAGATCGTCGGCGAAGGATGAACGATCTCATGCTCGACGACCTGCTCCCCACGGATGCGGCAGCGAAACTCGGGGATGTCGTTCGCCGCCCGGGTGATCACGTAAATAATCGCCACACTGATGGAATGTCCCGCTTGTTTGATCGCAGTTTGGAAGATGGTCAGATCCACGTTGGCACACATGCCGAAATGCGGCTGCTCGAAAGAGTTGTACAGCTCGAAGTGCTTGCGGCGGGGCCAACTGTTCATGTCGATCGTGCGCATCTCGGCCTCCTTCAAGAAAAGAGTTGCTTATTTGCGGTGCGACGCACGCCAGTTCGACTCTACAACATCATTGCGAGCACGACAATTGGTCTGGAGGGTAAATGGTGCCGCCTTGTCTCTGGCGGCGGACTCCGATATGCTGGGGAGTGGTCGTCTGCGTCTTGGATAACGCAAAATGAGGGAAACACCGTGAACAAGTACCAGGGCCTGCTCCTGCATCATGCCAAACCGCTGCTTGGGTTGGATGAAAAGATTCAAGGGGTCGGTTATCTGACTTCCGGGTCGATCCTGGCAGAACATTACATCGCCGGCGTGACCATACGGCGGCTTGTGTTCGTCCAACTCGCCAGAGGCCTTTTCGAGTTGATAGCCGTATTTCAGGAGCTTCATGATTTCCCTTTCAAATCGATCGAATCGCTTACTATCCAGGGACGTTTGCGTTCGAAGCAGATCACCCTCCAGCTTAACTCGGGTGAACAGCATCGCTATAATCTCAACTTGCGCTCACAAGTCGTTCCCGATCAGCGAAATTTTTACGAGAAACTCAAGGAAAACTATCAGCGATTTCGATCTGAGGCGCAAACTGGATAGTGATTAATCGTGTCCCTTGTCGTCAGCCCAGTATGTCGCAACAAGTTCTCCGACCTCAGGCTTGTGAAGAGCAAGTTCTGAAGTTATTTTTTTAATGGAAAAGCATCTTCGCAGCGTTCAGTACGGCATCCCCGATAGCGGCAGGAATCCATACAAACGCAGCACAAGCACGGTGATGGAAAGCGACATGGCCGAACCGACGACGGTCTGCCAGACGTCGTGCCCCTTGGCAAACAGGCGCGCAAGCGTGACCAGCGGCAGCAGCGCCAGCAAAGGCGTTGCGATCAGGCCGTAGAAATAGACCAATGCACCCACCGGGCCGGCGACTCCGGCGGCGTGACCGCTTGCTTTGTAACGCAGGATCAGATTGAAGAAGATCAAACCCAGGGTCACCATCGTGTAGGTGGCGGCGACGGCCTCGTAGATTCTGGGCGCATGCATCAGGCGCAGGATCAGAAAGCCAATGGGGTAGCTGACGATCATGATTACGAAGCTGGCGATGCGCTGGCGTTTGATGATCTTGGGCCAGTCGCGCAGCTTGCCGGGGATGTAGAAGAACAGACTGGCCAGGGGAATCAAGCACAAGAAAACGAGAGTCAGGCTGAAACCGGACAC
>CAYYVY010000091.1:0-12979 GCA_964475265.1 uncultured Anaerolineaceae bacterium | reverse complement strand
GCGCTGTGGCTGACCTGTCGATCGAGCTTGGTCCCTTTTTATTCTCGTTTCGAATTCCATGAAATCCGCGATACGACTCAAATGCCCTTGTATTTCAAGCTGGCGCGTGGCTTCGGAAGGCTACTGCACTTCGTAGGGAGCATCGAGGGTTACCTTGCCGTCATGCGCTGGGATCCTCCGGCAATATAATGCATACGGTCGCGCATGTTGTAAAAAGAACCCCACCACAATCCAAATTGGGTGGGGTTCGGTATTCGAACCGAAATTCCAAAGTAGATAAAAGAATCGCCTAGCCGAAGATCATCGAAGCCAGCGCAAGTCCACCTGCGAGCACCATACTGAAGGCGCCGATTCGAAACCGGGTCTGCATGGTGAGATTGATCGATCGTCGGAAACTTTCTATCTCTTTCTGAATCTCTTCCGGGATCGCATTCGTGAATCCCTCGCTCCCCGCTTCTCCCGGTTTGGTTGTGCTGCCGAAAATGAAGGGACGTGTTCCGCTTTTGGAGTAAATCCAGAAGAGAATGGCGAAGTAGAAGAAAATAACTGCTGCGACTAACCAGAGAATCCGGAAGATGTCCATTTTTCACCTCGTTCGATCGTTCAACGGGTCGACGAATCAGGCTCTTGATTAAGCATATGCGTGCTTGGAAATTCACGCAAGCTATGTGGGTCCAGATACGCATCCCCGCCGGGTATCGCTCGTGATGGCGGGCATGTGGCTTCAGGTCATGGACTGAAATCGTAGGAAATGAAATCTCCGGCCGGGCTTACTAGCGCAGTCAGGCTGCCGCCAACCTGGCCTCGCATCAGCGTCCAGGTGCCGATGCCGCCCGATAGACATAAGAACGCGTTGTTGTTTCTCCAGCGCAAGTCGTCACATTTGCCAATCGGTGTAGATGCGCCACCGTCGAGGCCCAGATTCAAATCCAAAGGAGTACCGAGTGCGTAGACGAAATGCGTGCTGTCTGGCGACCAACCCTGCCATTGAATGCTGCCGGTGGCGTAAACCATCTGGCCGTTGCCATCCGCGTTGGCCAGATACAGATCCTGGACATTCGGAGTACCCGTTTCGCGGATGAAGGCAACGCGCTGTAAATTGGGGGAAAGCACCGCTGCGCTGAAAACCTGCGGGAAATAAAAGTTGCCCTGGATGGTTCCGACGTTGGTTGCAGTTGCCGTCGCCGTTGGTACGCGCCACATTGTACCGAAAGGTGCGGCGTCGAGTGGATCGGAAGACGGGATGGCCACGCCAAAAGCATCGGAATTCGGAGTCCATACGGGCTGTGCGTAGTATTGGAATTCGCTGTAGGTGATGACCAGCGGGTAACTAATCAGGTTTGCTTGCAGATTGCTGCCGTCGACGTTGACCAGGCTGATGATGTCGGGCAGCAGGAGAACGAGTTTTGCGCCATCCGGTGAGATCACGAAGTCGCCACCACTTCCGGGTTGCAATACGATCGTCACGTTGCCCGTGTCGCTGTCCAGCCGAACGAGGTCGTTGTATTTGGCCAAGCCCGGACCACCCATCGGAATGCCTCGGGTGTTGAACAGTAAATCGTGACTGCCGGGTATGAATTCGATGCTGAAGACGTCGTTGTGGCTGAAATTGGGGTCCTGGGGATACAGGGCATTGATCTGCGCCGAAGTCAACAAGGTCATCTCCCCGCTTCCGTCCGTATTGACGGAGCGAATTTCGGGCAGCTGATCCGGTCCGCTGCGCCGGATGAAGGCGACCTTCTCGCAGTCGTTCGAGATCAAGACCTCGCTGGCCTCGCCGCTGCTGGTCAGCTGCAGGGGCGGGTTGGTGGCTTCGAGCAGCCACACGTTGCCCGCGTCGGTGTACACAATGCAGGCTACAGCAGATGCGGCGGCTTCGGGCGTCGGACGTTCGGCGGGCTGCGTCTCTCCCGGCGGAAGCTGCTCGGATTGTGTTTCGTTCTGCGCCTGTTTGCCTGTGGATTCAGAATCCTGTTCCGCCCGGGCCGTCAGTGTTGCTGCGACAGCGTTTTCCAACAGGTCTTCAGGCGGAGCGGTTGCCGTCTGGGATACAGTGCAAGCCGTTGCGGCGATCAGGAGGATTAAAAGGGCGAACATCGGACGCGGTAAGCGCATGGCTATCTCCGTGATTAAGATATCGGCATTATACTCACGATCTACAATCTCGCAGGTTGTCGTCTCAGGTGCGGGGGATCCATTCGGTGTGGAATGGGCAGTGCTGCTTCCGGGTTGGGCGTGCGCAACTCGCGCCACCGAGGACGAAGATCTAGTACTTGTAAAAGCCCACTCCCGATTTGCGTCCCAGAAAGCCGGCGTCGACCATCTTGCGCAGCAGCGGCGCCGGGCGGTATTTATCGTCGCCGAGATCGTGATGGAGCAGTTCCATCACCCGCAGAACGACGTCGAGACCGATCAGGTCGGCCAAAGCCAGGGGGCCCATGGGGTGATTCATGCCCATCTGCATCACGGAGTCGATTGCCTGCGGCGTTCCCACCCCTTCCATCAAGGTGAAAATCGCCTCGTTGATCATGGGACAGAGGATGCGATTGGAAATGAAACCCGGTGAGTCCAATGCCTGAACGGGCTCTTTTCCCATCCGGCGGACGACCTCGATGGCAACCTCGGTGGTGTGGTCCGAGGTGATCAAACCGCGCACGAGTTCGACGAGTTTCATGAGCGGCACGGGGTTGAAAAAGTGCATGCCGATTACTTGCTCCGGCCGCTGGGTAGCGGCGGCGATTTTCGTAATCGGAATGGAGGAGGTGTTCGTAGCCAATATCGCCGTCGGTGGAGCGAGTCCGTCGAGGCGATTGAACAGATCGAGTTTCAGTTCCACGTCTTCCGGCGCGGCTTCGATAATCAAATCGGCCTCACAGGCTGATTTCAGGTCCAATGCGGTGTTCACTTCCTGTGCGGCTTGTTTCTGCTTTTCGTCGATCGTTCCCTTTTCAACGAGCTTGGCCGTCGACTGCTCGATCGCCGCCATGGCTTTTTGGATCGCTGCCGGATCGACATCGGTCAACGTGACTTGGTAGCCTGCGATTGCCGCCGTTTGGGCGATGCCGTGGCCCATCGTACCGGCGCCGACGACCATGATTTTCTCGATTGCCACGATATTTTCTCCCCTCTGGATAAGAGTACGTTGCGATGGCGCTGCTTCTAACCTTCGGCTTCGAGTTCCACGGCCATGGCGACGGCTTCACCACCGCCCAGGCAAAGTGCGGCGATGCCGCGCTGGAGATTGCGATCTCGTAAGGCGTAAAGCAATGTCGTAAGGATGCGTGCACCGGATGCGCCAATGGGATGCCCGAGAGCAATGGCGCCGCCGCGTACGTTGATCTTATCCCAGTCCCAACCGATTTCCTCCAGCGCTACTCCGTCGGCAAGGACTTGTGCAGCGAAGGCTTCGTTCAATTCAATCAAATCCACGTCCTGCAGCGTCCAATCCAATTTGGCAAGCAGTTTCGGAATGGCGTGTGCCGGGGCGATGAACAAGGATTTCGGGGCAACCGCCGATTGTGCGTAGCCGCAGACTCGCGCCATGGGTTGGATCCCCAGGGCAACAGCTTGTTGGCGGCTGGCATATACGACTGCAGCCGCGCCGTCGTTCAAGCCCGGCGCGTTGCCGGCCGTCACCTTGCCGTCGGGGGTGAAGGCAGGTTTCAGGGAGGCTAATTTCTCCAACGAGGTTTCACGACGCGGGGTCTCATCTTTTTCCACACGCGTCGGTGTGCCTTTCCTCCCGGGCAGCTCGATTGGGACGATTTCGGCCTCGAACTTGCCCTCGTCCATGGCGGCGATCGCTTTTTGATGACTTTCTAAAGCCCAACGATCCATCGCCTCGCGGCTGATGTTGTATTCGTCGGCGATCCACTCCGCGGCCATGCCCATGACCCAATCTTCAAAGGGATCCCACAGTCCGTCGTGGAGCAGGGCGTCCTTTAGTTGGACGTGTCCGTAGCGAAGCTCTCCGCGCCGTCCCTGCACGAGGTAGGGGGCATTGCTCATGCTTTCCATGCCGCCGGCGACGATCAAATTTGCGTCCCCTGCTTTGATGGCCTGCGCAGCGAGCATGCCGGATTTCAAACTCGATCCGCACACCTTGTTGATGGTCGTTGCACCTACGGTCGGTGGCAAGCCGGCGAAGACCGCAGCTTGGCGGGCCGGCGCCTGTCCGAGACCGGCAGATACCACGTTACCCATGAGCACTTCGTCGATTTGCGCCGGATCGGGAATGCCGGCGCGCTTCACCGCTTCTCGAACGGCTGCTGCGCCAAGCTGCACGGCTGACAGCGGGCTTAGTGCACCCTGAAAGCGTCCCATGGGTGTGCGTACGGCGCTCAAAATGACGGGATCAAGCTTGTTTTTTGCTTCACTCATACACTGCCTCTACAAGGTTGTGGATCGTTTGGGATTTGGATCGAGGATCGTTATCCACGCGGATCGGAGTTCATCTTGGACCACTCCGCACGGAGTCTGCGGTAGCTCTCTTCCAGAGACTCGGGCAGCACGCGCGTGTCTGCAGTTGTGGTCATGAAGCTGGTGTCGCCGGCCCAGCGCGGCACGATGTGCACGTGGATGTGTTCGGCGATACCGGCACCGGCCGCCTCGCCAATATTGACGCCGATGTTGAAGGAGCCGGCGTTGTACACGTTGCGCATGACGGCAAGAGTCTGGGTGGTTAATTGCATCAGCTCATTTCGCGTCGTTTCGTCTAAATCTTCGAGCGAGGCCTGATGCTCGAACGGTACGACCATCGTGTGGCCGTTGGTGTAGGGGAAACGATTGAGGATGACGAATGCATGTTGGCCGCGATGTACGATCAGATTCTCCGCATTGTCATCCATCGCAGCACGACTGCAGAATATGCAATCGTTCTCCTTCACCTTTCCTTCTACATAGTCCATACGCCAGGGAGCCCAGATTCGTTTCATGCTTCAACGGATGGATTCTATCAGAGATTAGTCAAATGGAAAACGCCGTGGCATGCTTCCTGCACTACCGAGTACAATTGGGATATGACGAGTCTCGCCGATCTGCGCGCTAACCTCCCGATCCACGGATTGGGCAAACCGTTCTTTTATTTCGAAACGGTCGGTTCGACGAACGACGAAGCCCTGGAACGAGCTCGCCAGGGAGTCGCCCATGGCGCGGTGGTCTTCGCCGAGGAACAAACGGCAGGACGCGGGCGCGCCGGGAGGCGCTGGTTCACGCCGGCGAAGAGTGCCCTGGCTTTCAGTTTGGTGCTGCGGCCGCCGGCGGAGCATTTGCAGGAGATATCCGGCCTTGCGGGTTTGGGCGCTCTGGCAGTAGTGAAAGCCCTCGAAAGGTGGACCATTCGGGCGGCCATTAAGTGGCCCAACGATGTGTTGATCGATCGGCGTAAAGTTGCCGGTATTCTGGTGGAGACAGCGTGGGCCGGCGAGGATCTGGAGTACGTCGTTATGGGAATCGGCATCAACGTGCAGAACGAGTCGGTTCCCGCGGAGGCTGAGCTGAATTACCCCGCTACCTGCATCGAAACCGCTGTGGGTAAAAAAGTCGATCGCTATGACCTGTTCATCGGTGTACTCGAATCTCTTGCGTATTGGTATGAGCGGATCGGCAGCGAGGAGTTGCTCGACGCATGGCAGCATCATCTGGCGTTTCTCAATCAAGTGGTGGTCGTCCGCAATGCGCGCGGCGAACAGTCCGGCGTGTTGTCCGGGATAATGGTGGATGGACGGCTGCGGCTGGAAACGTCTCAGGGAGAGCAGGTATTGGCAGCCTCGGGAGACGTGCACATGCGTTCAGTTGACACAAACCTCAAATCGGCTACACTTGGCGAGTAAGGTTTGCTCCTTCAGGGAGGGCAGGCATGTTCGACAATTTACGTGAATTATCTGATGGACCTATGGAGTTCGAAGAAGAGCGCAAGCGCCTTTTCGAAGTCGAGGATCAGAGTGTTTCTGAGCGGCGGATTTTCGGCATGACCTCGGGCCAGCGTTTGGTGCTGGCGGTTCTCTTCCTGGCTACGGTGCTGGTCATGGGGACGGCTTGCTTGATGGTGATGGGAAAAGTCTGGTATTAATAGCCCTTCGATCGTAGCGTATACGTCTCAAGGGGCGCATGATCATGCGCCCCTTGTTCTTTCTGTGGGATATCGCCGCGCCGAGTTGCTGGCTGCTCCCATTCGAATTTCACCTGCGTCTGTATCTTCGCCTTTTTTCGATCTCTCGAATTCCTCCCTTGCTAACCATCGCTGGGTTTTAACGTCAGGTGGGCTTCGGAAGCTGCGATGACGTCTTGTTTGGCCCACAGCATCGAGTGATATTCGATGTTGCGCCAGAGGTCGATCATGTCATCGTAATGCGTATGGAAAGCATGTCCGGATTGGCCCGTGGTGTGGATCGAAAGCGAGCGGGTGAAGTCGGCCAAATCGATGATTTGCCGGTAGGATGGCACGACAGCCACGGCGTATGAATTGCTCAGATCGTATCCCGTGTTGTTGACGGTAAAGAACGATCCATCCACCTCGACCGGACCGCGGTTAAAAATGGCTTCGATCAAGCCGATCCCGCTTTGTCCCAGGCTTTGATTTTCGAAGGTGGCCGTGTGCAGGTCGCCCCAGCGCCACTTGGACATCGATCCGCCGAGTGACTCGCTGAGTTCGTCCACTGCCGCTTCGAGGGCGCGGAGCAGGATGACTTCGCGGGTTTCGACTTCCGGCGTGTAGATGTCGTCGAACCAGACTGCATCGGCGTTGGGCAGCGTGTTCACCAACGCTGTGAGCAGCGAGGGAAACGCTTTCTGCAGCAATTTCTCACCCAATTCGTCAGCATACACCTGGTCGATTATGTGTATGCGCAGCGATTCAAACAACGCAGCCGCGGCGCTCTCCCGCACGGTCCGTCCATCCCACTGCCGCAGCAAATCAACGGCCTGTGAAAGCTTCGAATCCGTCGGGTCCAGTTCGAGGATGTAGGGCAGCACGTCCTCTACGTATATCTGAGTGTTGTTTCCTTGCATGGATTGGATGTATTCAATCGAGATCGAGTCGTTTGATTCGATCATTTCCACGATGCGGCGGGCGCGGAAGCCGGGAGCCCAATCAACGGTGATCGTGTAGGGGTATTCGTCACCTACGACGGCATGATTGGCGGTTGCGATGTAGCCCTTCTCCGGATTGTAGGATCTGGGCAGTTCGTCGAAGGGGATGTAGTCCACCCACTCGTATTCTCCGCTCCATCCGGGTACGGGAATCGAACCGTTTCCGTTTGCGCGGATGGGAATGCGCCCCGGTGCTTGATAGCCGATATTGCCGTCTACGTCGGCGTAGACGAAATTCTGGCTGGGCACGTCCCAGTCTCGCAGGGCGTCGCGGAATTCTTCCCAATTCTGGGCCAGATCGATACGCAGTACGCTTTCCATCAGCCTCGTGGGCTGCAGCGCGGTCCACGATAGCGCCAGCGGCTGCCAGCCGTAATACCAGTCGTCCTCCGTGCCTGCGGCGACGTCGTTGATGATCGGGCCGTGCTGCGTGATGCGTACGTTGATAACGACGGGATCATCCTCTCCGGCGATTTTGATTTCTTCTTGGAGAACGTCCATGTCGAGCCATTCGCCGCGAAATTCATATTGATAGGGATTTTCGGGGTTGATGCGCTCGATGAACAAATCCTGCACGTCGGGCCCCAAATTGGTGACACCCCAGGCAATGCGCTCGTTGTGGCCGATGATCACGCCCGGTGCGCTGGCGAACGAACTTCCAACAACGTTGAACGGGCATTCTGGTCCTATGGGATCACAGTGCAGACCGATTTCGTACCAGATCGAAGGCATCTGGATGCCCAGATGGGGGTCGTTCGCCAGCAGCGGCATGCCGCTTTCGCTCCGCTCGCCGGCGATGACCCAGTTGTTGCTTCCCAGCCCCAATCCTTCTCCAAAGGCATTTGACTCAAAGGCCATGTCAGGGATCGAATCCAGGGTTGCGTTCGTCAGCGGTTCGGGCACGATGACCGGATAGTCGCTGTTGTAGGGAGGGATGATCTCCTCGACGGCGTTCGTTCCCAGGCGCGCGGCGACGTGGGCGCGCAGCAGTTCCATGCCGCGATTTCCACCCAAGTCCCACGCCATGACTTTGGCCCAAGTCAACGTGTTGACCACGGTCCAGGGCTCGGGGTCAACTTCAACGCCCGTCAGACCCAGTACGGTGAATTCGAAACTCAACGGTTTGGTTTGTGTCTCGAGATAGGCGTTGACGCCTTCGGCGTAGGCCTTCATGACCGCTAATGCATCAGGGGACAAAAGTTCAACCTCTTCTGCCGCCGTGCGATGCCATCCGAGCGTGCGGATGAATTGATCGTTTTCCAGTGCGCTCGGCCCGAGGATTTCAGAGAGTCGGCCGCTACCGATGCGGCGCCAGAATTCCATCTGCCAGAAGCGATCTTGGGCGTGTATGAATCCCTGTGCCATGAAAAGATCGTGGCTGTTGGCGGCGTAGATGTGGGGAATCCCGAAAGAATCGCGGTAGACCTCCACGGGTGCCTGCAGCCCGGGAATCTGAATCACCCCCTCGGTCTGGGGAAATGAACGGCGAATGCTAACGTACCCCGCGATGATGAGTGCAACTACGAGCAGAATGAGGACAATCAAGATGATGAGCACGAACCGTTTTACACGAGCCATAAAAAGCCTCCCTTCGAGAGCGAGTGATGTTCGTTTACTGCTCTGATTGTATATGAGAATCCCCCCATGTTCATCCATTGGAACACGCAGTCGGCTTGGGGGTTTCTGTGGAACTCGACGATTTTCGAACGAGCGCCGGACGAGAATCGAGGCAAATTGTCGATATTTCCCTTCTTTTTTCCATTGAGTGGGGGTGAGAACGTAGTCTGAATAGCGGTCTCGGGGTATAATAAAAGTGTTCCCGCCGCAGGCGGGTTTTCTGTGGATTTTGATCGTGTGAAAGCGGCAAACGCAATGGAAATTGGAACCATACGGCAAGTCGACATCGACGATCAGATGCGTGACGCGTACCTGGATTACGCCATGAGCGTGATCGTAGCGCGGGCGCTGCCCAATGCGCGGGATGGATTGAAGCCGGTTCATCGCCGCATCCTGTACGCCATGCACGAAATGGGGATCCGGGCGAACACCCCCTATCGCAAATCAGCGCGCATCGTCGGTGAGGTGCTGGGTAAATTCCATCCGCATGGCGATGCAGCGGTGTATGAATCGATGGCACGCATGGCGCAAAACTTTTCGATGCGCTACATGCTCATCGATGGCCAGGGAAATTTCGGTTCGATTGACGGGGATCCACCCGCCGCCATGCGCTACACTGAAGCTCGGCTTGCGCGCATGGCGCAAGAACTGCTCGTAGACATCGACAAGGAGACGGTGGATTTTGTCGACAACTTCGACGGTTCCCTGCAAGAGCCGGTCGTGCTCCCCGCACGCTTGCCCAATTTATTGCTCAACGGTGCTTCTGGCATCGCCGTCGGCATGGCGACCAACATCCCACCGCACAATCTCAACGAGCTTGCAGAGGCGATTCGCTACGTCGTCGATCATTACGATAATCTCGACGACGTCACAGTCGATGATCTGATGCAATTCATTCCCGGCCCTGACTTTCCAACCGGGGCGATGATCGTGGGAATAGAAGGGATCAAGCAAGCCTACAGCACGGGCAAAGGGCGCATCGTCATGCGTGCCTTTGCGAACATCGAGGAACACGGCAAGTCACGTCATCGCATCGTGGTCACGGAAATTCCCTATCAGGTCAACAAATCCAGTTTGATCGAACGCATTGCCGAATTGGTTCGCACAGGCCGGCTTTCCGACATCTCCGATCTGCGCGACGAGTCGGATCGACGCGGGTTGAGCATCGTCATCGAATTGAAGCGCAGCGCCCAACCCAAAAAGGTGCTCAATCAATTATTCAAATACACGCAACTGCAGACGACCTTCGGTGTGCAGCTGCTGGCTTTGGTGGACGGTGAACCAAGGTTGCTGTCCCTCAAGCGCGCTCTGCAGCTCTACGTGGATCACCGCCTGACGGTAATCACGCGCCGCTCGGAATACGAGCTCGCTAAAGCGAAAGCGCGAGCTCACATTCTGGACGGTTTGATCATCGCACTCGCCAATCTGGACGACGTGATTCAAACCATACGCAAGTCTGCGGACGCAGATGTCGCCAAAGATCGTTTGATGGAGCGCTTCAATCTGTCTGAAATCCAGGCGCAGGCCATCCTCGACATGCAACTACGGCGTTTGGCGGCGCTCGAGCGCGAGAAAATCGAACAGGAACATAAGGAAATCCTGGAACGGATCGCATACCTCGAAGATTTGTTGGCGAATCCCAAGAAGATATACGCCTTGATCAAAACGGACCTCGACGAAATCGTTAAAGACTATGGGGATCCGCGGCGTACACGCATTTCTCCCGACGCCAGTGAGGAATTCAGCGAGGAAGACCTGATCCCGGATGAATCCGTGTTGATCAGCATTACCGAACGCGGCTACGTAAAGCGAGTCGCCGCGAAGACGTATCGACAACAGGGGCGGGGTGGACGAGGCGTGCAGGGGCATTCGATACGCGGTGAAGACGAAGTCATGATGCTCTTTCCCGCACGTTCCCTGGATACGGTGTTGTTCTTCTCCGACCGGGGGAAGGTCTATTCCGAAAAAGCGTATCAGATCCCGGATGCCGATCGGACGGCGCGCGGTATTCCCGTCGTGAACATATTGGCGTTATCACCCGACGAATCGATCACTGCCACGGTGACCGTTCCCGATTTCGAGCAAGCCAATTACTGCACCATGGTCACCCGCAACGGCAAGATCAAACGCGTTCAATTGGCCGAGTTCGCCTCCGTACGGCCATCCGGCTTGATTGCGATGGGTCTGGAGGAGGGGGACATGCTGGGTTGGGTGCGGCTGACTAGCGGCGACGACGAACTGATTATCGTCACCGAAGGCGGTCAAGCGCTGCGCTATCACGAAGAGAACGTTCGCCCGATGGGACGTCCGGCAATGGGCGTTAAAGCGATCAGCTTGCGCAAGGGTGATTTCGTAGCCGGAATGGATGTCGTCGATCCGGATGGTGAATTGCTCGTCGTCATGGCCAACGGTTACGGCAAACGTACGCCTGTGGATGAATATCCCAGCAAGGGAAGGGGGACAGGCGGTGTGATCACCCTGAGCCGCAGCAAGATGTCGGTGACGGGACCGATCGCATCCGCTCGCATTGTCCACAAAGACGACGATCTGACGATCATATCCAGCGGCGGCATCGTGATCCGCACCAAGATCAAACAGATCAAAAGCGCCGGAAGGGCAACGATGGGTGTGCGCGTGATCAATCTCAAGGAAGGCGAAACCGTCGCCTCGGTCGCCCGAACTTCGGCCAAAGATCTCAAGCAAGCAGGTGTGGAGTAAGTCGTAGCTGGAAGACTTTAAACATATCAACCTCCCGCGCCTCATCAGGCGCGGGAGGTTTTTTATTCCTCGCCGTTAAATATTCTTATTTCAGCGTTTTTCCATGCCACTGGGCGGAATGCTGTTCGCCATCCAGACCGATCAGCCGTACGCCCATCTCGCGCAGTCGGTGCGAGTCGGCGCTGCTGATGTAGGTCACTCGACCCTTTTGATCCATTGGTGCATTCAAGCTGTGTTGGTCGAGGATGCGTTGGGTCTGGCAGGCGATCGCCGGGGAAGGATCGATGACGTTGACTTCATTTCCAACGAGGTTTTTCAGTACAGGGATGATGAAAGGGTAGTGTGTACAGGCCAGGACCAACGTGTCTACCCCTTCGGAGAGCAGCGGTTCGACGGCATTTCTCAGGATGCGGCGTGTGGCAATGCCGTCGAGGTCACCCGCCTCAATGCATTCGACCAGGCCGGGTAACGTTTGTTGCAGGACCGTGACGTCGTTGGCGAAGCGTTCCACCACGGAGGCGAACAATTCCCCCTGAAATGTGGCGGAGGTAGCCAGCACGCCCACGACTCGACTTTGCGTGGATTGAGCTGCTGGCTTGACGGCGGGTTCCATGCCGACGAACGGCGCATCTGGGAAAACCCGTCGTAAATGGTGGAGTGCGGCTGCAGAGGCGGTGTTGCAGGCGACCACGATCATTTTCGCATCACGTTCGAGCAAATAGCGGGTGATTTCCTGGGATAATTCGCGCACCTTGAGCAGCGTGCGATTGCCGTAGGGGACGTGGGCTTGGTCGGCGAAAAAGACGACGTTCTCCTGCGGCAGCAATTCATGAATCCGATGCAGAACGGAAAGTCCACCAAAGCCCGAATCGAAAAGCCCGATAGGTCGTGGGTCCATTGAGTCGAATGCGCTATCCCAAACTCGATTTATATATAGTCGATCGTTGAATCTCGGTCGAAATCACGTCGTGTTTTGTGCATTGTACACCGAAAAGGCGCTGTCGTTCACGTAGTATTCTGGGAGTGGGCCAGTGAGCGATATTCTCGATACTTGCGATTGAGCAAGGGTATGGGAAATTTCAGGGCGAAAGATTGCCTTCGGGAATTAAAAAAAAGGTGCGGGTTTTGACCCGCACCTTTATCACTCCAGAGTGACATCAGGAACGTTTTTCCTTTAAACGGGCTTGCTTCCCCGAGCGGTCGCGCAGGTAATACAATTGTGCGCGCCTGACGTGTGCACGGCGTTGAATGGTGACCTTTTCCAGACGAGGGGAGCGCATGAGGAATGTGCGTTCGACGCCGATGCCGTGCGTGGCTGTGCGCCGCACGGTAAAGTTGGCGTTGTTGCCGCCTTTACGCACACGGATTACGATGCCGCGAAATTCCTGGACTCGTTCTCGATCGCCTTCGGTAATACGCACGAACACTGTGACGGAATCCCCGGGTCGAATATCGGGGATTTCCGGGTTGACTGGCGCTTCGACAGATTTAACAAACTCGTTCATCTTAGTCTTCCTTCATATATTGAACATACACCCGCCGCCCATCGCTCCCG
>CAYYVY010000090.1:0-12993 GCA_964475265.1 uncultured Anaerolineaceae bacterium | reverse complement strand
CGTCGGGTCGATTCCCATGTATGCGACGTCTGAAAAAAGCATCGTGTCCTCCAACCCCGGGCATGTACAGTAAACGCTTCAGCTACAATCGGATTCGCTCCGACAGGCAGCGGCGAATTCCTCCCAGACAGCCTGATCGGTATGGTAGGGCGCAAGCCAGGGAGTTTCCGTCGCCGTTCGCAAGGCCGCCTTCACCGAGTGGCCGGCGCAGATTGAATAGGCCACATAAGCCCACCGGGTGCGATGAAGTCCCAGACTGCTGTGCACCAGAATACGCAGATTCTGGGTAATGCATCGATGCAGAAACACGGCCGCCAAGAGCCGCTCACGAATTCCAGCTTGCGTTTCGTCTGCCACGTCCATCCAGAGGAATTGTTCCGGAACAGAGCCGGCGAATCGTTCCGGAGAAACTGGATTAAAATGAAGAATGGCGGATATGCCCGTTTGATCCATGAAAGCATCCCACGTTGAAGGGATGTGTTTTCCACCCGCAGCGTAGATCTGATCGTGAATCCAGGTCATCTCGTCGTATCGAAGTCGTCCCCTCAGTATACATCGCACTTTTGACGACGGCGAGGCTTGCGGCTATACTTTGCATTCAAATGCAGACTATCCACCAGGAGGAGAACATGGCCAAGAAAACGAAAGACGGTAAGAAAGCGGGTGGTTTTAAACTAACCTACGCTACGATGTTCGATCCACCCGAAGAACTCCACGAAAGTTATGAAAGCGCACTTGCGCAGGTAAAGCGCGACATGGGCGCCGAACATCCCATGCTGATCGACGGCAAGGAGGTTAAATCCTCGGAAAAATTCGAGGACCGCTCACCGATCAACAATGATTGGTTGTTGGGAACCTTCCAACAAGGGACAGCCAACGATGCTAAAAAAGCCCTCGCAGCCGCACGAAAGGCTTTTCCAGCCTGGTCACGAGCCCACTGGAAGGAGCGCGTAAAAATTCTACGCAAGGCGGCCAAACAGATCGACAAACGCATTTTCGAATTTGCCGCCGTCATTTCCCTCGAAGTCGGCAAGAACCGCATGGAAGCACTGGGAGACATCGCGGAAGCCGCCGATCTCATCCGCTACGCCTGCGACCAGATGGAAGCCAACGACGGATACATCGTGCGCATGGGTAAGGATCCCCTCAAGGGCTACAGGGCGAAGAACACCTCCGTTTTGCGACCTTACGGGGTGTGGCTCGTTATCAGCCCCTTCAACTTTCCCGGGGCATTGACCGGTGGGCCGGTCGGCGCGGCACTGCTCGCCGGCAATACTGTGGTCATGAAGCCGGCCTCGAACACACCGTGGACAGTTCGTCTTCTGGCGGAGTGTTTCCAGGATGCAGGAATCCCCACAGGTGTTTGTAATTACGTCACTGGCCCCGGCAGCACAACAGGAGAGGCGCTGATCTCAAGCGACGAAGTCGACGGTATCACTTTTACGGGGTCTTACGATGTTGGCATGAAGATCTACAAAACTTTCGCCGAGGGCAAATACCCGCGCCCGATTATCCTGGAAATGGGCGGTAAAAATGCCTCGATCGTCTCCGAGAACGCGGACATCGAGCACGCCGCAGCCGGCATCGTCCGCTCCGCGTTTGGTTTGCAGGGACAGAAATGTTCGGCGAATTCACGCATTTACGTGGCGAAACCCGTCTACGAAAAGCTGCTGAACAGACTCGTCGCGCTCACCGAAAAACTGTCCGTCGGCGATCCTACAGAACGCTCCGTGTTCATGGGACCCGTGATCAACAAGAAGTCCTATCAAGATTTCAAACGTTTCACGAAACAATTGGCGGACGTTGGCACCATCACCACCGGCGGCAGCATTATTACCGACGGCGAGTACAATAAGGGCTTCTTCTGCCAGCCGACGATCGTCGCCAACGTCCCAATCAACCACCACTTGTGGAAACACGAGATGTTCCTGCCGATCAGCATGATCCACCCGGTGGCCGATCTTCAAGAGGCGATGTCTCTCGCCAACGACAGCCAATACGGCCTGACGGGTGGTTTCTACGGATCGAAGAAAGAGGCCAAGTGGTTCTTCGATCAGATCAACGTCGGCGTTGCTTACGCCAATCGCCCCCAAGGATCGACGACAGGCGCCTGGCCAGGCTTCCAGCCTTTCGGCGGCTGGAAAGGATCGGGATCCTCGGGCAAGAACGCCGGCGGGCATTACTATCTCACGCTTTACATGCACGAACAAAGCCGCACCTTGATCCGCCCTGAATAACGGGATGATCCGGCGCCCGAGGCGATCCGCCCCTCGGGCGCCGCTCGATAAACATGACGTTATGGATGACAGATGAAGTCGTGCCATATTCGAAACCATTCGTCCAAAGCTGCCATCTTTCACGTCAACGATGGACGCCTAAAGAGGTTGCGATGACGCATCGTTTCAGTCTGGCACTGATCATGATCGGAGCGATCAGCTTACTCGTTTACGTCATTAGCGCCTCGAATCAGCAAGGAGACCCAAATCTCCTGTTGTTCGGAGCATGCATTAGTCTGCTGGGAATGTTACTGCGCCGGCGCGCTATTCGCAGTAGGGCAAGTCAATCCCAGCGTTTTCGACTGCTGCGCCGCAGCCAACCGGATGAATTTGAGGAGTAAGCCTTCTCAGAATTCGCGCGGCATTGTTCTAGCCAACAATCCCTTCGAAGTCTGGTAGACTACGGAGGTCTTTTAATTACTTCAATGGAGGATCGCTATGGCTGATTTAGTTGACTATCGCATTTTCGGAGATGATCTTCAGCTTATCGAGATCGAACTCGATCCCGGCGAAGGGGTGCGCGCAGAAGCCGGCACGATGACCTATATGGAAAATACCATCGAGATGCAGACCTCGACAGGGGGAGGCCTCATAAAAGGTCTGAAGCGAGCTGTTACGGGTGAGAGCTTTTTCATCACTACCTTTTTAAACAGCGGCAGCGGTAAAGCGCATGCCGCATTTGCGGCTCCCTACCCGGGGAAAATCATCCCCATCTCCATGGAGGATTTCGGCGGCAGCATTCTCTGCCAGAAGGATTCCTTTTTATGCGCCGCGCAAGGCATCGAGATCGAGGTCGCCTTCACCAAGAAAATCGGCGCCGGAATCTTTGGCGGTGAAGGCTTCATCCTGCAGCGCCTCGATGGCGACGGATTGGCCTTCGTCCACGCTGGCGGTACGGTGATCGAAAAGGATCTGGCTGCGGGCGAAACATTACGCGTCGACACCGGCTGCTTGGTCGCCTTTTCGACCAGCGTCGATTACGACATCCAATTCGTCGGTGGTTTTACGAACGCCCTCTTCGGTGGCGAAGGGTTGTTTCTGGCGAAAATCACCGGGCCGGGAAAAGTCTACCTGCAGAGTTTACCCTTCTCGAGAATTGCAGACCGCGTCATGGCGGCCGCGCGGCACCAGACCGGTGAACGCAAGGGTTTCGCTGGACTAGGTGGCCAGATTTTGGGAGACCTGATCAGCGGCCGTTAACAGAGCAGAAGGGTATCCGCCAAACGCGTGCGTGCGATCTAAAACCGGCGCAGATACGACTGAAACCATCCGACTCCTGCGACGTCCATTCAACAACGCTCGCGCCCTCTATCGGACGGTCGACGCTGCCGCCAGTGCGTGAATCAACGTCGGCTGCCAGGGATTTTGTCCCATGCCAGGACTGACGGATCAAGCAGGGGGCCAACATGCTTCCGGGGAAGAACTCGTCGATCGGGCGCGGCAGGCCTGGCAGGAAAGCATGCTGCGGCGTCTGGAAGAATTGCGTTCTGATTTGCACCAACGGCAACCACAAATCGTCGCCGCTCGTTGCGGCGCAACGTACAGAGAGGGCAGCATCGACCTCGAATACTGGGGGCAAACCGTCGCCATTCCCTGGGACAGCCTGGCGCCGGTGTTCGTTGCCGAGAACAAACCCTGCTCTGTGTTCGACAGCGCAATGTTGATTTACTACCTGCATACCGCCATGGGAAGCGATCTTGCCGACCGCTGGATCGCATTTCGCGAACTTCCCGGCGGCGCGTTTTACCACCAGGCATTTCAAGGTTACAGCGGAGATCGAGTCGCCCGCCGTTTCGGTGAACAAACGGATGAATTCGTGCAGGCCGCGCAGAAATTAAACGGATGGCCCCTCACCGCGCTGGCCCCCTATGCTTACGCCTTCCAACCTTTGCCGCGCATTCGCCTGGCTGCCGCACTGTGGCCCGGCGATGAGGATTTCGCTGCCCGTGCCACCATCCTATTCGACGCGGCCGCCGATCACTACCTCACAATCGACGGGTTGGCGCTGATCGGAGCCGGATTAGCCGGCCGCTTGCTGCGCGCTGGTAACTAAGTACGGGAGGATCGGTTACGCAGACAAGTATATTTACAGCGTTATGACGCGATCGGCCGTAGTCATCGCCGTGATGATGTCGGTCATACCGCCTACAATTCCAACGCGTACGGCATCATGCAATCCCAATCGATTGAGGCAGGTATTGCAAAGCACGAGACGGACCCCCTGCGCCTCCAATTTCTCGAGTTCTCCGAGTATGGGCGAACCTTCACAAGCCAGTCGGACCCCATCCGTGTAGAAGCAAATCGCTTTGGGCAGCGGTTCGGCCTCCGCAAGGATTTGCAGAAACTTGCCCGTCAGTAACTCGCGTAATTCCTGGTCTTGAGTCCGCCCCATACCATCGCTGCTAAATATAAAAATGGTTGCCCGATCCGTAACCACAGAAACCTCCATCGATATGGCATCGTTCCAACATCATTGCATAAGTGATTTTCGCTAACGGTATTCGGCAAGTATAATCGAAGTCGGTTTGATCACTCCAACAGGAACGCGGATTCAATCGAGAGGTGTGGCGACCTGGCGATCGCTTGACAGAATCCCAGATGCTCCACTACCATGAAAGAGCCCTCCGCATTGAATGGGGAATTCGTCGACGGACGGGTGTTTGCCAGAACAGCTGTTACGATCGAGAAAACATCGTAATTCCATCGTCCGTGGGCTTTACCGGAGAAGACGCACATTCTACGCATTGGACACTCTCATCATACGGTCCATCGTAATGTATGACAACTCATTAACCGAGTAACATACCCGGAACATGTCCGGAGAACAACTAACAACGGAACGAGGAAAATCACGCTTGACCTTCGAAATGGGGTTATTTTGACATCGAGGATCCTGACGCAAGCACAACGAGATCGTTTCAAAGCGCACCTATCGCAGCTCTACTCCGAGCAGCAGAGCGCATCCGCTTTGACTCGACTCGAGGCCATACTCGACGAGCACCTCGATAAAGCCGGGGATAAGCCGCCCACAGCCACTCCGCTTTCCGAACGCGACGCCATCTTGATCTCGTACGGCGACATGGTCAATCGACCCGGCGAAAATTCGTTAACGACACTCTCCAATTTGCTCTCGAGCCAATTCGATGGAACGATCAGTGGAGTTCATATTCTGCCCTTCTTCCCCTACTCATCGGACGATGGGTTTGCGGTGATCGATTATCGTGCCGTGAAGGATGATCTGGGAGGCTGGTCCGAAATCGAGAAAATATCCAACGACTTTCGCCTGATGATCGACGCCGTCATCAACCACATCTCGGCGGAGAGCGAATGGTTCCAACAATTTATTTCAGGGAATCCCGTTTACCGCGATTATTTCATCACCCTCGATCCGCAGACTGATCTCGAGGCAGTCGTCCGCCCACGCGACCTGCCTTTGCTGACTCCCTTCGAAACTCCTCAAGGCCAACAGCACATTTGGACGACATTCAGCGCCGACCAAATTGACCTTAATTTCGCCAATCCCGAGGTGCTTCTGGAGATCCTGGATCTGCTGCTCTTCTACGTCCGTCACGGCGCTCAGATCATCCGCTTGGACGCAATTGCTTTTCTCTGGAAAGAAGCGGGTACTTCCTGCATTCATCTACCGCAAACCCATCACGTGGTTAAACTGATCCGGGCCGTGCTGAAAAGCGTCGCGCCGTGGGTGCTGATCGTCACAGAGACCAATGTGCCCCACAAGGAAAACATATCCTACTTTGGCGATGGCAGCGATGAAACGCACATGGTCTATCAGTTTGCGCTGCCGCCATTGGTGCTGCATACACTACTCACCGGCGACGCCTCCCGCCTCACGGAATGGGCGACCCACATTCACCTCCCGTCCGAGCAGGTTACCTTCTTCAACTTCCTCGCTTCGCACGACGGCATCGGTCTTCGCCCGGTTCAAGGCATCCTTGAGACGGACGAGATCGAAACGCTGATCCGGCAAACGAAGGCGAATGGGGGTGAGATCTCCTACCGGCAAGTCGACGAAAACGAGCGTCAACCTTACGAGCTCAACATCAACTACTTCGATGCGCTTGTCGAGCGAACAGCGGAAAATCCCGAATCGGATCGACAAGTCGCTCGATTCATCGTTTCACAAGCGATCATGCTTTCGCTTATCGGAGTGCCGGGAATATACTTCCATAGCCTGTTCGGTTCACGCAACTACCCGCAAGGTGTGGAAGAAACCGGAAAACTGCGCAGCATCAATCGGGAGAAACTCAATCTGATGGACCTCGAGGCTCAACTTGCCGCTCAGAGTTCTGTTCGTGCGCGAATTCTGAGCGAATACAAACGGCTGCTGCGCACACGTCGACTCTTTGCCGCCTTTCATCCGTACGGCGAGCAGCGTATCATCGACTTGGATCCCTCCATATTCGCGCTTATCCGATACGCGCCGCGCGAGTCGAGCTCGATGCTCTGCCTGCATGAAATCTCGGGGAAAGCAATCCGGGCTACGATCGAGCTGCCCGAACGTACACAGCAAGAGGCAGAGGACGTCCTTTCGGGTCAGACGATATCCCTCAGAGACTGTCCCCTTGATCCCTATCAAGTCCGCTGGATTCACCTGGATGGGGGAGTAAAGGCATGAAAATCGGGTTCGTACACTACAGCGGCCCTCCCACCATCGGTGGAGTCGAGCAAACGCTTTACTATCATAGTCTGGCTTTGACGAAACTAGGGCATTTCACCCGGTTGATCGTTGGACAGGGACAAAGATTCGATCAACGCATTCCCGTGAATGGGATTCCTGAACTTTACTCCAAACATCCAAACGTTCTCGCCGTCAAAGAAGAATTGGACCGCGGCCAGTGCAGCACTCGCTTCGATGCGTTGCGCGCAACCATCGAAGCCGAGTTGCAAAAGGTCGTCGAAGACCTCGACGTCTTGATCGTGCACAACGCCATGACCTTGCATAAAAATCTCCCCCTCACCTCAGCCCTTTGGAATTTGCACACATCGAAGCGGATTCCACCGATCATCGGCTGGCATCACGATTTTGCATGGGATCGGGAGGAGTATCAAGAAGAATTGAAGGATGAATTTCCCTGGGATCTCCTGCGTAAGCCATGGCCGGGGGCAATCAACGTCGTCGTGTCCGCAGCCCAACGTACGCGCCTGGCGCAGCTGTATTCGCTCGATCAGGCTGCCATCCACGTCATCTCCCCAGGAATCGATCCCAGCGTGATCGGCAACTGGACCGACATGACACGCCGCATTGTGACAGAATACAAGCTGCTGCAAGCGGATGCCGTGCTCCTGCTGCCCGCCAGAATCACCCGCCGCAAGAACATCGAACTTGCGCTGCAGGTGCTTGCCGAATTGCGTTCGCTCTCCTCTCAGGATGTTCGCCTCATCGTGACGGGTCCGCCGGGGCCGCACAATCCCGCCAACGCGGCATATCTCGAGAGTTTGCTCTCGCAACGGCGCGCGTTGGAACTCGATACATACGCCCATTTTCTCTACGAACTCCATACCCAGAACCAACATCAGGTGGACCAAGCCACGATGGCCAATCTTTATGCCTTGAGTGACGCACTCCTCTTTCCGAGCCTTCAGGAAGGTTTCGGCATCCCGCTCTTGCAGGCCGGATTTACACGATTGCCGATCTACTGCAGCGACATCGAACCGTTCCACGAAAGCGTTGAGGGCCGTGCGCATTACTTTTCGCTGCAGGATTCCCCAAAGTCCGTGGCGAAAACCATCACGGACACATTGCTAACGAATGCCACCTTTCTCTTGCGACGTGAAGTGAGACGAAAATATCCGTGGGAGACAATCGTTTCCAGTAAAATGATTCCCATGCTTGAAAGCGTGCACGATGGATGAGATTCAGACCAACACAGCTAAAACACGCAGAGGCCGACGCAAGCGACGTCGCATCCTCGTTCCTATTTTCAACGATGTCCTTCGCGAACCATTAATCAACCTTGCACAACAGCTTGGCGATGGGAGAATGATTCAGGTTTTGGGTGTCGTTTCCGTGAAAAGCGATGAAGCCATGAGCCAGGCGTCATCTCTCACCCAGGGGCTACGCACACGTGTTCGCAAAGCAGTACGGGCCTATGGGGGGAAACAATGGCCAAGAATCATCGCCTCGACAAACCCGGTGTTCGACGTCATCTCGTTCATCAGCGAACAAAACGTCAGTTTGCTCTTGCTGCCATGGTCGGCCCAAAACGAAGCATACTGCGAAATCGTAGAGTCCCTACTGGAGCGTGCACCTTGTCCGATCGCGCTGCTTCAGGGTAACGCTCCCTCGAAAGGAGACCGCATTCTCGTCGTCCTGCGCCCAGGCCCCGACAGCGAGTTGGCCTTAAGGCTCGGGCTCAACCTTGCCCGCAGCGGCGATTATTCACTCTCCACACTGCGCCCGGAGGGTCCCATCGACGATGCACAAATAAGCGACAACATTCCCGGCATCAACCAGGTTCTCGAACATCTTCCACAAATCAAGGACGCCGTACTGGTCTCCGACGATCCGGTTCAATCCATTTTGAAGCAGGCTGAGAATTTCGATCTGCTCATTGTCGGCGCTTGCGAAACCGAGGAATCGGGAGGCGATTTAAATGATCCACTTAGTTCCCGCCTCTTTAAGGAATCCCCCATTCCTGTCCTCTACACGTGCTCGGGGAAACCAATCGAAATCCAGCCACAACCGGACCTCGTGGGAATCGGGGCCATCTCGATCCTCGTCGACAAGTGGTTCGCCGAAAACACTTTCTCCGCCAAAGAGTTCGAAAATATCGAACACCTGCTGAAGCGCAAACTGGCACAAAACCTGACGATCAGCCTTGCACTACCCACGCTCAACGAGGAGCAAACCGTGGGAAACGTCATCCGCACGATCAAAGAAGCGCTAATGGATGACGTTCCTTTGCTCGACGAAATGATCTTGATCGATTCAAACTCAACCGACGGCACTCGAGAAATCGCCCACAGCTATAACATTCCGGTTTACATCCATCAGGACATCCTGCCGCAATACGGCGAACGCCACGGCAAGGGCGAAGCCCTTTGGAAGAGCCTCTACGTCACGCATGGAGACATCGTGATTTGGATCGACACGGACATCACCAACATCCGCCCTCATTTCGTTTATGGGTTGATAGGGCCGCTTCTCCACCGGCCGAATTTGAAATATATCAAAGGCTTTTATCTTCGACCTACCCGGGTGGGGAACATGACCCACGCCCGGGGTGGAGGCCGTGTCACAGAACTGACTGCTCGTCCGCTGTTAAACCTGTTTTATCCAGCCCTTTCCGGTTTCATCCAGCCGCTTTCCGGCGAATACGGCGGCCGCCGAGAAGTGCTGCAGCAGCTACCATTTTCATGCGGCTACGGTGTGGAAATTGGTTTGTTGATCGACATTCTCGAACGCTACGGTCTCGAAGCCCTGGGTCAGGTAAACCTGATCAAACGTCTCCATCGAAATCAACCACTGACTTCGCTCAGTAAGATGTCCTTTGCGATCATCCAAACAGCTATTCGTAAAATAGACCAACGGGATGGGTTACAATTATTACAGGACGTCAATCGGGCCATGAAACTCATCCGTCACGAGGAAAACCGCTTTTCCCTCGAAGTTGAAAGGATTGCCGAATTACAGCGACCGCCGATGATCGAAATTCCCGAATACCTTGCGCGCCAGGGGGAGAACGATGCCGCATTATCGAAACGATGACAACGTTGATCCTCATCCGGCATGGTGAGACCGATTGGAACCTCGAAGGCCGCTACACGGGCCAATCGGACATTCCCCTCAATGCACGCGGTCTCCAACAAGCCGAAGCACTCGCCTCAAAATTATGCGCAACGAAAATCGTCGCGATTTACAGCAGCGACTTGCTGCGTGCCAGTCAAACGGCGCTTCGTCTGCAGGCCGGCAACGACATACCGCTGCATCTCGATCCTCGCCTGCGCGAGATTCATCAAGGCGAATGGGAAGGGTTATATCTCGATGAAATCCAGGCGCGATACCGGCAAGCATGGGAAAAGCGAAAGAACGCGCCCTTGGAAGTTGCGCCTCCGGGCGGTGAAACGGTTGGAGAGGTTCGCCAGCGCGTTCTCGAAGCGATACGTGAAATTATCAACCGGCATCCACAGGAAACGGTTGCCATCGTCTCACACGGCCTGGCATTAGGGATCATTCAAGTGGAAACGCGTGGCTTGCCGATCGAAAGTGTGTGGGATCACATCCCTTCGAACGCCAGCCCTATATTTCTTGACGTGGAGCAGTTATGACCAATTACAGCAGGAATATCGGATTCATTTCTACGCGTTTCGCAGGTACCGACGGTGTTTCATTGGAAACGAACAAATGGGCGCAAACCCTCGAAAACCTGGGGCATCAACCATTCTTCTTCGCCGGAGAATCGGACCACCCCGAGGAGTTGACATATCTCGTCCCCGAAGCACATTTCAATCATCCGGAAATCGTCTCCATTACCTGCGACCTCTTCGATGACTACGTCCGCTCGTCAGAGTGCAGCGGGAAGATCCAACGCTTACGCTTTCACTTGAAGAAAGAACTCTATCAATTCGTAAAGAAGTTCGACATCGACATCCTCATCGTAGAGAACGCGCTCTCGCTTCCTATGAACGTCCCGCTGGGACTCGCTTTGAGCGAATACATTGCCGAGACCAACATTCCCACCATCGCCCACCATCACGATTTCACCTGGGAACGCAGACGATATTCGATGAACGCCGCCCAGGACTATTTGAGTGCAGCCTTCCCACCATTGCTCCCCGCCATTCGACACGTGGTCATCAATTCCTTTGCCGCCCGTCAATTGGCGCTACGTACAGGCGCCAGTTCGACGCTCGTACCCAACGTCATGGATTTCGAGAATCCACCTTCACCGCCGGATGAATACTCGACCGACATTCGTGAAGCGTTGGGCATTTACCCGGAACAAAACTTTCTGCTCCAACCTACCCGCATCGTCCCCCGCAAGCGAATCGAACTCGCCATTGAACTGACGAGAAGATTGGATCCCGATTGCGTCTTGGTGATTACACACATGGCGGGCGATGAGGGATCGGCGTACCTACGTTATCTGCAAGATTACGCCGAAATCCTGCGCGTTCGGGTGATCTTCGGTTCCCATTACGTCAACCACACACGAGATTCCCATACGAATGGTCGTAAAGTGTATTCGCTAAAAGATGCCTACCAACGGGCCGACTTGGTCACCTATCCTTCGACCATCGAAGGCTTCGGCAACGCCTTTTTAGAGACGATTTACTATAAACGGCCGATCGTCATGAGCCGCTACGAGATCTTCAAAACCGACATCAAGCCCAAGGGCTTCAAGGTTATCGGATTCGACGATTTCATCGAAGATGAAACCGTCCAACAAGCTCGGGAAGTATTGGAGAATCCGACTCTGGCTGAAGAAATAACCGAATATAATTACAACATCGGCAAGCGGCACTACTCGTTCAGGAATCTCGAGACCCAGCTGGCGACTTTGATCCTACAAAGCGTCGTGCAAAAGTAATCACCGGATTCATTGACGATAATCTTCAGGTCCGATCTCGATGGCCGCAGATTTCAATCCGCATGGAGCGCACACGTATGTCCACAAGACGACCCATCTTGCAGGCTATTTTCATCTCCGAAGACGAACCGCGCTTGAGAGCCGGCTGGCGGCTCATCCTGCACGCATTACTTGTGCTGTTTACCTCAATCATCATCGGTGTTGTGTGGGTCAGCCTGGTGATCGCCATCGATGTTACCCTACCGAGCGTAAATCTCGCCGAACGCCCGGGAGTAAACGAACTGATGGTGATGGCCCTCGAAGTGCTTACGTTCACAATCGCCACCTGGATCGCCCGTCGATATCTCGATCATCGATCGTTTCGAGCCTTGGGATTCAGCATTGATCGATCGACGTGGTCCGATCTCGTCGCTGGGTTTCTCCTGTCCGCCTTCCTGCTTCTCGCCCTTTACCTCACGACGTCGATCATGGGTTGGTCGCAGTTTAAATCCTGGGCGTGGGAAAGCGAGAGTACCGGACAAGTGATAAGCGGGATGACGTTCGCGTTCCTGCTGTTTCTGGGAGTCGCCTTTCGCGAGGAACTCTTGAGCAGAGGCTATCACCTTCAGAATCTGATCCAGGGAACCAATATCCCCGTTGCCGTACTCATTTCCTCGATTATTTTCAGCACGCTTCATCTGGCAAATCCCAACGTCACCTGGATGGCTGTTGTCGGTTTGCTGGCCTCCGGGTTGTTCCTCGCATACGCATACCTACGCACGAAATCTCTTTGGCTGCCCATTGGCATTCACCTGGGATGGAATTTTTTTGAAGGCACTGTCTTCGGATTTCCGGTAAGCGGCATGAAATCGTTCAGCCTGGTCCAACAACAATTCAGCGGGCCGATATTGCTCACTGGCGGTGCTTTCGGTCCGGAAGCCGGGTTGATTATCCTGCCCACATTGCTTTTCGGAGCATGGTTGATCAAGCGCTACACCGAGCGATACGATTCTGTCGGAGTTTAATCAAGGATCAATCCCCAGTATAGAAACATCGGACCATCCAAACCCGTAACTCTGATGCAAACCGCAGGGCTCCCACCAACTTTCTGGCCTCCATGATTGTCGAGAACCGACTGTTATAGGTCAATGAAAAGGTCAGTGTAATAGTTCAATAAAAATGTCAGG
>CAYYVY010000089.1:0-13009 GCA_964475265.1 uncultured Anaerolineaceae bacterium | reverse complement strand
CGCCCACGAAGTCGTGATTGCCATCCCCACGGCTCCCGGACACGTGGTGCGCCTGGTCACACATCTTTGCCGTTCGAGGGACATTCCCTTTCGCACGATGCCGGGCATGTATGAGTTGATCGGTGGCAGCTTGAGTGTAAGCCGCTTGCGCGATGTCGACATCAGCGACCTGCTGCGGCGCGAGTCTGTGTTGATCGATGACGATTCACCCACCCGGGTACTGCGCGGCAAACGAATTTTGATTACCGGCGCAGGCGGTTCGATCGGTTTGGAACTTTGTCGCCAAATCGCTCGCTGGGGACCGGCGCAGCTTGCGCTGCTGGGGCATGGGGAAAACAGCATCTTCGACGCCTTGCTCGAACTTCGCGAGGATCACGCCAACCTGCCGTTCGTACCCATCATCGCCGACATTCGCGATGTCGATCGCATACACGATGTTTTTTCGAATTTCCGCCCCGAGGTGATCTTTCACACCGCAGCACACAAGCACGTGCCCTTGATGGAGCTGAACATCGAGGAAGCCGTTACCAACAATGTGTTGGGAACCAAAAGCGTCGTCGAAGGAGCACTGGCATGCGGAACCGAGCGGTTGGTACTGATTTCCACGGATAAGGCCGTGCAACCGAAGAGCGTGATGGGAGCCACGAAACGTATGGCGGAGATGATCGTATGCGATGCCGCAGATCGAAGTGGTCGGCCGTTCGTCTCGGTTCGTTTTGGCAACGTTTTGGGCAGCCGCGGCAGCATCGTGCCCATTTTCAAACGCCAGATCGCTCGCGGCGGTCCGGTGACGGTCACGCATCCGGAAATGCGGCGTTATTTTATGACCATCCCCGAAGCGGTCCATCTCGTGCTGCAAGCGGCCGGTATGGGGATCGGGGGAGAGTTGTTCGTGCTGCGTATGGGCGATCAGGTGCGTATTCTCGATTTGGCCGAGGACCTGATCCGGCTTTCCGGGTTTAAACCCGGTGAAGACATCGAGATCGTGTTCACCGGCATTCGGCCGGGTGAAAAACTCAGCGAATCGCTCTGGGATGACGGTTTGGATTACCGCCCTACCGAGCATGCGGACATCGTATGTCTGGAAGAGAACGGCCAACTCGTTGGCGAAGCGCTCGAAGCCGCGATCGACGAACTGGTACGCCTGGCACACGAAGGTGACAAGGAGGCCATCCTCGGCCTGCTCAATGAACGCGTGCCGGGGAGTATCCTCGGTCAGGCACCGCCTCCGGATTTGACCTCCGTTTTGTAATCGATCTTAGAAATCATATATACGACAGTCGCTCTGGGGCGAGTGTCCTGGCGGTGCGTATCGGCATGGATTCCCCCAGCGCCATCGCATCATTGGCGGATGGTTTCACGCCGTTTGCGTTCCCCAGACGGAATGCATCGAGGAGCATCTGTTTTCGCGGATCGTTATCCGGATTATTCCGTTGCGGTCGATGTGGGAGGCGCCAACGTATCCGTAGCGGTGGGTGGTGGCGTTAAAGTCGGGGTGTCGCTGGGCACCGGTGTGGATGTCAGCGTGGGCGTTTCCGTGTCGAGAATAAAGGGGGTGATATTCTGTGTGGCGCTCGGGCCGGGCGTGAAACTCGGTGTGTGGCTGGGGGGTACAAAGCCTGTATCCGTGATCGTGGGGGTTTGTGTGACGGTGGGCGATTCGGGTGATGTGAGTGGCGTGCGTGGATGCGGAGTCTCGGAAGCTGGCATGCTGGTGGGGGATTGCGTTGGCGTGAACCGACTCGGCGCTTGCCGGAGCGCGGTAAATCCTGCACAATAGCAGGGAATCGTCGTCAGTAGTATGGCGACCAACAGCGCATAGCGCCGTTTTCGAGGATCTTGTAACACCGTTGTGATAAACTCCATACTCGAACGATCATATCAAGGATACGATGATGCAGCAAGCATCGCTTGGTCATCCACGGACCACCACCCCTGGCCATTGAAATTCCCTTGACTAATACTCAGAATAGAATCAAAGCCAGTTATTCTGAGCGTATAATCTTTATGTACGGAAATAAGGTAGGTATCCACGATGGCGGTAGATGTGCGCTCACGACCTCGATTTGAATTCGTTACTTTAATCCTGCTAATTATTATGCTCAGCCTATCTGCGTGGTCTTTGATGGTTGCAGATTGGACCGACCATCTGGGAATCATCGCCACGGTCGTGCAGTTGGCGGTGATTACAGGCTTGACTTTGGCACGCAGTACGTTTTCGGCGAAGGTCGCCTCATTGTTAGCGCTGTTGTACGGCTTCTTCATCGTCGGATGGCAGATCACTCGTGTCCTAGATCCGAGTTTGATCTGGCGAGACAAGGTTATAAACATAGCGGAACGGATCGCGACTTTCGTCAATGTGGTTGCGCGTGGTCGGACGAATCGGGATGCGTTGATTTTCGTTTTAATCATGGCTGTCCTATTCTGGATCTGCGGTGTATTGGCGGCATGGGCGTTATTTCGTCGGGGAGAGGTTTGGGGAGCAATCATCCCCTGCGGGATTGTCGTATTCACGAACGCCTATTTGTATGACGGCGAAGCTGCGGTGGGCGCTTTTTTTGCGGCATATTGGTTCATTGCGTTGCTTCTCATTGTCCGTTCCGACATCAATCGGCGCAGTGGAGTTTGGTATTCACGGCGTGCAAGAGTACCGGCAGAAACCAGTTTCCTGGTCAATCGCACAGGAGTGTTCCTGGCTATGGCATTGATCCTGGTGGCCTGGATTGTGCCAGCTTCCTCGAAATATGATGACTTGGCGGAATTTTGGGACGCCATTACCAATCCCTTGGATGCCACACGCGTTCGCATCGGTGATGTATTTGGCGACTTGCGAGGGCCGATCAGTGTGATCCCTGAATACTACGCCGAAGTGCTGAATCTAGATGCGGGGACGGAAGTGGATGACCTCCCTGTACTGCAGGCAGATCCGGAGTGTTTTCCTCAGAATGCCGGACGGTTCTATTGGCGTTCGCGTGTCTACGATCACTACGAGAATGGCAATTGGTCTTCTACGGCGGCGGATGCCGTGCCTTTCGATCCTGCGGAAGGTGACATCCAATTTCAAAATATTTTTATCGGGCGGGAGAGGATCGAGGTTGAGCTTAAACCTGTCCGAGATGCGATCATCTTGCTATTTCTTCCCTCCCAACCGCTTTGGGTCAACCGTGGGGCGCAGATCGACGCCAGATTGAGAGAGGGAGTGATTGTCGATCTGGCAAGCATGATTACCAACGAGACGATCATGCTGGGGGAGACCTATCGTGCGGTGGCCTCGGTCGCTACGCCAACCGGTATAGAATTGCGCAACGCCGGGACGGATTATCCGGATTGGGTCACCGCATACTATTTACAGTTTCCCGATACGATTACGGATCGCATGATCGAATTGACGAAGCGGATCACGCAAGGACGCGATACGCCGTACGATCAGGCTGTGGCGATCACAACTTGGCTACGTGAGAACATCACCTATAACCGTCAAACGCAGGCTCCACCGCTCGGGGTCGAACCGCTGGATTGGTTCCTTTTCGACTATCACACCGGGTTCTGCAATTATTACGCCAGCGCCGAGGTGATCATGCTGCGTTCGTTGGGAATCCCGGCACGCCTGGCGGCTGGATATGCACGCGGCACGTATGATGTGGGACTGGGTACGTATATCGTTTCAGCGATAGATTCGCATGCCTGGCCGGAGGTCTTCTTCCCCGGCATCGGCTGGGTGGAGTTCGAACCGACAACCTCTCAAGATGCGCTTAACCGTCCTCGGCAGTTGCCGACGGACATGATGACGGATCGAGATTTTTTACGTCCGATGGAATTGAATCAAGGCAGCGAAACCGAACTGCAGCGGGCTGGTTCGGATGATCAATCTATATCTTTTACTGATCGCTGGATCCCCAATCAGGCAATAGCGTACTTCTTGGTAACCCTCAATGTCGCTTCACTCGGCCTTTTACTCGGTGTTTGGCTGTATGTCGATCCCCAATCTCGAATCGTTGCGCGCAAAATCGTATTTAGAAGCATAAACCGTATTGGTTTCGATAGTTCCGTAGATCTGCTTGAATCGCGAATCGAAACCACGCCTACCGGGATGATTTACCGCCGTTGGAGTAAATTGCTACAGCACGCAGGCATACCTGTCCACCCGACTCAAACACCCCACGAGCGAGCCGAAAATCTCGCTGCTGCGTTGCCCGAATTGTCCATCTATGGTTGGACGATCGTGAAAGCCTACACGCAGGAGCGTTTTGGGAACAAAACCGTTGCGACGGGTCCTGTCCGGCGTGCTTGGCGTGCATCATGGCCTCGTATGTTTCACGCTTGGCTGCGCCGGCTTTTCAATACGCGGCTCAAGAAATAACTGCCCATCAACCAATCAAAGACCCAAGAAGAATAGGCGCAGGAAACTATCTCCGTTCGGATTTTCAGATGGTGAATGGTCTACTCCGAAGGCATTCAAGCGCGATTGTGTGCCCATTATGGCTGACATATAATCCAACGGGCGTCCGAATGGGCTATGTGAAACCGGGAGATTGATGATGAGTCAGCCGACTGTCCGTCCAAATCTTGGCGATCATTTGCTGCGCATCAGCCGCAAAGCGGAAGAATTACGCAACAAGCTTGAACGTTACCGGGAGACTTTGCAGCGTGCCCAGCTTGATTTACCGATCGGTGTTCTCGATCAGTTGCGGCAGATCAGCGGTACGCTGGTGGAATTGCAGCAGGAGGCGGATGCTCACGAACAGGAAAGGCGGAATCTTCAGGCGTTATCGGAAATCGGTCAGGTGGTTAATTCCTCTCTGGATCTGCAAACCGTATTGAACGAGGTGATGGACACCATCATTCAGCTCACCGGCGCAGAGCGTGCCTTTCTGATGATGCGCGACGAGGACAGTCAGGAAATGGAAACGCTCGCAGCGCGGAACTGGGAACGAGTATCGTTGGACGAAGAGGAGATCCAGGTCAGCGATACGATCGTAGGACAAGTGGTAACCAGCGGTGATGCCGTGCTGACAACGAACGCGCAGACCGATCCGCGCTTCGATAAGCAAGAGAGCATCGTCTCCTTTTCGTTACGCTCGATCCTGTGCGTGCCCTTGAACGTGAAGGGCAAACTCATCGGCGTCATCTACGCCGATAACCGCGCTCGCGAAGGGTTGTTCAAAGAGAGGGAGCGCAAACTCTTGCTGGACTTCGCCAATCAGGCGGCGGTTGCACTCGAAAATGCACGCCTGTTCGATTCTGTAAAACGCAGTCTGGATGAGGTGTCGGAGCTTAAAAACTTGATGGAAGATGTGTTCAATTCCATCGTAAGCGGTGTGCTCACTTCCGATATCGAGGACGCCATCACTTTATGCAATCGGGCTGCCGAGAATATCCTGGCCACGACCCAGGAGGTGCTGCTTGGAACCTCCTTGCGGCAGCAGTTGGCAGCCCTTTCGGATGACCTTTCCTCGAAGGTAGATCAAGTCGAGAGTAAAGACGTTCGTTTTCGCGGCGTAGAAGTTCGCACGCAGATCGAAGATCGCGGAGAAGTGGATTTAAGTCTCAATCTCTCTCCCCTCAAGACGGCAGAAGATGCCACTCGCGGAGTGGCCATCGTCTTGGATGACCTGACCGAAAAACGCCGCCTGGAAGCGCAGCGGCGTCTCTTCGAACGCATGGTGTCGCCAGCCGTGATCGATCAACTCGATCCAGACGCCATTCAGCTTGGAGGTCACCGGGCACAAATTACGACGTTTTTCGCCGACATCCGTGGTTTTACGGCTTTCAGTGAAAAGAAGAAGCCGGAAAGGTTGGTAGCGGTGCTCAATCGTTTCCTGGCGGCGGCCGCGGATGCCATACTGCATGAAGAAGGCACGATCGATAAATTCCTCGGTGATGCGGTGATGGCGTGGTTCAATGCGCCCATACCACAGAAGGATCACACCCTGCGTGCCGTGCGCGCGGCGATCGCCTTGAAATCCTCCGTCGAAGCGTTGCATCAAGAACTGCCTGAGGAGATGCATCTTTCGTTTGGAATCGGCATCCATGCCGGCGAAGCTTTGCTTGGCTTAGTCGGAACACAGCAGCGTGTGGAATATACGGCTATCGGCGACTGTGTCAACACGGCCAAACGGCTGCAGGAAAATGCCGCGGCCGGGCAAATCCTCATCAGCCGCCAGACGGCAAAGTCAATTCTCAAATCGATCGAGGTGGTCGATGTTGCGCCTGTTGTGGCGGAGGGGAAAGCAAATCCGATTGAAGTCTACGAAGTCGTTGGGCTGCATTAATCCAGCAAATTCTCGTAAGCGAAGACTGCCGGTGTGCCGCCCGTGTGCCAAAACAGGATGGTTTCATCGCTGGAAAATTTGCCGCTGCGAATGAGATCCAACATGCCGCCCGCAGCTCGCCCGGTGTAGACCGGGTCCAGCAGAATTCCTTCCGTACGGGCGAAGGTCATCATCGCCTGGCGTTCGAGATCACCGAGAATGCCGTATCCTGCTCCGAGGTAATCGTCCCGAACATCGACATCCTCCGAGTTGATAACTTGAGGTTTTCCCAACAATTCACAGACCTGCGTGGCCAATTCTGCAATCGTATTTTTCAACGGCGCAGCTTTCGGATCGACGCTGATGCCGCTGATCAGCATCTTACAGCCAGCCAGCCTGGCTCCGGCGATCAAACCGGCTTGTGTGCCGCCGGATGAGGAGGCCAGTACGATGCGGTCTGCGGGGATTTCTTGTGAGAGGAACTCTTGCATTGCTGCTGCATAGGCACTTGCGCCGAGAGGATTCGAACCTCCATAGGGAATGAGGTACGGGCGCCCGCCGTCGGCCCAAGACGAATCGAAGGTCTGTTGGAGCATCTCATTTGGGTCGTTGTCTTCGGTCCACACGATATCTACATTCAGCAGACGATCCAGGAGCAAATTACCTGTCCATTGCTCCGTCGGGCTGCCCGTGAGCACCAGGATGCAATCGAAACCGAAGCGGGCTGCTGCGGCGGCCGTCTGGCGGCAGTGATTCGATTGCGCTGCGCCTCGGGTAATCAGTGTGCGCGCTCCATGGGCTTGTGCGTCGGCGACGAGGAACTCGAGTTTGCGAGTCTTGTTGCCTCCGAAAGCCAGCCCTGTCTGATCGTCGCGTTTGATCCACAACATGGGACCGCCGAGGGAGGCACTCAAACGTGGCAGAGACTCCACTGGAGTCGGCAAATGGGCGAATTTCAGGCGGGGTAGCGAGGAGGTATTCATTTTTTACATCCTTCTGGTGAGCGTCGATAGCACGCCGCGTGACAAAGTTACCTTAATATTCGATGCTTTGCTTCGTTTTTCGTCTGCCGCGCAAGCGCATCCAATCGAGTATTTTCGGTTTAAACACGCTGTACAACCAATAGAGAAGTGGTCTGGTAACGTAATCCCAGGCACCCAGAGTATATACGAACTGCGCACCGAAGCCGATTTTGAAACGGTATATGCCCCAAAGCGGGTCTTGCGGATCGAGAGTCTCTGGCGCGCCCCAGAAATCGTAACTTTTACAACCTTGTTCCTTCGCCCAACGAATTGATTCCCATTGCAGCAGGTGATTGGGCATTTTCTTGCGATGCAGGTCGCGAGACATGCCGTACATGTAGAGGGCAGTGTCCGCAAAACGGTAAACGATGACCGCCGCCACCGGCGTTTCGTCCACCTGAGCGATGAACGGCTGGGCCAATCCGGCTCGTATGAAGCTCCCCCAAACGTCGTGATAATAGGCAGGTTTTCGAATGGCGAACCCATCTCGGATGGAGGTCTCTGCGTACATCCGGTAGAGCAAATCGAAGTCGTTGATGTCCCCCTGACGGATGGAAACCCCTTGTCGGCCGGCGAGACGGATGTTGTAGCGGGTTTTTTGTTTCATCTCCGAAAGTAATGTATCTTCCGCTTTGGACAGATCGAGCAGAAACGTGTTGCGGAATTGGATTTGTTCGCCAGAAGAGCGCCAACCATGCTTTTCAAGTGAATCCAGGGCATTCCTGCCCGCAGGATTCTGCACCAGCGCTTCAGTTGTGTTCGCTTCGCTGACGGAAAGTGGAAGATCGGGGTCGATTTTTAGAAACACGGCTTTCTTTTCCACAGAGAAGCGTCGCAGATCTTCGAGTACCTGCGAACGTATCGCTGGCTCGGCCCACTTCAGCACGGGACCTCGAGGGCAATAAAGGATCGAGAAGCGACTTCCGATGCCGGGCAGGGGCAGGTCGCGCTGCAGGATCTGGGCTGCCGCTAGCGGCGTTCCGTCCACAGCTTTCCATAGTAGACGATGCGCCTTCCAGCCGTATTTGTCTTTCAGTTCTCCCCATTCCCAGGACTGAAGTAAATGTGCGCCTGGGAGGGAGGTAAGCGCAGCGTTCCAATTTGTTCGATCAGATACTGTTTCCGGCGGCATCGTTCATTCTCATCCGTTACGTTTGCTCGTCCAGGTGTGGTAGAACCAATAAAGCCAGGGGATGCGGGGTCGATCCCAGGCGCCGATGGCGTGCACGAGGCTTCCGCCGAAGCCGCGCTTGAAGCGGTACACGCCCCACAGTCCGTCGCTGCGATTCGGGAAATTAGCCTCCAAGGTTTCCTGGTCTTCATTGGGGACGCCCCATAAATCGTACAGCGTGCAGCCGCGCTGGCGAGCCCAGCGCATCGCCTGCCATTGTAAAAGATACGTCGGCATGCGGTTGCGCTGCTGTTTCGTCGACGCGCCGTAAAGATACCAGGCTCGGCTGCCGCGTGCGAAAACCATGATCGCCGCAATCGGTTGACCTTCGTATTCGGCAACGAAGAGTTCGCAAGCGCCGGATGGATGAAAAAGGTCGTATGCCCGTTGGTAGTAGGTTGGGAGATGAACCCCGAAATTGTCGCGATCCGCAGTTTCCAGCATCATGCGCCCGAATGCCTGCAGGTCGTCCCACGGACGGGTTATAACCCCTTTCTTGGCAGCCAGCCGTATGTTGTAGCGCGTTTTCTGGTGCATGCGCGCTAAAATCTCGTCCTCATCACCTCGCAAGTCGACCACGAAGGTCGTCGCCGGTTGAATGAGATGTGGGCTGGAGCGAAAGCCATTATCACGCAGCCTGGCTTGCAGCGCCGCATTGGAATTTTCATCGGGTTCGATCTTGAGAGCGACCGAGCGTCTTTGTCTGCATAACGAATCCAGCTCGGGGAGAAGCGACGGCAGCCAATTGCCCAGCGGCCCTTTGGGCACGTAAGCCAGTGAGTATCCCAAGGGCAGGCGGCGGAAAAGTACTTGCGCGCCGCAGTCTCCATCTAGAATCCGTACTACATCCCAGCCATGCGCACTTTTCAGGGCACCCCATTGAGGTGTTTGCAGTAGGTGTGCGTCTGGTTGACTGTGGAGATAGGCTTCCCATTCCTCGGACGTACATTGGGGCGACACGCCGGCATTATACCATCGTGATGTCTTTGCGTATGGCGTTGAAAAAACCGCAAATTTGGACATGTAGATAAACGGAGTTTGTTGGAGGTGAGATTCATCACAATTGGCCATTAACCTTGCGCCTTTACTGTAAATGACGAACGTGATAAGCTATGTCCAGTTTGATAGAAAAGAAAGCCCCGGACATCATTGTGGGCAGGTATCGGGAGGAGTGAGCGTCGATGCTCAAACCTTGGGTTTTCTTGGGTATCTTATTGATCGTCGGTCTGATATTACCGGGTGTTGCAATCGCTGCCAACTGGATTCTTTCACCGAAAAAACCCAACGCCATCAAGAAATCGACCTACGAATGCGGTATCGAAACCGTGGGGGAAACGTACGTACAGCTCAAAGGCCAATATTACATTTTCGCACTCATCTTTCTGGTCTTCGACATCGAAGCCGTTTTTCTATTTCCATGGGCTGTAGCTTACGACAAGTTGAGTTTGTACATGGTTTTAGAGGGGGTACTCTTTATCTTCATCCTGACTGCTGGGCTGGTGTATGCCTGGCGAAAAGGTGCTTTGGAGTGGTTCCAAGATCCGCGGCGATCGGATGGTGGCTGATGGTAGCAACACATCAGCCATTTCGTTTTGCATGTGATCTGTGACTCGAAATTTTTAATGCGTTGGTGAGTCACCCTGGTTTGAATGCGTAGGAGTGAGGCATGCCATTTGATCTAAACGATCCATTCGGTTGGTTTGGTGAATGGTTTCGTGGGCTGCTGGAAAATCTCGGCTTGGCACCGGATGCTGTCACCTTCGTACAAAATGTGCTGGGTGCATTTGTGCTGGGCACCATCACCCTGGTTGCCACCTTCTTTCTCATCTGGGCGGAGCGGAAGATCGTCGCTCGAATTCAGGATCGTCTTGGGCCGAACCGTGTCGGTCCCTACGGTATTTTTCAAACTTTCGCAGATGCCCTCAAACTCGTAACCAAAGAATTGATCACCCCCACAGGCGCCGACATCGTACCCTACAATTTGGCACCGCTGCTGACGGTCATGTCGGTAGTGGGCGTCTGGGCGGTCATTCCGCTGGCGCCGCGTTTGACCGGCTCGGATATCAACGTGGGTGTGCTTTACGTCGTTTCGATTGGCGCAGTGGGCACACTGGGAATCATGTTGGCGGGGATGTCGTCCAACAATAAATACGCCTTGTTGGGCGCTTTCCGAACGGTCGCGCAAATGCTGTCTTATGCCGTGCCGATGGTGATGGCGCTGCTCGTACCCGTGCTGCTCGCCGGATCGATGGGCATGGTGCAAATCACGGAAGCGCAGCACTCCTATTGGTTTATATTGCTGGCGCCGTTCGCTGCCCTGATTTTTTTCGTCAGCTCGATCGCCGAAGTGGGTCGCGCCCCGTTCGACTTGTTGGAAGCGGAATCGGAGATCGTCGCCGGATTCAATATCGAATATTCCGGGCTGCGCTTCGGCATGTTTTTCGTGGCCGAGTTCCTGCACGCTTTCACCATCTCTGCGCTGACAGCGACCCTGTTTTTGGGTGGATGGCAAGGACCGGGCGCCATTGAATATCCGTTGCTGGGTTTGCTTTACTTCTTCATCAAAACCGCAGGGGTTTACTTTGTCGTTATCTGGATTCGGGGATCGTTTCCCCGCATCCGCATCGACCAGATGAACAGCCTCAATTGGAAACTCTTTACGCCGGTCGCGCTGACCGGTTTGGTGTTTACGGCTATAGCGGAGAAAATAGCTACGGAATTCTCGCTCAATCGGATCGTCTTGCATCTGGGCAGCAATGTATTTTTGTTCCTGATCGTGCTTACTGCGCTGCGCAGCTACGCACGTGCCAGACGGCGTGAACAGGAAGGTTTAGCGCTTCGCGGGTCCGATCTTCCGGCCGCAAATACGCAGACGCAATCATGAGAGTGAGCGTTTAATGACAATCGTTCAACTGGTATTTCTGCTGGTTGCAGCAGGCGCCCTGTTTGCGGCGCTGATGGTAGTTCTGAGCAAACGTTTGGTGCACGCTGCCCTGTGGCTAATCGTCGTCCTGGCCGGTATCGCCGTGCTGTTCGTGCTCTTGAATGCCGGCTTTTTGGCCGTCGTGCAGGTCGCCGTATACATCGATGCAATCGCCATTCTCATCATCATCGTCGTCATGCTGACGCAGCGCGCCATGGGTGCAACGAAGATACAGGTCAACCGAAATTGGTGGTTGGCATTGTTGACCGCCGTCGTCCTGTGCGTGGGTTTACTGGCGCTTTTCAACCAAATGCCGGCGCTGCAGTCGCAGGCACCCACGCTCGAAGCAGACGCCGAGACCTTGCTGGATGATCTTGGGGTTTCCCTCGTGGATGTCAACCGTTTCATATTACCGTTTGAGGTTGCTTCGGTTCTGCTGCTTGCTGCCCTCATCGGTTCGATCATGATCGCCTGGCCGCGGGACTCTGCTTCTGAGGAGGAGCGCGAGACATGATCCCGTTGTCCTGGTACATAATCTTCGCTGCGATTTTATTTTGTGTCGGTTTATACGGCGCCCTGGCGCGGCGCAATGCGCTGGCGATCTTAATGGGCATCGAGTTGATGCTGAACGCCACGAATGTCAACCTCGTCGCTTTTTGGCGTTACGGAACGTTGGCTATCCGTGGTCAGGTATTTGCGCTGATCGTGTTCGCCGTCGCCGCGGCCGAGGCCGCCGTCGGCTTGGCGTTGATCATTTCCATCTACCGGCGCCGTACGACGATCGCAGTCGACGAAATCAACATGATGAAGTGGTAGGCGGGTTACGATGCAACCAGAAATCTTGACGTGGCTCATTCCACTCCCCCCGATCCTGGCCTTCTTTCTGATTGTGCTGTGGGCCAATCGCAACAATCGCCTCAGCCACATGCTTGCCGTTGGCGCCATGCTGCTTTCGTGGGGGTTGGCAATGGTCGTCTTCGGGATGGCGATCAGCAGCGAACATCTCGGCCAGCATCCTTTCGCTTCTTCGATCGCCTGGCTGCAAACCGGTGAAACGTACTTCAACATCGGCGTGCTGATCGACCCGCTATCTGCGGTGGCGCTGTTCTTCGTCGCCTGGACCTGCCTGGCCATTTTCGTCTACAGCATCGGCTACCACAATTTCGGGAAAAAGCGGGATCCCGACGATCGAGTAGGTCTGCCGCCGAAGGCCGGCGGCATCGACCCCATGTACGCGCGCTTTTTCGCTTTTATCTCGCTCTTCGCCTTCGGCATGTTGACCCTGGTGGTCTCGGACAACTTGCTGCTGCTGTTTATCGGCTGGGAGATCATGGGGCTCTGTTCGTACTTGCTGATCGGTTTCTGGTACGGCAAAGATTCAGCCAAACGGGCGATGATCAAGGCTTTCATCACGACGAGGGTCGGCGACGTCTTTATGCTGCTCGGGTTGGCGTATCTCTACAGCGAAACAGGGACGCTCAATTTCCGTCAAATTCTCTACAACGAAGAAGTGCTGCACACCCTGGCAGAAACCCCTTCCGTGATCGCCGGATTCTCGACGGCCGGATTGATCGGTTTGTTGCTGTTCATGGGCACCGTCGGCAAATCCGCACAATGGCCGCTGCACGTCTGGCTGCCGGAT
>CAYYVY010000088.1:0-13012 GCA_964475265.1 uncultured Anaerolineaceae bacterium | reverse complement strand
CACACGATGACTATTTATTCAACTCGCTTTTACACCACTTTATGAGACATTATCACGGCTGATTGCGTCTGTATCGATTCCTGCGTCAAATTGAAAATTAATATCCCTACGAAATGGAAGAGGAGTCCGTGCGGTTGGATGGCAGGGAGCGGGTGACGTTCGCAGCTCTCAATCCTCGGTCGGCCATGTCCCGGCATACCAGATGAGGTAGCTTTCGACGTGCTGGGACCAGTAATTGCTATCGTGGAAACCCGTATTTACGGAATTCAGCGGATCCAGCCCGAGTTCCTCAAGCCAGGAGATCAACAATTGCGTTGATTCCAGAAGGGGATCATGGTCACCGATGTCTACCCACAGATGCATCTGAACGTCTGCAGGGATTTGATCGACCCAGCGGGTGATGTAAGTACGGCTGGAGACGTTGGCCGGGCTGTGCAACCCAATGGTGTGGAATAAATCCGGGTTTTGCAGGCCGATTCTCAACGCCAAGCCTCCGCCTCGGGAGAGCCCGCCAATCGAACGGAAATCGGGAGCGAGGATCGTACGATATTGTTCGTCGATGTAGGGCACGAGAACATCGACGAGCGCAGTCTCCAGATCGATGCCCGTGGCGTGGAAGGGCATGACGATGATAAACGGTGGCGCGCTGCCTTCTGCAATCAGCAGGTCAGCTGTTTCGTCGATACCCAGCGTATCCCACTGCGAATCGTCTTTCGCCAGACCGTGCAGCATATAGAGACTGGGATACGATCGTCCGCTTTCTTCGTCGTAGCAAGCAGGGAGGTAGATGCGGAAGGGGAACGGGCGAGGCAGACTGGAATCTACGACCTGGCTGCGTACCACCTCTCCCGGCTGCTGAGCGCAGGGAAGTCTCGTGGGGCTGGCCGTAAGCGTCACTGTCGGCGTAGGTGCCGTGGGACTGATCGTGGGGGATGGGCGAGTGGGACTGGCTGTGGCCACAGACGCATTCGGGCTTGCGGTGTCGACGGCGTCGCGCTGGCACGCCGTCAGGTTCAGAATACCAACGCACACTTCTAACAAAACCAAAAGAACAACCCCGCCGACCGACGGAAAGACCGCGGTACAGCGGGGGCGCCTGTTGCTTTGAGTGTATTTCGAATACTGCCTGCCGTCAAGAGCCATATCACCTATTTTATTCGTTATGGAAGTTTGTGTGGATTACAGTGACGATCCCTGTGGTTTACCCGAAGCGACCTTCGACGTAGTCTTCTGTCCTTTGATCCTTGGGATTGGTGAACAGCAGCTTGCCTTCGGCGTATTCGATCATGCGCCCGTCCAACATGAAAGCGGCGTAATCGGCCACGCGCGCAGCTTGCTGGACGGAATGTGGAACGAGGACGATGGTGTAATCTTCCTTTAAGGTCTGCAGCGAACTCTCGACCTTTCCAGTAGAGATTGGGTCCAGACCCGAGGTGGGTTCGTCGAGGAGGATCACCTCCGGTTTGAGCACCAGGGCGCGGGCGATGCACAGGCGCTGCTGCTGCCCACCGGATAGTTTCACGGCCGGCTCGTCGAGGCGATCTTGCACTTCTTCCCACAGGGCAGCTGCGTTGAGGCTCTCTTCGACCGCCTGGTTCAGGCGCGTTGAATCGTGAATTCCCGCCAGTTCCAGGCTGTAGGTGAGATTCTGGCGAATGCTCATGGGTAGAACGACAGGGCGGGCGAACACCATGCCGATGTTTCTGCGCAGCGCGATTACGTCGCAATCTTTAGCCAGCACGTCTCGTCCATCGAGATAAAGATGCCCGGTAAGCTCGACCACGTCCGCAAGATCGTTGAGGCGGTTGATGGTACGCAGGAGCGTGGATTTACCGCCGCCGGCGGGTCCAAAAAGCACCGTAATGGCGTTCTCCGGGATGGCAAGGTTGATCTGGCGCAGCGATTCAGTGCCATCGGAATAGCACACGGTCAGATCCTCGATCAGGATCTTGGATTGCGGCTTGCGGCCGCTGTTCGCAATAGTCGGGGTTTCCATTGCACTTACCATTGTCGCCTGGCCCTGGCTCGCGAACGAATGACCGTGGCGAAGCCGTTCATGATGAGCACGAAAGTCAGCAGTACCACTGCCGTGCCGTATTGGATTTTAATCGGCATTCCCGGGACTTGCGTGGAGATCACGAAGAGGTGGTAGGGCAGCGCCATGGTGGCATCGAAGATCGATGCCGGTAATCTGGGCAAAAAGAATGAGGCGACGGTGAACAAAATGGGCGCCGTCTCACCCGCCGCCCGTTCGAGACCCAGAATCACGCCGGTGAGAATGCCGGGCAGCGCTTGGGGCAGCACGATGCGCTGGATCGTTTGCCAGCGAGTGCCTCCGACGGAAATGCTTACGACGCGGAAACTGTTCGGGACGGCGCGCAGCGCTTCTTCCGATGTGCTGATGATCACCGGGATGGTCATAATGGCCAAGGTAAGCGATCCGGCGAGAATGCTCGTGCCGAAATGCAGAAAAAGGACGAAGAGGCCAAGTCCGAACAAGCCGTAGACCACGGAGGGAATACCGGCCAGGTTGATGATGGCAATGCGGATGGTACGCGTCCAGCGGTTATCCGGCGCGTATTCGGAGAGGTAAATGGCGGCGCCGACTCCCAGTGGTACGGCGATCACGCCAGTGCCGATCGTCAGCCAGAAAGTACCCACGATTGCGGGGAAGATGCCGCCCGCGCGCATGCCGTCTTTCGGCATGGCGCTGAGAAATTCGAGCGAAATCGCCGGAAGTCCGCGGCTGTAAATGTAGACGACGATCAGGATGATGGGCGCAACGGTGATGGCGGCGGCGAGGATCATGCCCATGTAACCCAGGCGTTGGATCAGGTTGCGCCGTTTGGTGTTGCGCGGCCTGGCCTTCGATGGTGTGCTGGCGGAATCAGTCATGGTCGTCGCATCGCCTTTTAGGACAAAATCCTTTCGGCACGTTTCTGTTGGCGGAAAACGATTCTCGCCGCGACCAGATTGATCAGCAGCGATATCGCGAACAGAACGATGCCGATGAAGAACAAAGTGTGGTAGTGTACGCTCCCGCTGGCGACCTCACCCATTTCGGCAGCGATGGTCGCCGTCATCGTGCGTGCGGGACGGAAGAGCGAACCGAGTCCCGTGGGCATCACGGGAGCATTTCCCGTGACCATCATCACCGTCATCGTCTCGCCGATGGTGCGTCCGACACCCAGCATCACGGCCGTGAGCACGCCGGAGCGAGCCGCAGGGAGGGTGACGCGCCAGATCGTCTGCCACTTCGTGGCCCCCATGGCCAAGGATGCGTCGCGGTAGGTACGCGGCACGGAGTCAAGCGCATCCTCGGCGACGCTGACGATGGTGGGAATGGCCATTCCGGCGAGCAGCATCGCGCCGGTGAAGGCGGTCAGCCCCGTCGGCACGTTGAGAATCTGGCGTACGGCCGGAGCAATAACCAGGATGCCCAGAAATCCCAGCATCACCGAAGGCAAGCCGGCGAGTAATTCGACCAGGGGCTTTAGAATCTCGCGGACCCACCGTGGCGCGATTTCGGCGATGAAGATCGCGCAGCAGACCCCCAGGGGTACGGCGATCAGTGTGGCGCCGATGGTGACGATGATCGAACCGCCGATGAGCGGCAAGATTCCGAAATAGCCTTCGATGGGGTACCAGCGTGTGCTCAACAAGGATTTGAGTGGAACTTCGATGATCGTTGCCGACCCTTCTCGTAAGAGGAAGATGAAGATCATGACGACGAAGATGATCGCCGAATACCCTGAGACCTTGACCATGTGGGTGATGAGGTATTCTTTCCAACTGCGAGATTGCATCATGACCTCATTGTACTATCGGGACGAAACCCAGTTCCTTGACGATGGCTTGTGCCTCGGCCGTTCGGATCCAATCCAGGTATTCCAGGATCGCACCGCTGGGCTCTTCAGCGGTATACATGTAGAGATCGCGTGCGATAGGGTATTCCTGATTGTTGACGCTTTCGGCCGATGGCAAAATATACGGTCCGTCGGGACCGGCGGAAACGGCGATTACCTTCAAATCGTCCGTGACGTATCCCAGGCCGTCGTAGCCGATGGCGTTCGGGTTCTGGCGGATCTCGGCGCTGATCCCTTCGGAAGATGGCAGGAGCAGCGTGTCGGGTGAGAACAGCGTCTCGTCGTTCTTATCGCCCTTGCGCAGGACTTGTTCCAGGAAGTAAACATGAGTTCCGGAGTTCGTCTCCCGCGACAGGCGCACGATAGGCCGGTCTTCTCCGCCTACTTCGAGCCAATTGTCGATCTTGCCGCTGTAAATATCGGAGAGTTGGTCGATGGTCAGCCGATCGACAGGATTCTCCAGATTGACGATGATGGCAATCGCATCCTTGGCGATGATGAATTCGACGGGATTGATGCCGTTCGCTTCGGCGTTCGCCACTTCTTCGGGCTTGATTTTACGCGAGGCGTTGGCGAGGTCGACCGTACCGTTGATGAGGGAGGCGATTCCCGTCCCAGATCCTCCTCCTGTGACTGAAATACGCACGCCCGGCTGGACTTGCTGATATGCCTCCGCCCATGCCAGGGCGAGGTTGACGATCGTGTCCGATCCTTTGTTTTCGATCGTGCCCGATGAACTGGATACCGTGTCGCCGTTGTCCGGAGGTCTTGCGCATGAGGGAATGAGCAAAAGAAGGAAAAAAGCCAGGAATACAATGCGCGGCTTTGTTATGTGTAGCTCGTTATTCATCCGCATAATTATAGTTTGTCCCTCACGAAGTTGGAAGGGATGTATATCCTCTTTAATATCCCTATGAATTAAACCCAGCGGCAGAGACTTAGTGTACAATGCTATGAATGACTGAGATGCAAACGAACAAGAAATTTTCCGTTCATGATGTCGACTTCTATTACAGCGAATTCAAGGCCTTGAGTGAAATCTCCATAGAAATCCTCGAGCATGAGGTGACGGCGTTGATCGGGCCCTCCGGCTGCGGTAAGTCGACGTTTCTACGCTGCTTGAATCGCATGAACGATACGATTGCCAACACAAGGATTGAAGGAACGATTCTGCTGGATGACGAAGACATTTATGAAGAAGACATGGATGTGGTCGATCTTCGCCAGCGCGTCGGCATGGTATTCCAGAAGCCCAATCCTTTTCCGCAGTCCATATTCGACAACGTGGCGTTCGGTCCGCGTGTCTTGGGTCTGACCGATTCACGCGCCGAATTGGAAGCGATTGTAGAAACGTCGCTGAAACGCGCTGCGATTTGGGACGTAGTTCAGGATGATCTGCATGAAAATGCCCTCGACCTTTCCTTGGGGGAGCAGCAACGTCTTTGCATCGCACGTGTGATCGCCGTCGAGCCGGAAGTCATCTTGATGGACGAACCAACGTCGGCGCTGGATCCAATTGCTACGTTGGAGATCGAGAACCTGGTACGTCAACTCAAAGAGCTGTACACCATCGTGATTGTGACGCACAACATGCAGCAAGCGGCGCGGGTTTCGGATAAAACGGGATTATTCTGGTTGGGCGAATTGGTGGAGTTCGGTGAGACGCCGAAGATTTTTACTCGACCGGAGGAAGAACGCACAGAGGCCTATGTGACAGGCCGCGTAGGGTAGTTCGGCGCGGTGAGGGAGGCGAATCATGCCACTAAGTTTGCGTGCTACATACGATCGTGCTTTTTTGAACGTTCAAGAGGACATTCTACGCCTGGGCAGGATGGTGGAAGAAGCCATCACGAGGGCTTTGGAAAGTCTTCAAAAACGCGATCAAGTTCTCGCCCAGCAGGTGATCGATGATGATGATAAAGTCAATACATTACGCTACCAAATCGAAGAATCCTGCCTGGCGTTGATTGCCACGCAGCAGCCAGCCGCCTCTGATCTGCGCGCGGTAATGGCGACGATGAGCATCGTCGTCGATCTGGAGCGCATGGCCGATCATGCCTCGGGAATTGCCAAGACCGTGATTCTGATGGGCGATGAGCCGTTGCTGAAACCGTTGATCGATGTGCCGCGCATGGCGAAGTTGGCCAAAGAAATGCTGGCGGCAATCCTGGACGCCTACGTAAAACGGGATGCGCAGCTGGCGCGGGAAATCGCCGATCGCGACGACGAAATGGATCAACTCTACCGGGCCGTGTTCGATGAATTGGTCGAGATCATGGCCGATAAACCGGGAAGCGTCGAACGGGCGACGTTTCTGATGTGGTGTGCTCACAACCTCGAACGAATCGGGGACCGCGTAACCAATATCGCCGAGCGGGTGGTATTCATCACGACCGGCGATTTGCAGGAATTAAATCCATAAAATATCATTTTCTGAATTAACGGGACAAAGGAATGTATATATGAACGGCAATGCCACACGTAGTGTATGGAATGCATCGGACAAGTCTAAAATCCTATGAATGAGAAGATTAATAAGAATTTAATCTCCAGAATTCGCCGGATGAGACTCTGGAGTAATCTACCTGATTGGCGATATCTTCTGCTAGGTATTGTAATAATTATTCAATGCTATCTTGTATTTGATGGCTATGCATTCCTTTGGCTGAAACGTGTTTATCGACTAGCAGGTCACCCTGCGCTTGAGCGTAGCGCGGTATATGCATCTGGCAATCGGTTTTCAGAATACATGGCCTTTCTCTGGGAACAAATTCCTGAGGATGCGACTGTTATCATCACGACCGGAATGGTTGGGGGCGAAACAGGCCATGAAGGGATCATGGAGTATTATTTACATCCAAGGAAGATTATCAATTGTGCCTCAGGGCGTCCCATCGAGGAATGTATACCCGCTTTTTCGAAAGAGGATACGTATGTATTGGCTGTTGGTGAATTTCCTCCTGATAAGCTCATTAGCCAATTCAAGGAGTTCGTTCCATTTGATCCAGATCACTTTTATCGCGGGGTCTACATTCCTGCTCATCCATCATTTAATCAAGGAGACTAATTAAGATGATTGCTGCAGTCTTACTTGATTTATTCATTCTATTTGCCATAAGTGTATTTGGCGCTTTGATCGTTTACGTTGTTCTATCCCCATCTAATACGTTGGCTTATTTAAGTCTTGCCTTCCCTCTTGGTGGTGGCGTTCTTACTTGGTTGATTTTCTCGCTTGGATGGATGGGTCTCAATATTTTTCCTACCACTTCTATTATTGCCTACCTCATCGGTACCACGACACTCATTCTCATCGGCTTAAAAATTGGACGATTCCGAAAGGAAAGTATCCCCTGTTGGCGTTCGCTTCGAAAAAACCTATCCGATCGTAATGTGAAATATTTTCTCACACCCACTATTTTTATTGGGATTTTGATACTCGCGATTGTCATTGCTGTGGGTCGATCCTATTCTACTTGGGATGCAATGGCGATTTGGAGTATGCGCGGCTATGGAATCAGCATTGATAATTCGATTTTTGCTCCTGGGACGTGGGGGTCGGGGAGTTTAACCTACCCGCTGAATCTGTCATTGCTGATCGCACATTTTCATTTTCTCGATGGGGATGTCCTTCCGGGTTCCAAAATGATCTTTCCACTACTCTTCGCCTGCGCAGTGATGGGTGCCTATCACTTTTGGCGAGCGCATGGGATTCGTGAGAAATTCGCAAATTATTCCCAGGTAATTTTTTGGACAGTTCCTTTGATGTTCTTCCACGCGACCATTGGCTATGCAAACCTTCCTACAGCCAGTTATCTAACGCTGGGATTTCTCTGGGGTGTGGAGGGTGTATTTAAAGACAATCGAAAAGCTCAGCTAGTAAGTGGATTTTTATTGGGACTTGCAAGTTGGACTCGCGTTGAGGCTTCAATGTACTCCGTGGTCGCTTACTTGGCCATTATCATGGCTCGATGGTTAGCAAAACGAGGAAAGATCTATCCGTTTAGCTGGGTCTCTCCTTTTTTGGCAATCACCATTATCTGGCTATTGTTTTTCCGACTGTACGGTTTTACAGGAACGGCGATTGAATCTGCTGTTCAAAAAAGCAGCCTTGGCATCACATCCGGTTGGTTCAACTTGCCTGCCATCGGAGTAATTCTTAACAATTTTTGGCGTCAAATATTGGATTTATCGAGGTGGGGTCTGGTATATCCACTCGTAATAATTGGCCTTGTGGTTGGTTGGAAAAACCTTCGACCGAGAATTAATCCTGAGACCTTCGCACTTTTTGGGGGCATAATTGCATATGCTGCATCGACTGCGTTGGTTTTCTACGTCGCTTCATATAATTCTTACCCAGATCACTCTGAAAATTTTGTCAGTTGGCTTTCGCGATCTTTTTCTCGCCAAATTATGCCTATTACAATGATGGCAGTCGTATTGTTACCGTTCTTATTTCGTAACTTATTCAAGGATCACAATAGTGATCTTTCCTTCCCGGATGAGAAGGATGTAAATTAAGATGCATAGTGCGAGCTTCAAATCGCATATCGGTTTTGAGTTTTTACTGGATGGAAAATATGAAGCTAATTATTCAAATTCCCTGCTATAACGAATCCGAAACGTTACCGCAAACCATCCGTGATTTGCCCCAATCCATTGATGGCTTCGATTCGATTGAGTTATTGGTTATTGATGATGGAAGCACGGATAACACCGCGGATGTTGCACGTTCATCTGGTGTAGATCACGTTTGTCGAATACCGCGCAATCGCGGCTTGGCGTACGCGTTCTCAGTAGGTCTGGAAGAAGCATTGAAGCTGGGTGCTGATGTTATCGTAAATACGGATGGCGACAATCAGTACTGCGGAGAGTGTGTTGAGGATATTGTGCGTCCGATATTGAACGGTGAAGCAGAATATGTAATCGGTGATCGACTAACCGATACGATTGCACATTTTTCGGCGTTAAAGAAACTTCTACAAAAAGCAGGCAGCTGGGTAGTGCGATGGGCTTCGGGTACAGACATTCCCGATGCAACCAGCGGTTTCAGAGCGATCTCACGCGATGCCGCATTGAAGTTGGTCATTTTTTCAAATTATACCTACACTCTCGAAACGATCATTCAGGCCGGGAAAAAGGGGATCATCCTCACGTCAGTTCCAATTAAGACGAATGAAAAACTTCGTGAATCGCATCTTATTAAGAGCATTCCTCGATACGTGATCCGATCCACGGTTACGATAGTAAGAATATTCCTTATGTATGAGGCTTTACGAGTGTTTATAACGATTGGTCTTCTTCCAGCATTGGCAGGATCTGTTCTTTTACTCCGTTTTGGTTATTACCTCATTTCTGCAAAAGGCGCTGGGCATGTTCAATCCCTGATTGTCGCCTCAATTCTGCTCGTATTGGGGTTTATGATATTCCTGCTTGGAATGCTGGCAGATCTCATCGCCAGGAATCGACGCCTAACTGAAGATGTTAACTATCGTCTCAGGAAAATAGAGATCGAGAAAGGCCAAGCGGACGGGTAAAACGGATTATTGGCTATTATCTGTGCATACTTCCCTGCATTTTCATATCTCCCTCTATTCTTGGAAGATCATTTGGAATGGTAAATGTCGCCTTTGGAATTCAAAGGAAGTCAAACGGTGCTTCGCCAGTGAATATTTACATGAAACCGTTATTTCTTATTCCTTCGCGTGATCAGGCTCGAAATTGGTCATCTATCTGCTTCACATATGATTGGACGATTTTGGCCGGCACTGCATGAACAAAACATCATTTTCGTGAAACGATTATGCAATCGATAGATATTCCGACAGAAAGAAATAATGATGTTACGATACTCGCCAAGGGCGCCGGTATCGCCCTAATCGGTCGTGTGATTGGACGTGGTTTTGTTCTGATCGGCCAGTTGGTATTGGCGAGAATACTTGGGCCCGAGTTATTTGGATTGTATGCGATCGGCTGGACGATGATATTGATGGGAGAGCGCGTTGCTTCATTAGGTTTAGAGGAAGGTGTCATTCGATATGCCACCCCCGAAACGAGAGCTAATCTAGCGAGGTTAAAAGGTGTGCTTTTCCAAGCTTTTTTACTCGCGTTAGGGTCAGGGTCCATTATCGGGATCATGCTTTATCTGGCGGCTCCGTTTGTGGCGACTCATCTGTTTGATAAATCGGAGCTGACGATAGTTATCCGTTGGTTTGTACCGACATTTTCGATATCGGCAGGATTACAAGTGGCAGCTGCGGCTACTCGCGTATCGAAACGCATGCAGTTTTCGATTATCGCGCAAGATCTCATGCAACCGGTAATGAATCTTGTGCTGATCAGCATATCATTTATCTTAGGTCTGGGGCTACTGGGTGCAATTGGCGCGCTGATAATCTCCTATTGTGTAGCTTTGGTTTTCGCAGTGATCTTCGTGCGAAGATTGTTTCCGGAGGTTTTTTCTTCGATGGTCAAGCCGATCTCGGTTGCACGAGAGATGATCGGGTATTCGATCCTGACTTCGCTTTCACGTTTATTTGCAACATTTACTTTTTGGGTTGATCGCTTTTTTGTTGGAATATTCCTTCCACTTGTTAAAATGGGCATCTATCAAGCGGCATCGCAGCTATCCACATTGTTTGGCCTTATTCTCAATGCGTTAAATGCAATTTTATCCCCGATGATTGCGGATCTTTACAGTCATGATAAATTAAGCCGGCTTAATGAACTTTACAAGATCAGCACAAAATGGGCGATCTATGCAAGCCTGCCGTTTTTTTTGATCATTTGTTTTGTGCCGCGGGAGATCATGATTGTCCTTATCGATAAGGGATATTCCTCGGGAGCGAAACCGCTTATTATTCTTGCGATAGCACAAATGGTAAATACAAGTACAGGATCTGTTGGTGTTCTTCTCATTATGACCGGACACCAAACAAAATGGTTGAAGATATCCATATGTGCTTTTTTGTGTAATTTAGTCGTTTCCATGCTGCTCATTCCCGAATTTGGCTTCGTAGGGGGCGCCATTTCTAATGCAATTTCGATCGTCGGTTTATTTATTGGAGGACTAATAGTAGTCCACAGAGATCTGGGTTTATGGCCATACGATCGTAGGATTTATAAAGGTTTACTAGCTGCATGTATTACTGCATTGCTATTGTTCATATTCAACTTTTTCTTTCAATTTTCACCGATTATCAAGTTGATTTGTAATGCCAGCATTTCTTTGTTTCTATTTCTCGTAATTCTTCTAGTACAGGGTTTGGATGTTGAGGATCGAGAATTCCTTAGACGGCTTCACGAGAATTTCAAAAAATTGCGATTTTTTTGAGTACCTTTGGGTCGTTATTGGACTTCGTTATAATCACTGTAATTGTCGAGATAAACAGCACGTTTTCTGGTGTGTTAAATGTAACCCGTTCGGTTTATATCGAACAAGATAATGATGATTGGAATGCAGAGGCGTATGCAAAACGAAGTAAATGACCAACACAGCCACCTGATGACCTCCATGCTGCGCTTGAAATGGGACATACGCTGTTTGCTGGCGAAGTATCCAATGATCTACTTGCCGCTAATTAAACTTCGAGGAAAGCGAAATCAAAAGGCTGTTGACGAGAGCACAGAAATCGTAATAGAGGGTTATCCTCGATCTGGGAACACTTTCGCTGTTGTAGCCTTCCAAGAAGCCCAACAACGTGAAGTACGAATTGGTCACCACTTACATGCTCCTGCTCAAATCATGTGGGCTGTGAAGCACGATATCCCTACGCTTATTCTCATACGGAGCCCGGTGGATGCGATCACCTCGTTTTTAGTTTATGAGGGTTATTTGTCTGTTAGGCAAGCCTTGATAGAATATATCCGCTATTACAGAACGATTTTTCCTTTTCGACGGGGGTTTGTCGTGGCCGATTTTCGTGATATTATAGACGATTTTGGGCTAACAATTCGTCGTATAAACACACATTTCGGGACTTCATTTTCGATCTTCAAACATACAAAGGATAATGTCGATCGCTGTTTTACACGGATCGATAGTTTCTTTAAATCCATGAAGTTGGGAAACTCAAATTTGGAAAAAATGGTTGGAAGGCCTTATGATCAGCGTAAAATAATAAGAGCTGCATGGAAAAAGGAAGTCCTTTCAAACCAATATTCATCAGCACTTTTAGAAGCAAAACGCATACATCAAGATTTCTCAAATCATACGTATAAATTATCGTATGATAATGGAGTTGTATTGGATAGATGATGGACTACAAAAGAGTAAAGAAAATCATAAGAGATGCAATATTCCACATTTGGTACCTCCCTCAAGAAGCTGTGTTTCATAATGATGAGTATCTGCGCCTTAACGCGCGTAGGCTTGAACATTTTAATAGTCTTCAAATACCAGTGGCAGGGAAATCAGTTCTTGAACTCGGAGCTGGGATCGGAGATCTTTCGCATTATTTTTTAGATCGTGGTTGTCGGGTCACAATTACAGAGGTGCGGAAATCCAATGTCAGATACATTCGACATAGATATCCACAAACGAATGTGCGCATACTAGATCTGGAGAACCCTCATGCCCTTGGAGATGCACCTTTTGATATTGTTCATTGTTATGGCTTGTTGTATCACCTTTCTGATCCTGGCTCCGCGATCGAATATATGGCAGGCGTGTGTAAGGAGTTCTTGATCTTAGAAACGTGTGTTTCATTTGGAGATGAGATGAGTATTCATCCAGTGCAGGAAATCAAGATAAACCCCAGTCAGTCCTATACTGGTTATGGGTGTAGGCCTACACGCCCATGGATTGTCCATGAATTAAGAAAGCACTTCGAAAATGTCTACATTCCAACAACACAACCCAATCATGACCAATTTCCGATTGATTGGACCAAGCCTGCATCTGGTACGCGCTTGACTCGAGCGTTGTTCATTGGATCAAGAACTTCAATAGACAATGAATTATTGGTAGATAATTTGATGCCTCATCAATTAAGGCATGTGTAAGATGTTCGAACTTGATAATATTTATGAACTCCTTTTTATCTCAGCATCTCGGCGAGTTTGTTCTTAATTATCGCCTGATGGTGCTTGATGCGATAATGTCTCATAAAGTGGTGTAAAAGCGAGTTGAATAAATAGTCATCGTGTGC
>CAYYVY010000087.1:0-13359 GCA_964475265.1 uncultured Anaerolineaceae bacterium | reverse complement strand
TGAACGCCGACAAGCGAGAGCGCTCGCGGAACGTGCGGGATACGAGCGCATTCAAGTGCTAAGTAAGAATGGGTTGATTTCGGAACACACCTGGGAATATCTGCAGCCCATGCTTGAGCAGCGGGTCAAAAATCTAACGATGGCTGTTCAAGAGATCCTTCACGATACACCGGACATTGAAGCGCAAGAATTGATCAGTGCGCGGCGAGAGATGCTGCGAACACAACGGGGTACGTTGGCGACTTTACGGCGGGACGGCATTATTTCGGACGTGACCTACGAGAGCCTGATCGCCGAGGTCGACGAAGCTATGGAATCCAGCAGTGCAGCTTGGACCGATCGTGCCCACCAGAGTTACCTGCATCAAGAGGTCTGCCAATTGCTGATGGTCGTGATCCAGGAAGGAGACCTTGAAGCGGTTACCGATGCGCTCAGGGCGCGGGGCGTGCTTACCACCCGGGTTCGCAGCAAGGGCGGATTCCTGCGTCGGACGAATCATCTGCTGCTTGTGGGCATCCCGGAAGGTGAATTGGAAAGCACGATTAAAGTGCTGCGGGAAGCCACTCGTGGTAGCGTGGAATATCTGTCGGCACCTTTCGAAAACGTGCCCGATCAGGCGGCGAAGCCGAAGCAAATCGAAGTGCACGGGGCAACGGTCTTCGTATTCGATGTTGAGCAGTGTGAGGTGATCTAAGGTGAAATTGATGATTGTGATCCTGGACGATAAAGATGCCGATCGAGCGGTCGATGCGCTCATCGAAGGAGAGTTCGGCGTCACACGGGTGGCGTCGACGGGTGGTTTTCTCCGGCGGGGCAACACAACGCTTCTCATCGGCCTGCAACAGGAAAGGGTGGATGAGGCCATTGCGTTGATTCGTGAAACCCGTTCTGAGTCACAGGAATCTGGACAACGACAGGCGACGATTTTTATCCTGAATACCGTGCATTTCGAGCAAATGTAGCTATCTGATTAACGAGAAAGGAGCGGGCCGCAGGCATCATCTCCGCCAGAAATGGCGCGAGGGGCAGTCTGCATGCAGGAAAACCGGGAAGTCGACACCTATATTCAGGCACTCCCATCGGATCGCGCAGCGGCGCTGACTGCGCTTCGGATTCTCGTGCGGGATGCGCTTCTTGAAGCGCGGGAAACGATGCGCTACCGCATGCCGACCTACGAGATGGATGAGGTGGTTTGTTCCTTTGCCTCGCAGAAGCACTACATGAGTCTCTACCTGGATACGGGACTCGTCGAAGAGCATCGAAAACAGCTGGGAAAACTGGACGTCGGCAAGAGCTGTGTGCGTTTCAAGCGTCTTACGGATCTGCCGCTGGAGGTTGTGCGCCAAATTCTTGTCCGCACCGTCGAGAAGCAAGCAAGATCCTAATCGACGCCAATACTTATCCCCATCTCAACAGATCTTGATGTCAACTATTCAAAGCCGGGTTTGTCGGCTTTTTTTTTAATCTGTCACGCCTTGACGCTCAGTGCACAAATTTGCGAAGTGTGGGGCATATCGCCGTTCAAGGACGGGTAAAAACGAGCGTGAAGCAGCCTTCGTATTGACCATCCGGGTTGTATTGATATCCGATGCCGATCGACTGATAATTGGCTCCCAGGATGTTTTCGCGATGGGGTGTGCTGTTCATCCACCACGCAAAAGCTTGCTCGGGAGCGTTGTAAGAATCGCCTCCGGCATATATATTCTCTCCGATCCACGTAAATGAATAGCCCTGGGCTGCAACTCTGTCGGCGGGTCTGGAGCCGTCCGAGCCGGTGTGAGAGATGAAGTTGTTACAGGCCATGTCCGCGCTGTGACCGCGGGCTGCTGCGGTCAAGGGACTGCGCAGGGTAAGGGAGTCGAGCCCGTGATCGCTGCGTGCCTGGTTGATGAGGTTCAAGAGCGTCGCTTCGTACGCGCTGTTCCCGCTGAGCGAACAGGAAGTCGTTGGGGCCGTGGGCGTGGCGGTTGCGGGCTGAGGTGATGCGGCCGATGACGTGTGTTCCGGCGTCGGAGTTGGTGTCGCTGCAGGCGGCGGTGCGGCGGTGAGGGTTCGCGTGTGCGTGTTCGTCGGGGTGAACGGCTGGGTCGCCGTCTTCGTTGGATAGACGGGAACATACACGGTTGGGGTCTGGGAGACTGTTTCGGTTGTGGTCGCAGTCGCGGAGGCTGTGGGGCTGCTGCTCGGCGAATACAGCGGTGATGATGTGCGGCTCGGACTCCTGGTCGGTTCCGGGGAGGCGCTTTTCGTCGTGGAATCCTCTTCGACGACACCACTGGCAGCTGTTCCAGTGGTTGACGGGGCGGACACGGCATTTGCCGCCGAGCGCTCAGTCGCGTACAGGGCGATTTCAATCTGCAAACGTGGGGCGACGTATAAAAGCGAGATCACGCCCACGCCGGCGAGCACGATCAACGTAGAAGCCAGCAGATATTTCGCGCTTTTTCGCGGGAAAATTTTCAATCCTTTACGACGCACGATGGCCCTTCCGTGTCGACGATCGTCCTGATTCCTCCGCCAGCGCAATACAAGTTGGTAGCGCTCGCCATCCCGATTATCAATGGAGCGGTAATGCATCGGTATGGGGTGATCGTACTACGGTTTTTTGGGTAGCGGACCTGGCAGTAAGGGTCTCGGATCTATTCATCCTGCGGGTCAGTTTCGCAGATCGGCAGCACATGATACGTCAGAACCTGCAGTTTCCCTGATTTCCAAGCGTTGGATGGGAGAAAGGCTTTTTCACAGAGCATTCCCAGAAAATGCTCTGGATCGGGGATTTTCTTCCACACCTGTGGAAGAAACGTGGCACGGCGGTTGCCTTGTTGCAGGATCACTCCGTCCACACCCGGTTGGAGCTTGCCCAGCAGATCTTCAGCATCCTGGTAATCCAATGGCTCTGGCGTGGAAAGAACGGAAATTTCGATCTTCAATTGAGGGATTTCATCGGCTCGAATGGGGGGAAAGCGGAAATCTTTCGTCGCTGCAGCAGCGGCGTGGATGCGCACGTCCTCGGCCAGCGCGTATTCCGCTGTGAGACCTCCGATACAGCCGCGCAGTTGGTCACCGTTGTACAGGGTTACGAAGGTCGCCATCGGTTGGCGCAATGCAGGGGGTAAGGAATCCAGGTCAAGCGTCGCTGCGTGAGATGACTCTACAGCGGTCTCGATCGCCTCGCGTGCAAGGCGCAGCAGTGTTTTCTTCTCGTTTTCCGTCAGACGAATCTGCATGTGCTTCCTCTAGCCATACCACGCTTCGATTTCTGTTAATGTGAAGTATAGCAAGAGTTGGCAATCTTCGGCCAACGAGTTCACCGTCCGAAAGGAGAGAACAGTATTTGGGGCGTTTCCGACGCAAAGTCGCCGCTCGCCGCTGGACGTTAGGTATCCTGCTTTGCTTGATGCAGCAGCCTTGAGGAATTGGCCAAAATTCCCAGGTCGGGGATGGACTGTGCGGCAGCAGCAAGGATGGGCGGAAGAATTCCCCACGCGGCGAGGGTCAGGCCGACGAGGTTGTAAATCAGTGTGAAGCCGATATTCAGTTTAACCACAGACATGGTCCGTCGGGCGATGCGAAAGAGCAGCGGAATGTGCATCCAATCCTCGCGCATCAGGGCGATGTGGGCTGCTTCGATGGCGACATCGCTTCCCACGGCACCCATGGCGATGCCGACATCGGCTTGCGCAAGGGCCGGAGCGTCGTTCACGCCGTCTCCAATCATGACGACGGTGCGTCCCTGATCCTGATAGCGCCTGACTATGGCGATCTTGTCCTCGGGAAGGAGTTCAGCGTGGAAGTCGACGCCCAATTTGTGGGCGAGATTTGCGGTGGCGTAGCGATTGTCGCCGGATATCAATACCAGCTCATCGACGCCGAGGCGCTTGAGTTCGCTTATCGCCTTTGGAACATCCGCGCGCGGGGTGTCCGCTGCTGCCAGTGCGCCGAGCAGTTCGCCGTCTCGCGTGACCAGGAGCAGCGTTTTTCCTTGCCTCTCTTTTTCCAGGACCAACGCGGGCAGGGACGTATCGGGTAACGAGCGGCGATTTCCGACTTTTATTTCGTGGGAATCAATCCAGGCAAGCACGCCAATCCCGGGCGCAGCTTCGAATCTTTCAGGTTCTTGTATCATACAGCCGCGGTGGAACGCAGCCAGACGGACGGCTTCGGCAAGCGGATGCTCGGAATAGCGTTCGGCGCTGGCCGCAAGGCTCAATAGGTCGTCCTCGGAAATTTCTCCCAGCGGAATGACGTCCGTGATCTGCGGTTCGCCGAGGGTAAGCGTACCGGTTTTGTCGATGAGCACGGTGTGGGCTTGTGCCAGCGATTCGAGATGTTTTCCGCCCTTGATCAGCAGACCGCGGCGTGCGCTGGCGCCGATAGACGCCAACATGGCGATCGGTGTCGCCAGGGCAAAGGAACAAGAACAGGCGACGACCAGCACGGCAGCCGTGGCCAGGGGATCTCTCCCGATAAGAAAAGTGAGCGCGGCGATCCCCGCAACGAGGGGGAGAAAGTAGCTGGAGAAACGATCCGCGGTGCGTTGAACCCCGCCGCGACGACTTTCTGCTTCCTCGACCAATTTGATCACGCGCCCGAAGGTCGAAGCCGGGCCGATGCGCCGGGTGTGGATGCGTAGATTCCCCAGTGTGGCGATCGTGGCGGCATAGACCTGGGAACCGGTTTCCACCTCCACGGGCATCGATTCACCGGTGATGCTTGCCTGATCCACGGTCGCCTGGCCGGCGACGACTTCCCCGTCCACGGGGATTTTCTCACCCGGCCTCACGATGACCAGGTCACCGACGTTCACCTCCTCGATCGGCACTTCGACTTCGTCTCCCTGACGTAGGATCCGTGCTTTCTGAGGAGATAGAGCGGTAAGGTCCCGGATCGCATGGCGCGCTCGATCGGAGGTGTAGCGTTCGACGAAATCTCCGACGCGCATGAAGAAAACAACGACCGCTGCGGTGGCCCATTCCCCGACGATGACCGCGGCGATCACCCCCACGGTCATCAACGTGTGGGCGATAACTTCCTTGCGGCGTACGGCGCGAAGGACGTTGAGAAAGACCGGGTAACCCCCGAGCAGGATGATGGTCAGGCCGAGCTGCCAGGGGATCAGGCGGCTGACCGATTCCAGCAAACCGAGCCATTCACCGATTACAACGACGAAAATCAGGATGGCAAAAACGCCGAAAAGCAGGGTGAGTATTCGCCGGGCGTATTGCGCCGCGCTCCGCTCTGCCAGCGCAGTTTCCGGAGCGGGCACACGATAACCGGCATTCTCGACCGCTACTCGCAGGTCGGAAATGCCGACCTGGTCGGGATTCAAACGAACGACGGCGCGTTCCGCTCCCAAAAGCACTTCTACGCTAACGACTCCGGCGAGATCGGAAATGGCTCGCTCGACGTGCCTGGTGCATTCGACGCAGTCCATGCCCTGGATGGGAACATCCAGGGTCTGGTAAGCTGGTTGGGATGTTGCTTGTTTCGTCCGTCTTTCCGTCTCACTCATATGCCTGTCGGGTCCCACTTCATTCCTTGCATAGACGATCGTCTGAACAGCCTGGTATTCGATACTATCCTTTTCGGATGAATCATGTCAAGTACTTTGGGAGGCCTCACGTTCGAGCCGGAAAATCGTGGTCATGATGGCGTCTGCGAAATCCGTCAGGTCGTGCAAATCGGCGGCGAATCGCCTGCGAAGATTCGCTGGTCCGATGAGAAGGGCAGGCACGGGATTGCGGGTATGGCCGCGCACGCTGAGATCTTCCAGGTTGCCGTGATCGGAGGTGAGCACGATCAAGTCCGCACGATTCTTCCAGGCTGAGACGAGGCCAGCCAGCACGGAGTCGAAGGTTTCCAGAAGTTCGACGGCTTCATCGAGTGAGGCACGGTGGCCGGCGTAGTCTGTGGGCCAATAGTCGAACCAGGAGAGCGCATAGGTCTGGGAGATGGAAGCCAGCAATTCGCCGGCTTCGGCGGGTGTGTAGACCGGCGCAGGAGGGAAATCGGGTCGTGCAACCCAGCCGGCGCCGGTGAAATCGGCCGACATTGCCTTTCCGTTGCGGAGATCCTCGTCGGTCATCAAGTCGAATCCGGCCGCGGTGACGGCGAAGGGAATCGCGGAATACAGGCGGTGGCCGGATTGAATGGCTTCGAAATAGCGAGGCGGATAGGCGTTGAGCAGCGCCGCCCGCGAAGCTTTGCGGCGAATCATGGCGAACAGATTGTCCGCCGTGAGGATGTTGCGAATTGCTGGATTTGGTTTGGGCCCGTAGTGCATGCCGATTTCCGCAGAAACGTTCCGGCCCGTGAGCAGGCAGGCTTGACCGGTGGCGGATTGCGGCAGCCCGGAGACGCCCAAGCATGCGTCGACGGCGAGAAGCGTCGCTCGCTCGCCGGTAAAGGGAGTCGAGTCAAGCAGTAATCTGCGCCCTTCCAACAAGTCGGCCAATGCCGGCATGCGTGCGGCGGTAAAGGGATTATGTTTTGGGTCATCGTTTTGCAGCCCGACGCCATCGAGGAAGAGCATCAACACGCGTGCCATTATGTCGCCCGTTGAAAGTTGAACCACGCCGAGGTCATTTTCAGTTCTTTACCGTGGGCAACGTCGCGGCATTGGAATTCCGGAGAGAACAGCCCCAGGATATCGGCTTCGTTTGGCGGATTGTTCTGGGATTCATCCTCATCCCGCAGCCATGAATAGAGCAAGTATGTGCTTCCCGCTTTTAACCAGCGTTTGAGATTGGCGGCGTACCTCACTCTTGCCGTTTGCGGCAAACTGTGAAAGCAGCCGATGTCCAGGGCGAGATCGAAGGGTGCTCCGATATCCTGCAGCGCGGTTACATTGTCCTGTCGAAAGTCTATGGATAAACCTGCTTTGCGCGCTTTCCTGGAAGCGCGCCGTATAGCGAGTATCGATAGGTCTACTGCCACGACCTGCCAACCACGCTTCGTCATGGTGATGGCGTTTGTGCCGGTGCCGCAGCCCAAATCGAGGGCGCGGCCTGGCGGATGAGAATCGAGAAAAGCCATTAATTCTGGAGGTGAGATTCCGCTGTCCCAGGGTGTACGGCGGATCAGGTACCAGAGTTCAAACAGGATTTGCCGGATCACAACAATTTCCGGAGTGCGCTGCGCAGGGAAGCCATGTTTAATGTGCCGACGCTGCGCCAGTGCTCGTTTCCAGCGCCATCGAGCAGAATAAATGTGGGCGTGTATTCAAAGCCGTACTGTTCCATGAAGCCTCGGGATTCGGGGTTTTGTACGTCTAAATGGATCACATCGACATCAGGCTGAAATTTGGTTTCGAGCCCACTCACGATGGGTTTCATGGCCATGCAGGCCATTCAAAATCGGCTCTGGAATTCGAGCAGCACCGGTTTTCCGCTTGCGATCCTGGACTGCAACTGATGGTCTGAGCTGCTGCTGGGATTGAAAATCAAATAGAGGCTAGCCAGCACGAGCGCCAGCACGAAGAGCACCAGCAAACGTGCTGTGCTTATGCCGCCGCCCCCAATAATCAACGCTGCGAGAGATAGACACGCGCCTGTGAAGATTAAAAATGAATGTTGGTTGATAAATTTCATTGCTTCACACTCACGAATGAAATTGTAACATCTTTGACAACAACCCCCTCGTGCTTTACAATCTCTGGGTTAGGAAACCTCGTTGGAAGGGCCCCAATCGAATGAAAGATTATGCTACGGAATTTATACGTAATGTTGCCTTAGTATCTCACGGTGGCGCAGGAAAGACCTCCCTGGGAGAGGCAATGCTGTTCCTGACCGGTGTGATCAACCGCATGGGCAGGGTCGAAGACGGCAACACGGTCTCCGACTTCGAGGAGGAAGAGATTCGTCGCAGCCTCTCGCTCTCCACGTCCATTCTGCCGGTCGAATTCAATGAGCACAAGATCAATTTGCTGGACACACCGGGTTACACCGATTTCATCGGCGAAGTCATCTCTGCGCTGCGTGTTGCGGATGGCGCCATGATCGTCGTGGATTCGGTCGCCGGTGTGGAAGTCGGGACCGAATTGGTCTGGGATTACTGCGATACGTTCAAGCTGCCGCGCTTGGTGGTGATAAGCAAAATGAACCGCGAGAACGCCAATTTTCAAGCGGCGCTGGCGGCGGTGCAGGAACTCTCCAGCGATGTCACCTTCATTCCCGTCCAACTTCCTCTGGGTGAAAAACTGGATTTCAAGGGTGTCATCGATCTCTTCAGCATGAAAGCGCGCCCCGGCGACGGAACCAAAGCGGAAGACATTCCCGCTGAGTATGCCGACGCCGTTGAAGAAGCGCGTATGATGTTGGTCGAAGCCGCGGCGGAGGGCGATGACGCCTTGTTGGAGAAATACCTGGACGGTGCGGAGCTCAGTGCTGAGGATGTAGCCAGGGGCTTCCGAAGCGCCGTTCAATCGGGCCGCTTCGTGCCCGTGTTTGTCGCTGCCGGGACCGAAAACATCGGCACGGCGCCATTGTTGGAAGCGCTGGTCGATCTCTTCCCTTCACCGGCAGATGTCAAGCCGGTAGTCGCCAAAGGTAAGTCCGGGGAGGAGACGCTCCCGGCGTCGGATAACGGCCCGCTGGCGGTTTACGTGTGGAAGACGACGGCCGATCCGTTCGTCGGGAAACTCACCTACATGCGGGTGTACTCGGGACTCCTGGACAGCGATCGTAAGGTTTACAATCACAGCCGCGACGAAGACGAGCGCTTGGGGAGCCTGCACGTTATATGTGGTAAGGAGCAGCTCCCCGTCGAACGGCTCCATGCCGGAGACATCGGAACGGTGGCGAAGTTGGGTGAGACGGGAACCGGCGACACACTCGGCGACAAAGCACATCCCATTCTGCTGTCCCAGCCCGAATATCCCACGGCGCTGTATGCGGTCGCCGTTTCGCCGAAAACGCAGGCCGATTCGACCAAGATCAGTCCCACGCTGACGCGTTTGAGCGAAGAAGATCCCACCCTGTCCTGGTACCAGGAATCCAGCACCAATCAAACGATCCTGCAGGGTATGGGAGACCAACACATCGACGTCGCCATTCGAAAGGCGGAATCGAAGTTCCAGGTTGGGCTGGGCACCGAAATTCCCAAAGTGCCCTACCGGGAAACGATCACCAAGGCAGGCAATTCACAATATCGCCACAAGAAGCAGACGGGCGGCGCCGGTCAGTTCGCGGAAGTCCACATGCGTGTCGAGCCGCTGGAGGACGAGAAGTTCGAATTCGTAAACGAAGTCTTCGGTGGGGCGGTTTCTACCAGTTACATGCCCGCCATCGAGAAAGGCGTGCGCGGCGTGATGAAGCAGGGTGTGCTCGCCGGCTATCCGGTCGAGAAGGTCAAGGTGGCGATTACGGACGGTAAGGAACACCCCGTAGATTCGAAGGCCGTGGCATTCGAGATCGCCGGACGCGAAGCTTTCAAATTGGCGATACGCGATGCCGCCGCCGTACTGCTGGAACCGATCATGGACGTACGCGTGATCGTGCCCGAGAGCAACATGGGCGACGTATTGGGCGATTTGAACACGCGTAGGGCGCGCGTGCAGGGGATGGAAACGGAGCGTGGCCGCAGCGTGGTCACGGCCAAAGTGCCCCTGGCGGAAATTCAGCGCTACACGACCGATCTGCGTTCGTTTACCGGCGGCCGTGGATACTACACCACCTCCCTCAGCCATTACGAAGTCGTGCCCCATCACATCATCGAGGAGATCATCGCCGCTCGCCAGAAGGAACTCGGCAAGGAAGAAAGCGATTAGTATCCGGAAACCATAACTGCGGGGAGGGTATTCCCTCCCCGCAGTACTTCACAGGAGTCACGGTGCAGAAACCTCCGCTAAGCCTGATCCTATTGAGCTTGATCGCGGCACTCCTCATGGTTTGGTCGATCGTGAACAGCTTGCACGTTCTCTGGTTCGGCTCCTACCTCGACTTGGGAGACGTGCGGCTGTTGTGGTTCCACGCACCCGGAAGCAACAAAATCTCGCCAGTAACCTTGCCCGTCGCGGCGCAAAAAGTGGCCTGGCCGTTTCTCGTGTTGGGTCTTACCTGGCCCGGAGTCCTGGCGGCTCTTTGGCTGGGGATGCCTTGGGCTTCGCGTTGTGTCGTCGGACTTTTCATTCTCTCCCTGTCAATCTTCGGCCTGGGAACGCTGTTATCCTTGTTGGGTCTGGCGTGCCACACGGCGGCGACGACGCGCCGCTGGATAACGCAGTTCGGTGAGGCGCATGGAGTCTGATTGGATTCCGGTACGCTTCATCGACGACGAGATCGAAGTAAGTTTCGATCAACCTCCCACATTGCGAAAAAAACCCAAAGCTCCGGACACGATCATCTGGGGGGATGAAACCCTGCACCTGACGGAAGTGATCTCGGCGTGGTTCGATACCCGCCGGCGGGGTGAAATGGCCCGCAACATGTCTGAGGAGCACCTGCGCGTCGCCGAACGCCGCGGTTCGTGGGGTGTGGGGCGGTTCTTCTTTCGGGTGCGTGTAGAGGATGGCCGCGTCTTCGACGTGTACTACGACCGTGCGCCGAAGAAAGCCGCCGACCGCATGGGGCATTGGTTCCTGCTGCGGGAGATGAAACCGGGTAGGCGGGATTGAAATCTCTCTAGCGCCATTCTGTGACTATCTACAATTTCGAATAAAAAATCTGGGATTCCTACGCCATCCCCAATCGGACGAACAACCTCGGCGCCCCGTATGCCGCCCAGAATGCGACGGCGGCGTAGCGCACGAAGCGTAAACTGTATTCCAGAACGCCCTGGCCATCGGGGAAGATGAGTTTGAGGCCGACGAAGAGCACGAGCATACCGAGCATGCCCGTGAAGTAGCGTTGTGCGCGTTGTGTCCACGAGCCGCTCGCGTTGAACCCACCCCAATGAAACAACAGCACACCCCCGGCAGCCAGTCCGAACAAGGCACCGCTGGCGGTGATCAGATCGTCGAGGGACAGCGGGTCGACCAAGCCCTCGGGCTGCGCCTGGTGTGCGGTCTCGTGCCACGATTGTGGGACAGCGCGCTCGCCGGCCAACACATTGACCCCCAGACCGAGTCCGATGAAAGCGAGCGAAACAAGCAGGGCGATCGAGATCTGAACGCCGGGTTTCAAGGCGCGCAGCCGCTGTGTGACCGGCTTTTCGCATTTAACGAAGAGCGCCAGCAGGATTCCCCCCAAAAGCCAGCCTCCCAGGGTGTCTGTCGGGAAGTGCACTCCCAAATAGAGCCGCGAGATGGAAATCAGCAGGATGAGCAGAATACAAGTAACCGTCAGCCAGCGTTTTCGCAGCCATACGGCCAATCCGCCCCAGATGGCCAACGCGTTCTGCGCGTGTCCCGAAGGCAGGCCAAAGGTCGGCCGCCAGGCGTAGGCTTTGATGTCTTTGCTGACCCAATACGGGCGGGGAAACCCGAAAACCACTTTCAAGATGTTGTTGACGGAACCGCTGGCGAGCAGGAGCAGTCCGATGCGCAATCCCAGCACGGCGTCGAAGCACCACAGGATCGTGGGCATGACGAGGATGTAGAATTCTTGGTTGCCGAGGTAGGTGAAGAATCTCATGGGCAGGACGAGCCACTCCCCGAGTGACTGCAGCCATTTGATAACCGGGATACCCCACTCAAGCCACGGGTTCATCTCTCACTCCTTCCGATTGTGATGCGACGATGCGTTGGATGAACGCCGTCACGTGTTGAAACACCACCTCCCGTTCGGCGTCACAGGTAATTACATGGCTGCTGTCCTCGACCCAGAGTATGCGTTTGTCGGCCGATCCCAGGCGTTCGTAGATCTGCGGCATGTGTTCTGGCGGGATAAAGCGATCGTTCTTCGAGTGCATCAACAACGCCGGGGCGTGCACTTTGGGAAGCGCCGATCGCATGGCGGCAAGCAGCCGCTCCAATTCGAGGATGGCTCGCAGCGGATAGCCTGTGTAGGCTACACGCTCGTCTTGCGCCCGGGGATCGTGCCAGTCCGGGGGTCCTTTGGCGATGGCGGGCAGCAGGTAGCTCAACGGTTTCAGGATCGGCTTGAGTCGCTTCAAGCGCGGGTTGGGCGGCAGGTGAAAGGGTGTGGCCAGCGTCACGACGCCATCGGGGGGAAAGCGCGTTGCCAGGATCAGCGAGAGCGACCCGCCGACGGAGGAGCCGACGAAGAAGATACGTGCACACTGGCTCGCGAGCAGATGGTAGCCGTCCTCGATGCTGCCGAGCCAATCGGTCCAGCGGGCGCGGTTCATGTCCTCGAGCTTTGTGCCGTGGGCGAACAGCCGCACGCCCAGGACGGTGAGGCCTTGCTGCGCCAGGTGTGCGCCCAGGTCACGCACCTCTTGCGGTGAGGCGGTGAAACCGTGGGTGAGCAAGCATCCCGTTTCCCCGGCGGGAATGAAGAAGGGTTCTGCGCCGGCCCGGACGTAGCTCATCCGGATCCACTCGTCACATGTTGGACGAAATCTCCCGCAGCCTTGAACGCCGTCTGGCGCGCCAGGTCACGCGGGATCACATGTCCGCCTTCCTCTAGAACCAGGATTTCCTTGTCCGAGGCCGGCACGGTGTCATAGATTGCCTGGGCATGCTCGGGAGGGACGGTTTCGTCGAGTTTGGAGTTGATCAGCAGTAGCGGTTTATGGAGCCGGGGAAGGCCGCTGCGCATTTCCGCAAGCAACCCTTGGAGCTCATAACCGCCGCGTACGGGATAGCCTTCATAATCCACGTGCACCTGCTCCGCCATCGGATCGAATATGCCGGATGGCCCTTTGGCTCTGGATTTGTAGATGAGGCTGAGAATCGGCAGGATCGCTCGCAGCCTGCGTACCATCCAATCGTGAATCTCGTACGGTGCGGCCATAGCGATCACGCCAAGCACTGGCAGATAGCTGGAGAGGAGCAGCGATAATGCACCTCCCATCGACAATCCTACGATGACGATCTTATCGCAGCTGCCTTTGAGCAAATAGTAACCGTCTTCTGCCGATGCGGCCCAGTCCTGCCAGCGTGCGCGATACATGTCAGCGAGCTGCGTGCCGTGGCCGAAGAGGCGCGGCGCGAGTACGGTGAAACCGCGGCCGTTGAGATACTCCCCCATCCAGTGCATTTCGTTGGGCGTGCCGGTAAATCCGTGCAGGAGCAGGCAGCCGGTGCTCCCGGCGGGTATGAAGAACGGTTGACCGCCTTTCATGATTTGCGTCATGAAATGACCTCCATGTCGCGAGATAACGTGGTGAGACTTTCGACGCCATCCGGTGTAACCAGCACGTCGTCCTCGATGCGCACGCCGCCGCGTCCGGGAAGATAGATCCCGGGCTCGACGGTGAAGGTCATCCCGGGCTCGAGAACCTGCGGGTTGTCCCCTC
>CAYYVY010000086.1:0-13377 GCA_964475265.1 uncultured Anaerolineaceae bacterium | reverse complement strand
CAGGCGCACCACGTGTCCGGGAGCCGTGGGGATGGCAATCACGACTTCGTGGGCGAAGAATTTATCCGCCACCGACAACAGCTCTTCAAGACGCCCCGCCACCGGAAGGCCGTGAATCTCTTTATCGATTTTCTCCGAATCATCATCGACGAAGGCCACAGGCAGCATGTGCAATTGCGGATTGCGCTGCATTTCGCGTACGACGAGCACACCGGCATCGCCCGCACCTACGATAACGACTCGCCGTGCCCCTGCCAAACCATCGGTCTTTTGGCTCACCTGGCCACTTTCACTCAGCACACGTACGACAATACGCAGGCCGCCGACGCTGAATAACGACAGAAGCCAGTCGATGCCAATCACAGAGCGTGGAAACCCCCTGGGTATGCCGCCGGCAGAAGCGACGAGTAAAACCACAATAGCCACGCTCGCCGAAGCGCTCAACGTGGCGAAGAGGATCAAGCGCATCTCCCGGATGCTTGCATATACCCAATACCGCCGGTACAGACCAAAAAGATAATAAACAATCGGCTTGACTGCCAAAGCAGCAACTGCCATGACCCAGGCTGAGGGGAGGTAATTCATGAATGCGGCTCCCAATTCGAGACGCAGGGCGAAACTCGCCAGCACCGACGTGACGATCAAGAACAAGTCGACAGCGAGTAAATATCGATTGCGTATCTGAAGAATCGGCTTGGGCCGCATATGCTATTTCCGCTCCTTATTCCGAAACCATTGTACCGTGATTCCCAAACCATCGATCAAGTCGGTATTTGGGCGATATCCCAACGCTGTCCAGATTCGCTCAATACTCGCTTCAGAATACCGGATATCGCCTTCTCGAGGTTCCACATGGACCGGTGGTGGCGCCTTGGGCATGATTCGCTGCAAGGTTTGCGTCAATTCGAGTATCGTGACCGAACGTCCGCCGCCCACGTTGAAGACGCCACCGATCGCTTCCTCTCGCGCTGCAGCGAGCAACAAGGCACGCACAATGTCATCCACGAAGACGAAATCCCTGCTTTGTTTTCCATCGCCTTCGATCTTTATGGCTTCGCCGTTCGACATGGCCTGGATAAAAAGCGGAATCACAGCCGCATAAGGCGAATCGGGGGACTGTCTGGGACCATAGACGTTGAAGAACCGCAGGGCGACGGTCGGCAGTGCATAGGCAGACGAAAACGTGCGCGCCATGCCTTCCATCGCCAGTTTGGAATCGGCGTAGGGCGACAGCGGATGCTTCTGTGTATCTTCGTGCACCACACCACTCGTGTTCCCATAAACGGCGGCTGAAGAGGCGAGCACCACGCGCGATACTCCCGACCTGGCGGCTGCCCACAGGACGTTCACTGAACCCAGCAGATTGACGTCATAAAAGGGAAGCGGCTCTTTCATCGAAGCAGCCACGGAAATCAAAGCTGCCAGATGAAACACGCGATCGACCCCTTCACAGACCTGGCGGACCAGAGTCGCGTCCCTTATGTCCCCGATCGTTAATTCAGCAGCAAGCCCCTCGAGATTCTCATTTTTACCCGTGGAGAGATCGTCCAACACGCGGACAGTATCCCCCTGTTCGATTAACGCTTGCACCAGATGGGATCCGATGAAACCCGCGCCGCCGGTTACCAGTGAAAGCGTCAAACTACACTCCTTTAAAACCGATGATCGAGCCGATTGTGCGAATAACGATCCAAAGGTCCAACAACACGCCCCGATGTTTAATATAGAACAGGTCGAATTCCATCTTTTCGGCCGATCCTTCCACCGAGGCCAATTTCCCGCCGTTTATCTGCGCCCAACCACCGATGCCCGGCTTTACGAGCAAGCGTGCGCGATAAAAGGGGATTTGCTTCTCCAGTTCGGCGATCAATTCGGGCCGCTCGGGGCGAGGTCCAACGAGACTCATATCTCCGAGCAGCACGTTGAGAAATTGCGGAAATTCATCCAAGTGGGTTTTACGTAAAAGTATGCCGACGCGAGTCGTTCGAGGGTCGTCTTCATCTGCCCAGCGTGCGACGCCATCTGCTTCAGCATCCTGAAACATCGTGCGATACTTCAAGATCTTGAAAGAACGGCCGCCCTGACCCGAGCGTTCTTGCGTGAAGAGGATCGGCCTACCGCTTTCCATGAGGATCGCCAGTGCAATCCAGGGGTACGAGAGGCAAAAGATCAGGATCCCCACCAAACCTCCGGCGATATCGATCAACCGTTTGATGAGTAAGTAAAAACTGGAAACACTCAATTCATCCACGAAAGATCGCAACAGCCAATCAGATTCCAGGTGATGGATCGGTAAACGTTCCAGTAATTCTTCGTAAGCCACGGGCATACGTGTGATCTGAATGCCGCGCTCCTGTGCATCGAGGAGTGCCTGGAACATCTCGCCCGACATCGGGCCCTGAATGGCGACGATCAGATCGGTTGCGGCCTGCTCGCCGATCAGTTCGAGAAGGCTGGCGTGATTCCCCATGACGCGCAAGCCGTCGATCTCCGTACCCTGTTTATCAGCATCGTCGTCCACGAAACCCAAGGTTTGAAATGGAGGGGTCTCGATCCTCTTTATTGCGCTGTAAAGTGTACAACCGGCGTTGCCCGCGCCAACGATGAAAACGCGTCGCAGGAACGCCGGCGCAGTAAAAACCCGTATATACGCCCATCGCCATAGAAGCGTCACACCGATGGCCAAACCGAGAAAGTAAAGCACGCCTCGCCTGGGAAGAGATCCGGGCTCGAATGAAAAATAGACAATCAGGTAAAGAATTACACCGCCCGCAGCGGCAATCAGGACTCCACGCACCGTCTCTCGCCAGGATCCGGCTCGCTGCATGTTATACAGATTGGCCATTAAGAGGACCCAAATTGGAGGCAGCAAGATAAACCAGGAGGCGCGTTCGACGATGAAATCCCAGGAAAACCCAAGCCAATCAAACTGCGCCCACAGCGCTAAAGCGAAAAACGTTGCCAGTGAGGAGGTGAGTAAATCTCCGAGGATCAATATGGCGCGGCGTTCTTCCGTTCGCAATCCACGATGTCGTTTTCGTGATTCCTGCACCTTTAAACGCCTCTCCTTCCCCGATGGTTAAGCATACCCCAAATAAAAGCGCCGCCCCAGCTAAAATGCATCGTCCACAGCGCGAGTGGAAAACCGATCAGCAAGCCAGGATCTCGTTTTCGGCGTGCCGAGATCAATGCGCCAATGAGGGTAAGTACGAGGTAAGATCCAACAGCGCTTCCCCAAAGCCACCAGGCCGGCTTGAAGACAAAGCCCAACAAACCCAAAACGACCACAGCGCCGACGAACACAGGGGGAATCACCTGCCGCCAGCGAATAGAGGCGGGATAGCGCAACAACATGCGTGCTTTCCAAAAGCCATAACGGGCGTATTGCTTTGCTAGAGAAACGAAATCAGGGCGAGCGTAATATGTCGAGCGAATCTCAGGGTCGAAATAGATCATTCCGCCAGCTCGTTTCAAACGCACATTGTATTCATAATCTTCGTTCGTCTCAAGATCTTCCTCGAAGGGGCCAACTTTCTCTACCCAACGACGAGGAAAGGCGCCAAACGGCACCGTGTCCGTCTCGCCTGCCTTCCCTCCGGTGCGGTAGCGTGCATCTCCAGCACCCAATGGATGTGCTGCGGCAACTGCTATCGCACGGGGCATCCAGCGGTCTTCCGAAGGCCGGATGTCCCAGACTCCGCCGACGTTGGCAGCATTCGTGCGTTCCAGCGCAGCCACACAGCTCGCTACGTATTCCCGATCCGGTGCGGCGTGCGCATCGAGGCGGACGAGTATATCACCCTTGGCGTTTTCGATGGCACGATTTATCCCTGCGGGAATGATCCGCTTTTCATTCTCTACGACGCGGATACGCAGATCGGGGTGCCCAGCGATGAACTCATCGATCCTTGCACGTGTGCCATCCGTCGACATACCATCTGCGATGACGACCTCCACTGCAGCTCGGTCGTAGGATTGGTTATCGATCGCTTCCAGCAGCAACGAAATGGTCTTCTCTTCATTGTAGCAGGGCACGATAATAGAGACTTCAGGCTTCATGCGTTCGTCGTTCCGTTCCCAAGGTATTCATTCCGTGATGCGTACCCACCGGCAACCAACCCCAGGATGATCCAAAGCTGAGGCAGCGCAAATGTATCCAGGCTAAAGCCCTCGAAGAGTTGTGCCAGAAGCATTAATATTCCTGCCAATCCCAGGGTCGAAAGTATATCCTTGCGGGTTTTGTACAGCGCTTTCGCCGCGCCGGCGTGAAGTCCCAGCCAGGTCAGGAAAGTCAGAAATCCGATGATGCCCGTTTCCGCCAACAGACGAACCCAAAGGCTCTTTGTGTTCGGGAATTCGGCCCAGCCGTTGATGATGGATATCAATTCCGGCAAACGAGAACCAAACACGGGCATATTTTCGAGAAAGAAAAAGCCCGTATTACCAATGCCGACGCCGAGAAACGGGTGTTGAGCGAATGTCTTATAGCCGACATCCCAATACGCTACTCGCTCGGCGTACATGAGTTGGTTGGCGATCACATACACAGGATCCTCGTTGTTGAGTAAATCGTCGGCGTACCAATTTTCGAATATGCGTGCGTAGCGCGAATCGATGCGCACGAGCACCAATGCGACGGCCAGAATGGCGCACACGATAATAACGATGAGCGATGTCCAAACCAATATGCGCCACAGGCGCACTACGCGCGAACTTGGCGGCGCCTTGCCATTTGCCTCTCGGTGACGAACTCGTCGTTCGAGCCACAGCCGTTGAAATGCCAGGAAGGCCAGAATTCCCAGGACGCCGATGATCGCAAAGTAACTCAGAAAACCGATCCTGGATTGAGACATGAAGAGAATCAGAGATCCCCAGAGTACCAGACCGAATTCAACGCTAAGGATGCGTTTCTTTTGCGAGAAAACGGAGTAGCGTCCGAAGACGCTCGCCAGCCAGAGCGGTAAATAAAGGATTACAAGTTGATCGGCCAGCCACGAAGGTTCGAAAGCCATGCCCGTGACACGACGGGCGAATAAACTGCGCGTCGAAAACTGCCGATGAAGGGAATTCATCCAAAGAGGCACCTCGTTCGGATTCGTAACATTCAAGCGCATGTTGTTCAAGACATAAAACGTTTGCAGAGTCGACCAGAACAAGGCAATGGCGGCTCCGAAGTAGAGCCATTGCAAACTCTTACGGATTTTTTCTCTGGAATCCGGAATCTGAGCAGCCACAAGGTAAAAAGCGCTGCCTACAAGCAGCGTAGCGAAACCGCGTAGAGATCGCGAGAGTGGCGTTTGATTCAACGAGGGTCGAATTCCGAGGAAAAACGAAGCACAGATCGAAAGAAAGGCAAGTGCCGTGAAAAGCAGCAGAGGAACAGACAGTGCGGGCAGCGTCCGTGTTTTCAGGAAGCGAGGTATTAGCCAAATTATCACCAAGAGTAATAGCGGTGCGCCGGCCAATGGACTGACCTCGCTGCCCCCAGTCAGTTTGGCGAGCATGGGAAAGCTGGTTACTGGAATAGTGACGAGAAGTGCATACCAAAGAATCGAAGTCGCGCTTTGATAGGCTTGGGAGGTCGAATATCGCTTTTGCAGGAACTCAATCACTTCCACATGCCTCTGGCGGGTAAGCCTAAACTGCGTTTTTACGAGGGAACACGAGGGCGAACCATACGCCCGCGATTAATCCGATGAAAGCGCCGGACAGAAGCAGTACACCCCGGCCGTAAAGCACCGGCGTCTGCGGCGTTTCCGCCGCTTTCAGGGCTTCGAAGGAAATCACGGGAAGAATCCCACGACTGAGGGTGATTTCGGTCCGCAGTTCACCGGCGAGAGCTTCTGAATCCAGCGTGATGGGGTCTAAATCACAGCGCCAAGCGTAGGTTTCAGTAGGCTCAGAGGTGAGCAGAAACTGATTGCACTCCAAATGGAAAGGCTCGTCGCCCATGAGCGCCACTGCCTGCCAGGCGTGATCTTGTGCTTGTTCCAATTCTGCCAGACTGATCTCCATCCACAAATTAGAAATCTGGGCGGCGAGCACGGGATCCCGATGCCTGACAACAAAACCCCAGGAGGTAAGTCCTCGATCCAATCGGAGATCTTGCCGTAAATCAGCGGCTTCGTTCCAGCCTTGTTCCTGCCGCACGCCTTCTGGGATGTCCCCCAGGACCTGAATCAACGTGCTGTCTGCAAGAATGACGTCCGCAACCCGGTTTTGGGCACGATCCTCGACGACGAGTTCGAGTGGCTCGATAACGCCGTATTGGATGCTGATACCCATCATCGCCTCAGCCTCGTAGCGCGGCTTTTGAACGGCACTCACCACGAACCCCATACTGGCGCCTAACAAGCCAAACGCCAAGAGTATGGGCCACCTGCGAATGAGACGCGAGATGGACGCATCAACCTGTATCTGATCAGCCTGATTGTCGACTTCCATAGATTCAATAATCTCCCGAATCTTGCTGCCCCCAGGCTATTTCCCTACATTGTAAACGATCCCGAACGCTGCGGACGATTTTCGGAATCTCGTTCTCAATCATCGTTCCGTCTCGTTCAAATAACGACGGATTTGCCGGTATACGGGAGAAGCGAAAAAGCGCAGCGCGCTCGACAAGTGCCAGAGAAAATGTCTCCACGAACTTCTTGACGATCGATGGGCTTCGTGTTGAATAACCACATTTGTGTCGACGCCGATTCGCTTTCCGGCAAGTCTCGCGCGAACGCATAAATCGACGTCTTCGAAATACATGCGATATCGCTCGTCGAAACCACCCAGACTCCGAAAATCTGAGGCGGGCATCAGCATGAAGATGCCTGCAATCCAATCCGGGTATACGAACTCTCCCCGCACAAACGGCAGAGGATGCAGGTTCTGGTGCAGCACCCTGCGCTGGAACAAAACGCCCGGAGTCGGAATTCGTCGAAACGAATCCTGGGCATTCCCAATATAATCCAGAACCAACGGCGCGACGATCTGCACCTCGCCGCTTTCGATATGCGCCAGCAATTTTGCAAATACCGGTTGGATCAAGCGCACATCGGGATTGAGGATGCAGAAACAATCTCCATCTGCATGCATGAGTGCACTGTTGTGATTACGCGCGTAACTTTGTGGACTTGCGTTTCTGATTATACGCACCTCTTTCCCGGCGACAGCATGAAGGAGCTCAACCTCGCCGGGAATATTCTCCGTGACGATGATTTTATAATTGACGTGGGTTTCGATGACCGCCAGGTCTGATAACAAGCGGTTCACCATCGCGTTTTGTGCGTGACTTACGATCGAGATCGAGATCATGATCCCTGCCCCATCCTGCCACGTAGACCGTCCAGCAATCCGCGCCAGATGGCGCGCAACTTCTCCCGCCGGTTGTCTTCGGCCAACAGCATCCGCGCCAGCGTGTAGAACGAAGCGACAATCTCATATGTGAACCAATGCGGAAAGCTTAACGCATACATACGCATCATGACGAGGCGATTCCGGCTGATGGTATACCAGCGTTGGGGGGGATGAAACGTCGGATACAATCGTAAACCAAGGACCCGGACTTCTCTTCGCTGACCCAGGGTATGATCCAAGCGCGCTTCGCAGGCGACGTTGATTTTATAGCCGCGCTTCAGAGCCCGTAAGCAAAATTCGGTGTCGACATGATCCATGAAGAAATCCTCACGGTATCCGCCCAATTCTAGGAAGACCTTCAAATTGATCATCGATCCTGAAGTAATCACTGTCGAGACGGATTCGAGGATGCCCGTATCGCAATAAACTCGTTCGTAGAAGGGTCCGAAGCGTTTACGCAGGTAGTAAGTCGGCTTATCCAAGCCGCGATTGACAATCCGTGGCGCCAGGATGACGATGCAATTTGGATCATGAGCCTGTTGATGAGCCGCACAAAGTCGTTCAACCATGTCGGCTGCCGGGTGACTGTCTTGATCGAGCGTGAGCGCCCAGGAGTAACCGAGGTCAATGGCACGCTGCAATCCCTGATTGAGCGCGGCGGCAACACCAAGGTTTTGTGGATTACGAATCATTTCAATCCGTCTCGATCTGATCGACTCAATCCATCGTACATTCTTAACTTGAGAGTTATTATCGACGACGATGACATGTGGAATCATCGAAGACAGGTTGTCAATGTTGCTCCCAAGTTCCCTCGATGGATTGAAAGTAACAAGAACCCCACAGACATCAGAAGGATGAGGTGGTGAGCTTTCTAACATGGCAGAGCTTTCCCCACAAATCAGGCCGATTGGAGACAATTGTACAACGGGTTTGCCGTTAACCAAGTGAAGATTGATTATTCGACAATAAGTCTCCGAGCAATAATCCGCTGGAGAAATTCGATTCGATTTTCCACTTTTCTCCCAAATTCGGGTACAGAATTCCCGTAAGACAGATTGGGGTTGAAATATGGATCGCCAGCTGATATTAGTGCCTTAAAATCCACATAACCTTCGATCAGATCGTTCGTGGGGATATATCGGCCTCGGGAAACACTTTCGTGATGAATTAAACGAGCAAAGGGAGTATACACAACACGGTAGCCATGCTGCCTGATACGGAGACACAATTCGACGTCACCGAAGGCCAATTGATAGGCTTCATTGTACCCTCCGACTTCGTCATATACTCTCCGCTCTATCATCATGCAGGCACCCGTAACGGCGAGGTAATTCCGATACCAATCTGTTGAGCCAAACAGCCCGCTTTCTCCCTCTCGTAGATCACGAAATACATGCCCGGCTTGCCCGCCAAGACCGAGGACGATGCCGGCATGCTGCACGCGTCCATCGGGAAATAAGAGCTTGGTGCCCACGGCGCCAATTTCAGGCCGCTGCGACCAACGCACCAATTCTTCCAGCCAGTCCGAGTCAAATACTTCGATGTCATCGTTGAGGAAAAGCAGATGCTCCCCATGGGCATGTTTCACACCAAGATTGTTTGCCTTTGAGAAATTGAAAGGCTCGTCGTATGTAAGGATACGAACACGCGGGTCCGTTCGAAGCTGCTCGTAATACGAAGCAGTCTCTGGTTTTACACTCCCGTTGTCAACGACGATGACTTCCAGATTCCGATAATCTGTGTGCTTCAAGACTCCTGCAAGACACTTTCGGAGAAATCGATAGTTGTCTCTTGTCGGAATGATGATCGAGACCAGCGCCTGTCGAATGGACCAATCGAACCTCAATATCCCCCGGTCAGATTGAACAACACGAGGATCTTCAATTCCTCTACGCTGGAGATGGGAAATGACAGCATTTTCACCTTCATTGGGCAACGAATCAGCATTGAGAGGGAAAGCGCTCCTGTGGTAGAGCACTTTGGGAATATGCACAACCTTGCGTGCGTTATCCGAACAACGCAGCGCCAAATCCCAAAGATTCGGTACTGCATCAGGAGGCCAGTTGTTATCGATTGATTCCTCCAGGATGGATTTCCGCACGATCAGAGGTTGCAGGTAGTTTACCGAAAGCAGCAAATCGGGCGACCAATCCGGTTTGAACCACGGCTGTTGACGGTGTTCCTTTTGAATATTGAACTTGTCCTCATCGCTGTAAAGCACATCGGCGTCTGATTCAAGATGCAGCGTTGAAGCAATCTCCCATAAAGCATTCGGGGAGAGTGTATCGCCTGAAGGAAACAGAATGCAAAAATCCCCACTGACACGATCGACCAATTCAGAGAATCGCTCGGCTTCTCCCCCGAGAAATGCGGTTCGAATCCTCTTTTGGTCAACAGATAAGCTCTCAATCCATTGCTTTGCAACTTCACGGTGAGAGTCCTGTAACAAGAGCCAGAGTTTCCAGTGGGGATACGTTTGTGATTCAACAGCCTCGATGCTGGCCATAGCGACTGAGAGGTCTTCCCCGAGCAGTAGCAAGGTGATCGAAAATCTATATTTCGTCCTTTGGGAATCAGATCTCTCAAGATCCCCAATTGTAAGATCCATCCCTGCTTCGAATTCTGCTCGCCAGCGTGCGTAGCGTTTTTCTGCAGAACCCGGATAAGCATTTCGCAGGAAATATAATGCTCGTTTAAACCGATAGACCAGCCATCGATAGATTTTATCCCGCCGCGAGGAAGCTGGAACCCAGCGCCTTAAAAGCCGCATCACCCAGATTAAACGGGGAGGATTCGTATGGGATTGAATTTCTTCAATGATTTTCGATCGACGACTACTCACGCAGAAAATCCATTGGGTTTCGAGAAAGATGAACCAACTCGTGAGATGTACATCTCATACTGATTCCCGTCCCCATCGCTTCAGGATGCTGACATTTTCGATTCCGTTTCGCACAAACAGGACAATTTCGAAATCAAATCTCAGATTACTCTGATAAAATATCAACAGTTCTCGAATTGCATCCGCTGTCCAAACATGAAAATGGATAGAGACGTTGGATTGAGCGAGTATGTTCGCACGCGGCTGTATTTGTTCTTTAGAAACCCGCTCGACGAGCCGAGCCCATTCTTGGTAATGCTGCTTTCGCGACCACTCCGGCCCTTCACGCCAATCTCGGATAACGTGATCCAATGCTGTGATCGGGCGCGAGCAATCGAAAGTATATCGCTTATCAGGAATGGAGAGAAACAAAACCCCATCCTTGTTTAATACCCGCAGCCAGTTCTCAAGTGTTCCGATCGGATTCTGGCAATGTTCCAGAAGATGATTGGCGATCACGAAATCTTGCGAGGCATCGGGGATGGACACCAATGTCTCGCCATCATCGACGATGTCGACGCTTATGATTGAATCTCCATTAAGCTCGGGGTAACGAGATTTTAAATCAGGGGTGGATAAGTGATCTACGTATTGAACCTCAGCATGCGGCGGCAATTCGAGGGGATGGTGCAGCGCACCGATCTCGATGCCCTTTCCAAAAATGAAGATCGATGCCAGCTCAGAACGCCTGCGGCATAAAAGTTGAGGATCCCCAAATCGGAGCCGATTGAGGATGCGGCGAGTTAATGAATTCAGTTTTCGATGCACGTGAGCAGCCCCTTTTCGGACAATAGATCACACAACTTATGCATCAGAAAATTCCCTCAAAACCACCCGCGGCATACCGCATCCGCGACATCCAAAAGACGAGACCGTATCGACAATATTCGCGTTCATTGATTGTCGACAAATCGATGTGCTTATATTTATACTAAGATTGAGCCCGTGACAATCCTCATAAACTCTTTTACGTCAATACAATATCCTGGTAACTCAAGAATTTGTCACGCCCGGGCCACGATCCATATCGAATTGGGTTTGTAACCATCAGGCGGGAACATGCGCGTAAAGACAGATGTAGCAAACACGAAGTGGAAATTATCATCTTTGTAGGGAAATACAAACTCGAAAGCCTTTGTCTTCCCCTTAGGATTATTTTTCCGTTATATGGATTTGCCCAATGAAAATGGAAGTTCGGATAACAAGGGGAAATCATACTACTGCACCACTCGATCCATTCACTGACGATATCAAAGCCATGGTATTCAACGTCGCTTAACAAATATGTTGTCAGAGACACAGCCATCCTGCTCACGCTGCAACCAAAATCGAGCACACGTTAATGAGGTTTTAATTCACCAATATTGATGAAATATCGCAGGAACTCCTCCCCGATTTCTTTATATCGGCCACCTATGCCGAATATGACTTGTCGAGGTGGAGTCAGGTCATCTCTTAACCCCAAATCAGCCTCAACCACATCGAAAAAAGAGAATATAAATCCTTGTACTCTTGATTTAACAGTGTGGAGAAAGTATTTCGGGAAAAAATCAATTATGTTTTCCATCTGGAAACCCTAGATGATGAAATTACTTAACAAGAGAGATGGATCATTACTTATGACAATAGTTTGTCAATTTACTGTGATGTCGAATTAGCTCGCATATATCAAATCATGCATTGACTTCATACTTCTCATTGTCCGATACAGGTATTGCTTGTATTATTGCTGCTTCCACAATTTCCTTTAGACTAATCACGTATGTCTATATATAAGTAATTCTTGGGGTACCAAGTAGACCGAAAATTACTGTGCCTGATATATCAAATCTTCGTAAAACGACTTCAAGCGCTTACTGCTGTGCATCCAATTAAGTCTATTCTCAGCGAATGTCCTCGCACCTCGCCCAAGCTTGTCACGTAACTCCCCATCGGATGCAAGCAGAGATGCTGCCTCGACAATTTGAAGTGTATCCACATTTGGATATATCAATGCCTCTTGAAGATGAACCAGATGCTCACCAATATTCGCTCTGGGCATGATTATAGGTTTCCCCATTGCGAGGTATTCGGGCAACTTGGAGGGAAAGCGGTAAATATTGAAACGGTCCACTCTTCCCGGTTGAACAAGTAAGTCAGCGCAAGCTAGGACATCTGGAATTTTTCCATAATCTATATAGCCAAGTTCGATTGACTGGGCCTCTGCAACGAGTGTTGTATTCCCTGAAAACTCGCATAAATTCTTTCCTGTTCGCAAAACGAGAGCAGGTTGACCCTTCCGTGATAACAAAGCTGCAGCTTCGTAGACACATTTCACTTCGTCAGCATTCGCAGGATGAACGTTACCCGTGTAAGCGAGGACAAAAACATTCGGAGGAATCCCCATCTTTTTCCTCATGGTCTGATTTTCATCTTTTGGAAAGAACTGCGAGGTGTCTACACCCGGCCAGAGTAGTATCCAAGGAATGGACTCAGGAACGAATTCTCGAAGAGGATTTACAATGATCGAAATCCCATCAGCAGAATCAAGAAACTTCTTGTATCGCTTGGGATGTGAAAGTCCTTCGGGGACACCGAAGAAATAGGTTCGGAGAAATGTCTCAAAAGGCTTATCAAAATATCTTTCGATGATCGCCTCTTCATTGTCTTCCAAATGTACAACAAGGTGGAAATGGCAACGCTCACGGAGGTTCCGGCAAAACTTCCTCACGTTTTCTCGTGGTGTCCATGCGTGAACAACGTCAGGACCGCTTCCATTTACGAAGAGAGTCTCATTTGAGTAAGCTTCTTCAAAGCGAACGACATGGTAGTGTTGCGGTGTAAGGCCAGGAATCATCAGCGGCGGACTTGGTACAGCCACCGTGCAATCGAGTCCGAGTGAAATAAGCTGGTTCGCAAAATGGTGCACATGCACAGCGCTGTTTGATTCATAACTTGCGTAAAGGACGAATAGTACATTCACGGCTTATCTTTAACCATCGAACTCTACTTAATTACTGTAAAGATTTCTTTATTGCAATGAATAGATTCATTGCACCTACCGAAAGCATGCACACCATCTAAATCAACAAATCGCATGTGGCTTCCATATCTCATAGTAACCAACTATCCCTATACAATAATACAGGAATTATCACTCGCGATTA
>CAYYVY010000085.1:0-13573 GCA_964475265.1 uncultured Anaerolineaceae bacterium | reverse complement strand
TCCGGAGCGGGCACGTCTTTTTCCAGCCCGATGATGCGTCCTACCTGGCGAATGTAGGCGCGGCTGAGGCGCTCGAGCTCTCCCATCGATAATTCTTTGGGATTGCAAATGATACCGCCTTTGCCGCCCCCGAGGGGAATATCGACAACGGCGCATTTCCAGGTCATCCAGGCGGCCAGCGCACGAACGGTATCGACGGTTTCGTCGGGATGGAAACGGATGCCTCCTTTCGTCGGCCCGCGAGCGTCGTTGTACTGCACACGGAAACCATGAAAGATTTTGGTCGTCCCGTCGTCCATTTTTACGGGTAGCGTTACGTGCAGTTCACGCAACGGCCAACGCAGTAATTCATGCACGGCGGGATCCAGTTTGAGGACGGAAGCGGCTTCGTCAAGCTGCTGCTGTGCGATCTTGAAAGGATTGTGTTTATCGTTCGTTGGTGACATAAATATCTCCTTATTCTATGATAATTCCGCAATACGTTGAGTGTACATCATGACAATCAGTGGAAAAAAAAAGCCCCACGGCGAAGAAACCTGCCGTTGGGCGTCATTGCCTAGATCAATACCATCCCACGGGTTAGCCGAGATTAACAGTTCGGGTCTACTCAGCTAAAACACTCCATTGTGTCGGGCGTATGATACAGGAAAAACCGAGGTTGTCAAGATTTGGAGGAAACGAGACATTGGAAAATCAAATATGCTGTCCAAGTTGATCGTGCATTTAAAACGTTCAAGCTGATTTACGAATCAGCGTGATGAGTTTCCTGTAGTTGCTGCAGCGCAGCGTCGAGGGAAGAGCGTACGATGGAAGGATTAGCGCGCCCGCGCGCTCCTTGCATGACTTGCCCGAAAAACCATTGAGACAGATTGACTTTACCCCCCAGATACATCGCAACTTGTTCCGGGTTTTCCCGCAGCACTTGTTGTACGAGCGTCTCGATTGCATCTGTATCATTGAGCTGAGCCAATCCTTTGGCTGCAACGATAGCAGAAGGCGATTCTCCACTTTGGAACGCTTCGGCAAGTACAACCTTCGCACTTGTAGCGTTGATTTCCCCCGACTCCAGCATGGAAACCAGGTCCGAAATCGTTTGAGGGGACACTTTGCTTTCCGCAATTTCGATTCCTGCTTCGTTCAACAGTCCAAATAGATCGCTGGTGATCCAATTGGCGATTTTTTCAGCGGGCACGTCCGTTGCGGCGGAAACGGATTCTTCGAAGAAGTCAGCCACGGCACGCTCGACGACGAGAACGTCGGCAGCATAGGCGCTGAGCCCATACTCTTTTACGATACGAGCCGCCTTAACATCGGGAAGTTCCGGAAGCTGTGAGCGGATCTGCTCGATCCACGCTGGATCGACGTGCAGCGGGGGTAGATCGGGCTCGGGGAAGTAACGATAGTCGTGCGCCTCCTCTTTACCGCGCTGAGAGACGGTAACGCCGTTGACTTTATCCCATCCCAGGGTTTCCTGGACCACTTCACCGTTTGTGGAGAGGATGTTGGATTGACGTTCGACTTCGAAACCGATCGCATGGACCATCGCACGAAAGGAGTTGAGGTTTTTGATCTCCGTACGCGTACCCAATCGGTCGGATCCAACCGGGCGGACGGAGACGTTCGCCTCGAAGCGCATGACGCCCTTTTCCATATCGCCGCTGTTAACTTCGAGATAACGAAGGAAGCTGCGGATGGCGTGGGAAAAGGATGAAACCTCCTGCAAAGAGCGCATATCGGGTTCGCTGACGATCTCGAGTAGGGGAACACCAGAGCGGTTGTAATCCACCAGCGAGTATCCCTCGCGGTGTGTCAATTTTCCCGTGTCCTCCTCGAGGTGGACGCGGCGGATGCGGATGCGTTTCTCACCGGCATCCATGCGGATGTCCAGCCACCCGTTGAGCGCCAGGGGCAGCTCGTACATGGATATCTGGTATCCCTTGGGCAGATCGGGATAGAAGTAGTTCTTGCGGGCGAAGACGCTGGTTTCTTCAATTTCGCAATGCAGCGCCAGGCCCACGCGGATGGCGAACTCGACGGCGCGCTGATTGATCGCCGGCAACGTGCCGGGCATACCGGTGCAGATTTCGCAAACCGCCGTGTTGGGCTCGGAGGTCGTGGGGTCCACGACTTCGCAGCCGCAGAACATCTTCGACTGGGTTAGTAGTTCGGCGTGTATCTCCAGGCCGATAATCGGTTCGTACTCTGGCATGAAAGGCTTCCAATCGTTCGCTGTGCCGTTATTAAAACACAGGGATTAAAATTTCATCAACTTAAACCACATACAGGATTTGTCCATCGCCAAGGTCTCTCAGCCATGACGCTGCATGAAGCGATGAATGCGTTCCAGCGCTTCTTCGAGTTTGTCGTACGAAGTGGCATAGCAGCAGCGTACGAAATTTCCTTCGGCGCTGAAGGCATTGCCAGGAACGACAGCGACGGACTCTTCCTTCAACAAGCTTTCAGCGAAAATTTCATCGTTCATGCCTGAAGCGTCGATGCACGGAAAAGCATAAAACGCGCCCAGGGGCTCAAAGGTAGGTAAGCCGAGCTCGTTCAACCCCGATACGATCAAACGCCGCCGGCGATCGTATTCCGCGACCATGGCATGCACGTGCTCCTCGCCGTTTCGAAGCGCCTGCAAGGCGGCGGCTTGGGAGGGAGTCGGTGCAGACATGATGGTGTACTGGTGAATCTTGGATAGCGCAGCCAGGATTGGCGCCGGGGCTGCTGCGTAACCAATGCGCCAACCGGTCATTGCGTAGCTTTTCGAGAACCCGCCGAGCGTAATCGTTCGCTCCCGCATTCCCGGCAAAGAGGCGAAGCAGACATGCTTGTGACCGCCGTAGATCAGTTGATCGTAGATCTCATCGGAGAGCACCACAAGATCATGTTCCTTAGCGAGATCGGCCAGGGCGATCATGTTCTCGCGCGTCATCACTGCGCCGGTTGGATTGTTCGGGAAACCGAGGAGCAGGGCTTTGGTCTTGGGCGTAATTCTCGACTCCATGTCGTCGGCCATAAGTTGGAAGGAATCTTTCATTTTGGTCTGGATGGCCACAGGGACACCGCCGGCGAAGATCACCTCCGGTTGATAGGAAACGAAAGTTGGTGTGTGCAGGATGACCTCATCGCCCGGATTGACGACGGCAGACAGCGCCAGATGGAGCGCCTCCGATACGCCGACGGTAATCAGCACTTCGGTTTCTGGGTCGTAGGAGACGCCGTACATGCGGTCGAGATAGGCGGCAACCGCCTCTCGCAGCTCGAATATGCCCGCGTTGGAGGTGTATCCGGTTTCTCCATCCCTGAGCGATTTTACGCCGGCCTCGAGGATGGGTTCGGGCGTCACGAAATCCGGCTCGCCGATTCCCAAGGATATTACATCATCCATCGTGGCGGCGATGTCGAAGAAGCGGCGGATGCCGGATGGGGGGACATCGTTGACACGACGAGCGATAAAATCACGCATGAAATACTCCTGTATGCGCCTCCCCAGGAATCGAGGAATTGTGAAGTAGCGCATAGGATAACAGATTCTAGAAAAAGTATCAGGGGTACAGCGAGTGGATACCGCAACCCAAATCTAGAACTTCACGAACAGCACGAGATGTATTCGTTTGATTTAAGACGGGACGATTTGCCATTCGTCGCTCATTTCTGCGTAGCACAATTCGAAAATGGCATCATCGTCAAGGCAGACGCGAAAACAGCGGCCGCCGGGAATATGCCAACGAGCCAGGATTTCGATAATCTGCCGTTTTTGCCCTCGATAAATCAAAACGGTCGGGCGATCCGCATAGGTATATCCAGAATGACACTCAACATGATCCGCTGCAGATGCTATCTGCTGAGATTCAAGCGCTGTGTGCGTGGACATCAGGCGAAACCAACTTCAGACGAATCGCCCACGTTCAGTGAACGATCGCGGCCGATGACTTTGGCTTCACGACCGATCAACGATTCGGACAGCATGCTGTCGCAAATATGGGAGCCGACATCGACAATGGAATCGCGCAGCAGGGAACGTTGAATCACACAGTCTGGCCCGATGGTCACATTGGGTCCGATGACCGATTGCCGCACTTCGGCGGAAGGGTCGATGAAAACGGGCGGTACGATCAAAATTCCCGCACGTTTGGAGGCTTCTTTCGAGTTGTCCCTTCCGTGTTCGAGGAGAAAACGATTGGTCGCCAAGAGCGCCTCTGGTTTACCGCAATCCTGCCAGACATCGACGGGCTCTACACGCATCTTGAGACCGTTTTCCAGCATGATGTTGACTGCATCGACGAGATAGTATTCGCCTTTAAGTTTTTCACCTTCCCCCATTTGCTGTTCGATGGCCGCGATCAGGTCTTCGGCGCGTTGGAAATAATAGAAGCCGACCAAGGCCAGATTGATGGTTATGTCCGTCGGTTTCTCAATCAACTTGGTCACATGCCCTTCCGCGTCGAGCTTGGTGACGCCGAAACGTTTGGGATCCCGAACCTCCTTCACCCAGGCGATGGCCTCCCCGTCTTCTTTCAATGCGTTGACGATGTCGGTCTCGATGAGGGTGTCCACGAAGGCAATCAGCACCGGCCCCTCGAGGTCTTCTTTGGCCAACCAGATAGCATGCGATTGGCCCAACAATTCCTCTTGAAGCACGAAACGAGCCTTGAGGTGGGGGTAGCATTCCGATACAAATTGGCGAACTTGTTCGCCCAGGTAGCCGACGATGAAAACCACCTCATCGATTCGTTCGAGATCTTTGAACATGTCGAGCACGTGACCCAACACGGGTTTTCCGGCGACGGAGACGAGCGGCTTGGGTTTCGACCAGGTGTGGGGGCGCAAGCGCGTGCCGTATCCGGCCATGGGGATTACGATTTTCATAACGGCGGTTTCTCCTTGTGCCAGGAAGTCGCCTGTTGGTAAGCGTGGGCGGCCTGGAAAAGCAAAGGTTCACTCAAATGGGGAGCCTTCAACTGCATCCCGACAGGCATTCCCTGGGAATCGAATCCGACGTTGAAAGCGATCCCCGGCACGCCGGCCAGGTTTGCCGGTAAAGTAAAGACATCCTCAAGATACATGGAGAGCGGATCGTCGCCGTGTTCGCCGATGCGGAAGGCAGTCGTCGGCGCCACGGGACAGGCGATCATATCGACCGATTGGAAGGCGGCATCGAAATCGTCCTTGATCAGCGTACGAACTTTTTGCGCCTGTCCGTAATAAGCGTCGTAGTAGCCGGCTGAGAGGGCGTAGGTTCCGAGCATGATGCGCCGCTTGACCTCGGAACCAAACAGCGCGCCGCGCGTGGCGAGGTATTGCTCCAGGAGATCGTCGGATTCGAGACGCGGACCAAAACGTACGGCATCGTAGCGGGCCAGGTTCGCCGATGCTTCGGCCGGCGCGATCAGGTAATACACGGGCAAGGCGAGATCGGTGTGCGGCAGACTGATTTCCTGTATCGTGACGCCAAGTTCTTTAAACACATCTACGGCGGTGCGCACCTTCTCTTCCACTTCGGGCTGAATGCCCTCGATGAAATATTCTTTGGGTACGCCGATGCGTAATCCTTTGAGGTTCGCAGCCTCGAGGTTAATCTCAGGCACCTCGACGGGCATGCAGGTCGAATCGAGGGGATCGTGCCCCGCAATCGCGCTGAAGATAGGCAAGAAATCAGCGGCGGAGCGCGCCAGACCGCCTACCGTATCGAGGGACGATCCGTAGGCGATCAAACCGTAGCGCGAGACGCGCCCGTACGACGTTTTCAGCCCGGTGACCCCGCAGAACGAAGCCGGCTGGCGGATGGAGCCGCCGGTGTCGCTGCCCAGCGCTGCGTAACACATGCGCGCGGCAACGGCAGCTGCGGAACCGCCGGACGAGCCGCCGGGGACTCGCTCGAGATCCCAGGGATTGTGCGTGGGCCCGTAGGCGGAATTCTCGGTTGAAGAGCCCATGGCAAATTCATCGGTGTTGGTTTTTCCCAGTACGACGACACCGTCATCGAGCAAACGCTGCACGCTGGTGGCTGTGTAGGGTGGTCGGAAGCCCTCCAGGATTTTCGAACCGCACGTCGTGTGGATGTCCTGTGTGCAGAGCACGTCTTTCACGGCGATCGGGATTCCCAACAAGGGCGGCGGTGGATCGCCGCCTTGCTCTCGCCAAGACTTCAATTGCTGGTCTGCGTTCTGCGCTTGCTGGAGGGCGAGATCGGGTGTTTGTGTTAAAAAAGCGTTCACCTTCGGTTCGAGCGCTTGCATGCGTTCCAGGCAGGCGCGGGTCAATTCAACGGAAGATGTTTCGCCGCTGCGCAAGGATTCTACAGCTTCAAGCAGGGAGAGATCGGTAAGGGCAGTCATGGGATAAATCTTAACCTGTAAACGGCGAGCAAACCGTTGCTATGCTTTATTCTTCGTCGAACACCGGCGGGACGCGGAACATACCTTCCTCTTGGGAGGGCGCATTTTGCAGTATTACGTCCCGTGGCGGACTCGAACGAACGGAGTCCTCCCGGAGCGGCGCTTGCAGTGGGAGAACCGTCGCCGTCGGCGGGATGTCGGCCGTGTCGACCTCGGTCAGCCGGGCGGCGTAGTCTAGGATGGCAGATAGCTGCTCGCTGTAGCGTTTTTCTTCCGCGGGCGTTAGACGCAGGCGGGCCAGTGTGGCAATGTGTCTAACTTCTTCGATGGTAATGGCCATAATAGGGACATTATAGCAGAGGGGAGCAGGAGAAGAACATGCCGATCGTAATTATGCCGGCCGGCTCGGGGATTTAAGAAGTTCCGGTCGATTTGAGGGATTCGTGGAGAACGGGCAGACTTTGCGCCTCGTCGAGGCACACAGCAACGATCGACGCACCGAACTCACTCAGGGCAACATCCACCATCCCCCCGGGGAGAATCAGAATCGCCGAGATGGGTACGTTTTCACAATCTTCAATCGTCACCGATATATCGTCATACGCAGTCATTATTGACATGATGATCTTTACAGCGCCTTTCCTTTTAAGAAGAGCTTCTGAATGATTTCTACCATACCAGTGTTATAGAATTGTTAAAGACTACGCGGGAGTGCGTGTCATCGCATTCCCGCGGTGTTTGGCGCGCAGCGCGTCATGCGGCGAAAGCTTCCGCCGTTGACGCAAAAGGCACTTATGAGTCGATCAATTCGACCTTGATGATCCTCGCACCCAAGTCATTGACGGCGAGATCGACCATACCGCCGGGCTCGATTTCGACGTAGCGGCTGTCCTCCAGGTGTTGGACTTTGATGCTGACCGGTGCGTCGAGAGCGAGGGGAGCAAGTTTATCTTGATCGACTTTGATTTCCATAAGGGAATTCCAATTGATCATCGTATACTCCTGCTCATTCCCATTGTATGCTGGTGAGCGTTACCTTCTCCTTACAAACCCCATACAGATTTTAAAGTTAATTAAAGTGAGAAGCATGTCATGAACCTCTTATTTGGCGGACATCACCGCGCCCTACGGGGAAGAGTCCGGTTCGACCTGCAGTTGGAACAAATGACCGAGCAGGTTCATGCGTTGGATCATGGCCGGCAAACGGCTGAGACGAACGAGGCGCATCTCGTAGAAGTAACCCAATGCGAGGCTGGTGTTGGTTACTTCGTCATTCTCGACAAAGAATACATTCGCTTCTCCGGGTGTCGGCCACAGGCCGTAGTAGAGATGCCCCGAGCCGTCCGGCAAACGGCCGTAGGAGAGGTTGTAGGCGCGCACCTTCAAATAGGAGATCGAATCCAGCTGCCGGCCACTTGGAGATAAGAGACGGACTTCATCGCCGCCGTCATTGAGGGCAATGCGAGTTTGCGAGCGGAAGAAAACGACGAAGGCGCCGGGTGGTATACGGATGTCGGGCAAGGTGAAGGGTTTTGAACCGCCGTCGGCGATGTCGTCGAGCATGAACCCGCCCAGATCGACGCCGTGGGGTCCGATGTTGTACAGCTCGATAAATTCGTCATCCAGGCTGCGCCCTTCCTTTCCTTCCCAATCGTAGTGCGGACGGATGAGTACTTCGTTGATGACGACTTTGCCCGGGATCCAGGTGGGGACCGGCGTGGGGAAAAATAGCGAATTGGTGGTCCCCGGCGTGCCGGCGACGGGACCGCCGCCGGCGTCGCGTCCCCTGCCGTAATATCCCGTGAAAGTCCCCCAATTTCCAGATCGATCCGCGCCACCACGGCGCTCCATGCTTCTGTGCGAAACGCTCTCTCCGGCCGGCCAACCGCCGCCGTCTCCGTTTGCGCTGTCGATCAAGTGACCTGCCGCGTCGTACAAGAACAATCGCTCGCCGCTGTTGTTCAAGTTCCCGGAGTAAATCTGCTGCGCGGCAATATCGGACACGCAGTTGTCATCGGTGCGTTCGAGCAGGAAGAAACCGAAAGCGGCGATTTCTCCCGCCAACGAGATATGAATGTCGCCGCCATCGCTGAGCGTCCAGCCGCTGAGGTTAACGGTCTCCGAGCCCGGATTGTGCAGTTCGATCCACTCGTCGCTGGATGAAGCGGCGGTCCCGGACCAGGCGATTTCGTTGATCAGCACGGATCCCGCCGGAAGCGGCGTGGACGCCGTTGTGGGATTTGCGCTCGCCGTTGGCGTAGGGGTCGGCAGGAAGAAGGAGTTCGTCTGCCGGGGAGTTCCGTAGATCGGATTGGCCGCTGCATCTCGTGCCCAGCCGCCGTTTCCGCTGTAGGAACCCCAATTTCCAGGGGCATCTTCGCCGCCGCGACGCTCCATGCTGATCCGTGCGCCAGCTTCTCCCGCGGGCCAGCCGCCGGGATAATTGGCGCTGTCGACCAGCGTTCCTGCGGGATCGCGCAGACGCAGGTTTTCGCCATTATTGCTCAGGCCGCCGGTGTAGATTTGATCGGCCTCAATGTTGGAGACGGTGGCATCGTCCGAGCGCTCGAGCAGGAAGAGACCGTGTGCGGCGATGGTGCCCTCCAGGGAGATGTTGATATCGCCGCCGTCGGTGAGCCTCCAACCCGAAAGCTGGATGGCTTGTGAACCGGTGTTGAGCAGCTCGATCCATTCGTCGTAGGCGCTCGCCAGCGTCCCGGACCAGGCGATTTCGTTGATCAGAATCGTTCCTGTGGGATAGGCGGTCGGCGGCGCGTCTGCAGTCGGACTTGCGCTTGCCGAGGGGGACATTGTTGCGCTCGAGGTTGCGGTCACACTTGCGGTAGCAGAAGGAGATGCCGTCGCTGTCGAGGTTGGGGGCAGCGTAGGGCTAACCGTGGCCGTCACCGTGATCGTGGCGGTCGCCGTTGGTGCCGCTGAAGCTGTGCTTGTGGCAAGCGCCGTTGCGGTGTTGGTGAGCGGTGTGGTTGCAGTTGCGGAGGGAGTCGATGTGTTCTCTTCTGTAGGTAGGGGCGTTTCGCTCGGCGGCACTGGTGTTGGGCTATTGTCGTCGGGCGTCGCGGGAGTAACACTGGGAATAGAGGGAGTCGTGGTTGCGCCGGCGGGCGGTGTGGGTGTGACGACCACAGATGCGGGCGTCACGGTTTCGCCGGTGGTTGGAGCAGGCGTGGCGCTTGCGAGAGGCGTGGGTGTTGGCGTCTCGACCGGCGCCTGTGCCAGCGCCGTGAATCCAGGCAGCGTGCTGGAAACGATGCTGATGACGAAACCGGCCACGAGCAACCAGCAGGCCGGCAAATAGAGGCGATGCTGTTGGGTCATGCTTTCCCCCTGAGACCCGCGATGTATCGAACAAGGCTACTATAAAGTAGGGGTGGGGCGATGTCAAATCACGGGGTATGACTTCGAGGCAAGGTTTGATATGATGGACTGGAAAGCTGGTTGGATCCGTTCAGGTTTCGAATGAGATGTCAGGAGGGCAGACACGATGCAAACTGTGTGGTTGACCGTCATGGCGATCGCCTCGGCCCTGATTCATTTACGCGCCGAATACCTCGGCCCCGATTGGCAGATCTACGTATTCAAACCGCTGACATTGGTGTTCGTTTTACTGATCGCCGTTCGAGCGGAGGCGCCCGCATCCATACGTTACAAACGCCTGATTACGTTGGGTTTAGGACTTTCCCTGGTCGGCGATGTGTTGTTGATGCTGCCTGTGGATCTGTTCCTGCCGGGATTGATCGTATTCCTCATGGCGCACGTCGTCTATCTGACCGCATTCTGGGTCGAAAGCCCTCGTGGGCGAGGTCCGGGATGGGCGCCGATTCCGTACGTGCTGTATGCCGTGCTCGTGTACAGTTTGCTCATCCCCGGCCTGGAGGAAATGACGATCCCCGTGTTCGTGTATGTCATCATCATCAATTGGATGGGATGGTTTGCACTGCGACGCTGGTGGATGCTGCGCCAGCCTGCAGCGGGCATGGCGGCCGTCGGCGCGCTGTTCTTCATGTTTTCCGACACCGTCCTTGCGCTGAACCGTTTCCTGCAGCCCTTCGAGGCCGCGACCGCCCTGGTCCTGGTCAGCTACTACGTTGCGCAATGGCTCCTGGCGCGGTCGGCCGATTCAGGGACGGGCCTACGGAAAGGTAAAACGCAATGAGGCGCAGGGCGAAGGCGAGCATCAGCATCTCGATCGTGATGCTGATTTCTGCCGTCCTGGCCTGTGATCTTCCGGTTCTGTTTGGTTCCGACGAGGAGGTCGACCCCGCGGCGACGATGACGAAACGTGCCCTGGAGACGGAGGTTGCCTACGCAAAGGAGACCGCCCAACCTGGCGAGGCGGCGGCAAGCTCGCCCACGACGAACCCGGAGGTGTTTGCGGTTAATGTAAGCGTGAGCGTAGACAGCGCATGCCGGTCCGGCCCGGGCGAGGCTTACGAGAGTCTGGGCATGCTGTTGGTGGGTGATAGGGCGGAAGTGAGGGCGCGCTCCGAAGACGGCATGTTCTTCTACATTCAGTTTCCGCACGCACCGCCGGATCACTGTTGGATCTGGGCGCAGTATGCGCAAGTGGAAGGGGAGTTGCGGGAGTTGGCCGTATATACACCTCCACCAACCCCTGAGTCGTCCATTACACCGACGGTAGAACCAGGGCTCGTCGTCCAGGGTCACGTCCGCCTGGCGGATGGGACGGGCGTTGCGGGGGTTACGATCTGCCGCAGCTTCGCTTCCTACGCAGGTGAACCCGTCGCCACAACCGACGCCGAAGGATATTTCCAGAGCGACTTCAGCTTTATCCCGGGCGACGAAATGGTCACTGTATGGGCATACCTCGAAAATTACGTTTTCGACCCCGAAAGCCACTTCTGGCGGCATTATTATGGCTTTGAGTTAGCGACACGCGACTTCATTGCCGTACCGTCAACGACGTCGGACTCCTACATGCCTGACTGCCGATAAACAACATGCGGAGATTGGAGATGAGGCGGCCATCCGGTCGCTTCTTCATTTTAAGTAAGAAGTGATTGTATACTCTAGAATGATGGACCGCTCTAATTGCTGCGGCTGTCACATTCCTCGTATCCAGGGCGTTACAGGTTTGGATAAGGATGGAAGACGCAGCGATGCGCCTGAAGTTAGGAGGCCACCATGAAGCGCTCAAACGGGGTCCGAGTCGTCATCTCACTCGTCATGCTGCTCTCTGCCTGCTTGGCGTGTGACGTTCCGGGAACGTCTTCCAAAGTGGAAGGGAATCTCGCCGCCACAGAGACGATGCAAGCCCTGGCTACAGTAGTGGCGGGAACGCTGGAGCCAGCCTCTGCGGGAGAGGAAGAATCTTCCGAAAGTGAGCCTCCGGGGACTTCCGAAGATGAGCCATCGGAATCGAGCGCCACGCCTACCGCGAGCGCGACTCCCACGTTGGGTGCGCCGATGGTGAGCGTGGGTATGGACACCAACTGCCGCTTCGGCCCGGGTGAGGTTTATGAATACCAGGGTGCATTACTCATTGGTGAGCAAGCCGGAATCGCAGGCAAACTAGCCGACGAATCCTTCTGGTACATCGAGAATCCCGACGCGCCGCCGCCGTACTGCTGGATCTGGGCGGCGTACGCACAGGTGCAAGGAGACACGAGCGGCGTGCCGATCCTCACCCCGCCACCGACACCCACCGAAATCCCAACGCCCACCGCTACGCAGGAACCTTTGAGTTGCGCGGCGGCCGAGTATACCATTCTTCATTGTATTAACCATGCCTTCGTCACAAAGGTCACGAATACGGGAGCCGTGACGATCGAATCCTACTCGATCACCATCGTTCATCCGAACGATGGCATCACGTTGGTGAACGTGCAGGACTATTTTGCCAACAATCCGGTTTGTGGCTATACCTACGCCTATAGTATCCCGGCCGGGGGCATCGAATTCATCGTGCTGGAGGGATTCCAGGTCCCCGGTGGGTTGTACAAGGTCACACTGAAGGTCTGTTCGGAAGATGGCCTCGGCGGAGTTTGCAAGGTAATCTATTTCGAAGCCACGATTATCTAGTGGAATCTCGAGGAGTTGGATGGTGAAGAAGATGAAGGTACGCTATTTGGGATTGTCTGCCACGCTGCTCGTTCTGGCGATCTTGGCCTGCGGACCCAACCGCAGCGCCGAGCAAGCGGCGACCGAAACCATGCAGGCGTTGGGAACCGTCGTGGCACAAACGATGGAAACGGGGGGAGATACGGGGGATCAGGATTCGCCCGAGAGCCCAGACGCATCCGGTCCGGACGCAGTTATTCCCAGCGACACACCCGAACCGAGTGCCACAGCCACGCTGGGTGCGCCCATGCTGAGCGTCAGTGTGGACACCAACTGCCGCTTCGGCCCGGGAGACGTCTATGATTACCTGGGCGCGCTGCTGGTCGGAGAAGAAGCGTTGGTGACGGGAAAATTGGCCGACGAATCCTTTTGGTACATCGAGAATCCCGACGCTCCGCCGCCGCACTGCTGGGTGTGGGGGATGTACGCCAGTATCAGCGGCGACAAAAGCGGCGTCCCGGTCCTCACACCGCCGCCCACGCCCACACCGGCCCTGGGTTCGATCAGCGGATACACGTTCATCGACGGCAATCACAACGGCGTGAGAGACGCGGCCGAAGTTGACGATTACGTGAACGGGGCGATCATCCATTTGAAACCCGGGGCTTGCCCGGGCGGCGCAGACATCGCCACGACGGAATCGGCATCCCCACATGGTGAGTATCGCTTCGACAACCTCGCTCCAGGGGATTACTGCGTAGAGCGGGATTTCCTGCAGCAGACGCTCTATCCCGACCGGCACTCGGTCACGCTGGGACCGGGCGAGGACGTGATGAACGTGAATTTCCGCTACGAACCCTAGACTTTCACAACAGGCGGTTCACACAGGAGGTCGCTATGAATAAGTCTGGTTTTCGTTACCTCTTGCCAATTCTGGCGTTGGTGGTGGCTGCGTTGGCGTGTGATCTGCCGACCGATGCTGCCAAGCAATCTGAGAACCTCGGCGCCACACAGACCCTGCAGGCACTGGCGACACGCGTGGCGGGCATACTGAAGCCCCAAGCGGACAGCGGGGAGGAAGAAACGACTTCCGCTGATGAGTCGACGTCAGCCGAGTCGGCGGACGCGGAGGCAGCGTTGACTCCAACGGTGACTCTTACCCCCACGCTGGGTGCACCCATGGTGAGCGT
>CAYYVY010000084.1:0-13606 GCA_964475265.1 uncultured Anaerolineaceae bacterium | reverse complement strand
TTTACCTGTGGACGATCATCATCGGCGGCATGCTGGTCACCTACACAACGAGGCTGTCCTTCATCCTGCTGATCCCGCAGGAACGCGTACCCACGCTGATGAAACGGGCTTTACGCTACGTGCCGCCTGCCGTTTTGGCAACACTGATTCTCCCGGATTTGCTGTTATCGGACGGCAACCTTTCGCTCAGCCTCCAGAACTACCGGCTGTTCGCCGGCATACTGGCCGCTTTCGTATCCTGGCGAACGAAGAACACCTGGCTCACCATCGGCATCGGCATGGGCGCGCTGTGGCTGCTCTCTTCGCTGTAGAGTAAATGTTGGCATTTCAAGTCGAATAAAATCGTCGTCCAGCAAGAGATTCGGAGATGTAAGTAGGAGTCACACAGGGGGATTAAGGCAACGAACAGCCATTCGTCGTGTTCACAGTGATCGAATAGGACGTGGCATCCGCCGCTACGAAAAATTCAAATTGGATCTTGACCATAGTTCCAGCCGGAACGCTGACAGAGAACGGTGCCGAGGATGGCGAGTCGGGGTCGTTAACCGTCTGCGTGCTAGCACCTACTTTTATGCGCAGCAATTCATTGTCCGTATCACCCGGCCACGCCAATGAGACCTTGCTGATCGTTACGCTGCTGCCGCTGTTGTTGTTGAAATCCCAGGTGACCTTCTTAGGCAGAACGGCCTTGTTGCTCAAACTGAGGCTGGCACACACGTTCTGCGTGGCGGTCGGGGTGTTCGTAGGAGGTTGCGTCGACGTCGGTGTATTTATCGGCGGTGGCGTTGCTGTCGCTGTCAACGTCAGTGTTAATGTTGGTGTTGGCGTGTTCGTCGGTGCCGGTGTGAGGGTTGATGTGGGCGTCGAGCCCGGAGGCGGGGTTGAGGCTGAAGTTTGAGTCCTCGTTGGTGTGGAACTGGGCAGCGCAGGTCCTCCGCCGGAAGACGAGGTCGAGGTCAGCGTCGCCGTTGTAGTCAGATCTGCGGTTGCGGTATCCGAGAGCAAATCTTCAATACCTGCTTCTGTCTCGGCTGCTTCACCTCCCGCCTCCGGTATACTGCTGACCTGTGCCGTCAGAGTTGCATCCAACAAGGCGCGGATTTCCTCCTCCGACATGCCCCCGCCTTCGAGCGCCACCATCTCCGTGGCGAAGGCATTCAACGTCGCCTGGACGTCGATCGTCTCCGCAGCAGCGACGGCCACACCTCTGTCACCGCCGAATAAATCCGGGAAAAGCGCGTTGGTCCCAATAATCGACAGCGGACAGAGAAGCAGGGCCAACAGAGCTAATGCAAGGACAGCCCGCCGGCGGTACCACGGTTTCTTCTGTTCCTTCCGTTCACCGCTGGTAGGCGACTTCTCGCCCACACGAACGGTGGCTTCGAGGGGAATGTGAAAAGCCTCGGTCGGGATTTCATCGGTAATCCCACTGCGAATACGCGCTACAGCTTCCCGGATGGCTTGATGGAAGGCATGATCGAACTCGGTGATCGTTGGATAGCGCTTGCCCGGGTCCTTGGAGAGCGCCTTGATCAATACGCGCTCGATGGGTTCAGGAAGATTGGGATTGATGTAGCGCGGCCGGGGCAGCGGCTCCGTGGCATGCTTCAGTGCGATGGCGATGGGGGTCTCGGCATCGTAGGGCAGGTAACCGGTGCTCATGCGGTACAGCACCACGCCGAGTGAATATTGATCCGAAAGCGGGGTTACTTCCCCTTCCTGGAGCTGCTCGGGAGCCATGTATGCCGGCGTACCGATCACCGCCGATCCCGTCAGACTCATCGAAGCGTCGGTGACGTGAGCGAATCCAAAATCCGAAAGGTAGCAGTTGCCTTCGTCATCGAGCAGGATATTGGAAGGCTTCACATCCCGATGCACCACGCCGCGATCGTGTGCATACTGCAGCGCCGAACATATCTGATCCAAAATCTGCATTGCCTCTCTCACGTTCATCGGCTTCTTCTGGATGCGGAGATGCAGACCGCCATATTTCATGAATGGCATCACGAAGTACAAAAGGCCATCGACTTCGCCATAATCGATGACGGGAATAATATTGGGATGATCGAGTTGGCTGAGGACCTTTGCCTCGCGAATGAAGCGTGACTTGAACTTCTCGTCCAGATTCAGGTGGGGAGCGAGAATTTTCACCGCGACGATCCGATCGTTGACAAGGTCTTGCGCCTTGTAGACGTTCGACATACCGCCGCGACCGGCTTTTTCGATAAGATGGTAGTTCCCGAAGGTTCTACCTTCTAACTCAGGCATATTTCGATTCCCACCCGCACCTATCCAACCCGGGATGCGCAATACCCAGGTTGTTTACGATGAGTCTAACGACAAATTGTGGGTCGGCATCCAAGCGGCGAAGCCCTCTCAGGCCGATCCACCTCCCCTGGCGTTCTACATACCATCCAGCGAGGATGATAAATTGATTATCGGCAGGATTGTGCTAGTGATTCTATCAATCTCGCCCAACGGCTTCGTTGCCTGCCGGTGAATTCCCACAATGAAGATTATTACAGAGAGTTGCAAATTTGTGGATGGGAATATGGCACCATATCTTAGCACAAATGAAAGTTGCGCTTCAATCGAAATTGAGCGGGGATACCACCAATAGGTGCTTGATTACCAATGCAACGGGCTTGCAGAATTCGGATCGATCAATCCGAGTTGGGCAGAGGCCAGGGTACGAAATCGCGCAGGATGGAGCCACCAATGAATTCACGAATCATGGAATTATCGGGGATGAGATTGCTGTCCAGCGATAAAAACCAATCCAGAAAAGCCAACAGTCGTTTCGCCTCAACGTGTTCGTCCGTACCGAAGGAAACTTGACGCAAAAGAGGTTCCGCCAGTGAAGCCAATACTGCGCCCTCGTATACCAAAGCCGAGTTGAACATTGCGTCTGCGTTTTCCTGATAAGGGAAGATGTACTTCCTTTCCCCACGCCGCACGGATTCCCAGCGGCGGATGGTTTCCTGTGCCGAATATCCCCGTTGCGCCGCATCGCGCACGATGCGGCGAATCAGGCGCGTGTCGGTAGTTGAGACGCGGTTGAAGCGATCCAGGTTCAGCTGCGTCAACGCTGAGACATAAATGCGAAAGGTGGTCTCGGCGGGAATTTCAGGCAGCAGCTCCGGATTGAGACCATGAATACCCTCGAGGATGATGATTTGATCCGGATCCAGCTGAACGATTTCCCCTGCGACCTGTTTGCCCAGGATAAAATCGTAGCGCGGGAGACGCACCTCTTCCCCGGCGATCATGCGTTTGATGTCCTGATTCAGGCGCGCAAGATCCAGCACCTGAAGCGATTCGTAATCGTATTCCCCTTTTTCGTCCAGGGGTGTTTTTTCGCGATCGATGAAATAGTTATCCAGGCCGATCGGGTACGGCGCAAGCCCGCGCGCCAGCAGCTGGATGGACAGCCGTTTCGAAAAAGTCGTTTTTCCGGACGAGGAGGGTCCGGCGATGAGCACGACACGCATCCGGTCTCGACGTTCGGCGATCAAGGCAGCAATTTCTGCGATGCGTCTCTCGTGCAGCGCCTCAGAAACGAGCACGATTTCTCTCGCCCTGCCGGCGCTGATCGCCTCGTTCAAAGCGCCCACATCCGGAACACCGATGGTATCGATCCAATCTCCGTACTGTAAAAAAGTCTCGAGAAGGATGCGGAATTCCGGCATAGGCAGCAATTCTGTAGGACGATGCCGTCGGGGAAAGCGCAGCGTGAAACCTTCGCCGGCGGCCTGCAGCGCAAACCAGTGCAGATAGCCGGTTGAAGGAACCATGTAGCCATGATGGTAATCGCGGAAATTTTCGAGCTGGTATACCACCAACTCAGGCTTCTTGCGATGTTTCAACAAGCGTTCTTTGTCTTTATAGCCGCGCTTGCTGAAGTACTCGATCGCGGCCTTGAGCGGCAGACGGCTCTTGGCAAATGGCAAATCCCGATCAACCAATTCTTCCATCCGCGCTTGTAATTGTGCGAGTTCATCGCCGCTTAAAGCCGGTCGACCGTTCACCTCACAAAAGTATCCACCGGAAGCGATGGAATGATCGACGGTAAGTTCGGCGTCCGGGAAGAGTTCCTCGAATGCCGCCGCCAGCAGGAAGGTCAGAGAACGGCGATAGATACGCATTCCGTCGGCGGATGCCATGGTAATCGGAGACACTTTGGCGTCCATCTCGATGGGGTACGTCAATTCACGCAGTTCACCGTTTACGATGCCGCCCACAACGGGAGCCTGGGGAGATTCAACAACTCGCAGGAAATCGCCCAATTGGCTGCTGCGCGCACCCTCGAGAACGCGCCCATCGGGAAGATGGACCTGCACCGTCGCCCTTGATTCTGTTTCGTGAACTTTCGATCCCGACTCTGCTGTCATACCGACAAAGCCTCCACGAAACTTCATTCTACCCTATTTTTACTCACGCACGCATTCGCAGCGAACGCGATTCTGCATTATGTCATCCTATAACGCGGAAAAATCGTTCAGAATCTATTGAGTCCTCTGATGTAGACTATAACCACCATGAGAAACTAGGCCCCGGATGCAAGGGGACCCGGGGCAACTGTGTTCCTTATTTTCGGAGCGATTGGAGCTGATCTTCAATCGCTCCGATCTGTTAATCCCGATCCTGAATATTTCAAAGTGCCTTACGGGAGAAGTATTCGAGTAAACCGGATGATTGTCGATGGAAGCCTCAAACCTATGGAATGCGCAATTTCAGCAAAATCAAGATCTCTGATTTCATTCGTCCACCGGCCAGCAGCACAACACCAGCTGCTTGGCCGCCCTGACCTCGTCCATGCGCCCGAAGGGCGTCTCGTGCGGCGCGGTGGTCAGGACCTCGGGGTCTTCATGTGCCTCGCGGGCAATTTGCAGCATTGCCTCCACAAAGGCATCCAGGGTCTGTTTGCTCTCGGTTTCCGTAGGTTCGATCATCAACGCTTCCGGTACGATGAGCGGGAAGTAATTCGTCGGTGGATGAAAGCCGAAATCCATCAAGCGCTTGGAGATATCGAGTGCATGCACTGCGGGGGCATCCTCCCATTGGCCTTCCGCCACGAATTCGTGCATACAAATCCGATCGTAGGGAATCCGATATGTATCCTGCAGTTTCACACGCAGGTAGTTGGCGTTTAAAACGGCATGATCGGCGATTTCCCGCAGCCCTTCATTTCCTTGCATGCGCATGTACGTGTAGGCGCGCACCAGAACGCCGAAGTGGCCGTGGAAGAGTTTCATCCTGCCGACGCTCTTCGCCGGCTCTACCAGACCATACAAGGGAGGTATATTTTCATCGCCCACCTCGACGATGTCGACGATGGGACTCGGCAGAAAATCCGCAAGATGGGCAGCGACACCGATTGGGCCCGCTCCCGGACCGCCACCGCCGTGGGGCGTGGAAAACGTCTTGTGCAGGTTGTAATGAAGAATGTCGAAACCCAGATCGCCAGGACGCACTACGCCCAGCATTGCATTCATGTTCGCCCCGTCTCCGTACACCAAACCACCACAATCATGGATCTGTTGAATCACCTCGACCACGTGTTCCTCGAACAAACCCAGAGTGTTCGGATTGGTCAGCATCAGACCGGCGACTGTGTCGCCGCAATGACTGCGCAGGGCTTCGAGGTCGATGTTGCCGCGCGGATCGGAGGGAACTTCGACCACCTCCATGCCGCTCATCGCAATCGAGGCGGGGTTGGTCCCATGTGCAGAATCGGGGACCAAGATAACGTTTCGATTCACATCCCCACGATCTTCATGATAGGCACGGATGATCAGGATTCCGGTGAGTTCGCCTTGTGCGCCTGCTGCAGGCTGCAAGCTGACAGCACGGAACCCGCCGATCTCCATCAGCCATTGCTGCACAGCGTACATCAAAGCCAAATTACCTTGCAGGAGCGCCGTATCCTGGAGGGGATGGGTCAGCGCGAACCCCGGCAGCCGGGCGATATCCTCGTTGATCTTGGGATTGTATTTCATCGTGCATGATCCGAGCGGATAAAACCCACTGTCAACGCCGTGGTTGAGATGCGACAAGCGCGTGAAATGGCGCACGACATCGATCTCGGACAATTCCGGCAGGGGCAAATCCTCACGCAGGAGTATCGCGGGAATCTCCGTTTTCTCGACATCCGGCTCGGGCATTTCGATCGCCGTTCGACCCGGGGATGAGAGTTCGTAAATCAGGGGCTCAGTCATGGTTCACCGCCTTCAGCGCAGCCACCAATTCGTCGATTTCCGCCTCGCTGTTCATCTCCGTTACGGCGATCAACATGTGGTTTTCCAGTTCCGAATAGTTCTGGCCCAGATCGTAGCCCCCGACGATGTCCCATTCGAGCAATCCATCGTTGATTGTTTTCACGTCACGGGGGCATTCGATCACAAATTCGTGGAAAAAATCGCCTGTATTCCACAGACGGTACCCCTCCAGAGCGTCGATCCTTTTCGCCGCGGCGTGGGCTTTGTGGAAACACAATTCTGCGACGTTTCGCAATCCGCGTTTGCCCATCAAGGAAAGATAGACCGTAGCGGCCAGTGCCATGAGACCTTGATTGGTGCAGATGTTGGAAGTCGCCTTTTCGCGGCGAATATGCTGCTCCCGCGGCGCCAACGTCAGTACATAACCTCGCTGACCGCGGCTGTCGACGGTCTCACCGACCAAGCGGCCCGCCATTTTGCGAACGAATTTTTCACGCGTGGTGAATATTCCCAGAGAGGGGCCTCCGAAGGAAAGCGGGATGCCCAACGGCTGGCCGTCGCCAACCACAATGTCGGCCCCGAACGCACCCGGAGGCTTGAGCAGTCCCAACGCAAGCGGATTCACGACCACGCAGAATAACGCACCCACCTCGTGGGCCGCTTCGCCCAACGCAGTCCAATCTTGAATGCGCCCGAAGAAATCCGGGTACTGAACCGCAAGCAGCGCGGTGCTCTCATCCAGCATCTCGACCAGCGCTTGCGCATCGTATTCGATGCCGTCGTCGCCGACCAGGGTCAGGTCCATGCCGCGCGAATACGTGCGAACGACCTGGCGATATTGGGGATGAATCGCCGCAGAAAGGACCACCTTCGAACGTTTTCCCTGATGCACATTGAGCGCCATGATGACGGCCTCGGCAAAAGCCGTGGCGCCATCGTAATGCGAAGCGTTCGAGACCTGCATGCCGGTCAGATTGACCATCAGGCTTTGGTATTCGAAAATGGCCTGCAGCGTGCCTTGAGAAATCTCCGGCTGATAGGGCGTGTACGCCGTGTAGAACTCGTTCCTGCGCAGGATTTCATCCACCGCGGCCGGGATGAAATGGTTGTACGCCCCGGCGCCGAGAAAGCAAGCGACGTGCCGCATGTTGAGGTTGACCTCCGCCAACGCTTGCAGTTCGGCGGAGATCTCCATCTCCGTCACCGCTCCGGGGAGATCAAAATCCGGAAAGCGAACGTCTTCCGGAATGGGTTGGTAGAAATCCTCGAGGCGATCGACCCCGATGGCCGCGAGCATCGCCCGCCGTTCTTCATCAGTATGGGGAATAAACGCCATATGCCACAACCTCCTATCGAATCAAAACATCGCAACGAATCGACGAGGTAGACAATGCGGAATGATTCGATTCCGCCCGATGGTTAATGCTCACGATCCTGACAGTATGCCTCGTAGGCCGCAGCATCCAGTAAATCTTCGAGCTGTGCTGCGTCTTTGATATCGAGCCGGATCAACCACCCTTCGCCGTATGGATCGCTGTTAATGACCTCCGGCGTATCGACGATATCAGCGTTGACTTGCGTAACCGTCCCCGCAACAGGGAGATAGATTTCAGCCGCCGCCTTCACAGATTCGATCTCCCCCAGTCCATCACCCTGGGACAGCTCATCTCCAACCGAAGCCGTAATTTCAAGGAAGACGATGTCAGATAGTTGATCCTGGGCGTAGTCCGAGATACCAACCGTGCCAACGTCACCTTCCACACGTATCCACTCGTCATTTTTTGTGTACTTTAGGTCCTTCGGAAAGGTCATCGCAGACTCCTTTTAAACCATTTGGTTGCGTCGAATATACATAATAATAAAGGCGCACGCCATGAAGGCGTGCGCCCTCTGTCGGCAACCTGAGAGATTCACTGCACGAATGCAGTTTGCCCCTTCGGTGTCTTTCGACTTTCCAGAGGAACGACCGGAGAGGGTCCCTTTACCTGAGAGTTTCACCCGGCGTCTGCACGCTTTCGCAGGGCTTGCCCCTTCGGTGTCCGCCCGAGGCGGATCTCTCCCCTGTCAGGACTCGTTTTCTGAATCAATTCTACGAATAGCGATCAAAAAAGTCAAGGAGCGGTGCAGATCGAAGGTCTTGCGGGATGTTTGATGGGCACGCTCGCCAACACTGCTAAGCCCTGGTTGTGGATATTCATCCGCAACCAAGATTGAACAGATATATATCTGTCAATCTTCACTTCGCAATACGATCCCTTTGGTCTGCTCGTTTTCTATCCTCAACTTCCAAGCTGTCCTGAACACAGGTGGATATATATCCACCAATTACGGGCGACGGATGCATATCCGTCGCCATCGATACTCGAAATCGGGTTGAGGAACGAAACCCACAACTCGATGAAATCCGCTCCAAGGTACCGCAGCGCTCGCCACACGAACCAAGCTGTCCTCAAGCGAGTTTCACGCATACAATAGGCTATCGAGACAGCAATTTCCTAGGAGGTCAGATGCGCAGAGAAGTCGTGCTGATCAGCGGTGCGAGCGGCGAAGTCGGCCATGATCTGATCACCCGGCTCAGCCAGCGAGGCGATATCGACATCGTTGCTCTCGACATCAAGCCATTGGACGACGACCTGCGCGGCCGTTGTCTCGAATTCGTTCAGGGCGACATCCTCGATAAAAGTGTCTTGGGAAGGATCGTACTGCGCTACGAAATCCACGCCATCTACCATCTCGCCACCATCCTTTCCACCAGCGCAGAGTACAACCCGCAAGGCGCCCATCGAGTGAACGTAGACGGCACGCTGAAACTGCTCAACCTGGCGATCGAACAAGCCCGCTGGCAGGGCCGGTCGATCAAGTTCGTGTATCCCAGCTCGATCGCCGCCTATGGCATTCCCGATGCGGAAACGAAAGCCTCCGCCGGCAAGATCATGGAAAACCAATACTGCCAACCATTCACAATGTACGGCTGCAACAAACTCTACTGCGAGCACCTGGGACGCTACTATGACGAGCATTACCAACAATTGGCCGCGGATCGCGTGCCCCACAGTGTGGATTTCCGCTGTATCCGCTTCCCGGGTTTGATCAGCGCAAATACTATTCCTTCTGGCGGTACGAGCGATTTCGGTCCGGAAATGGTCCATCATGCCGCGCAAGGAAAAGCGTATCCCTGTTTCGTACGCCAAGACACGTGCCTGCCATTTATGGTAATGCCCGATGCCATCAAGGCATTAATCTCGATTGAGCGTGCCGCGGGCGAAAGCCTTTCGCGTCATGTCTACAACGTCACCAGCTTCAGTATATCCGCAGGTCAATTTATGCAGCGCGTGCAGCAGGCCTTTCCCCAGGCGGAAATCACCTTCGAACCGGATCAAGCCCGGCAGAAGATCGTGGACAGCTGGCCCGCCGATCTCGACGATTCAGCAGCCAGAAAGGACTGGGGCTGGAGGCCGGATTTCGACATCGACCAAGCCTTCGACGAGTATCTCATCCCCACGATCCAGAAGAAGTACCAGAAATAAAAACGTCCCGCAGCTGGAATATCTGCGGGACGTTCCAAAGACGATGCTCGATCATGTGTAATGGCGCGGCACACGCGCGCTCAACCCGCATACCACTTCGTAGTTGAACGTATCCCAGCGGGAGGCAAGCTCCTCGGCTGTTATGCGTTCGGAACCTTGCTCTCCAATCAAGACCACCTCGTCACCGATTTCCGCTTCGGGCACCTCATCCAAACGGACCATCAGCTGATCCATGCACACCCGTCCCACCACGGGCACTCGCTGACCGTGAATGATGACTTGATTGCCATCCTCGCGCCGATATCCATCGCCGTATCCCACGGGTATGACGCCGATGCGTTCATTCCCCTGGGTGGTATAGATGTGACCGTAACTGACGCCGCTGCCCGGCGGGTATACGTGAATGTGGCTCAAGCGTGCGTGCCATGAAAGCGCAGGACGCATGCCATCGAGCAGTTCCACTTCAGCGGAAGGTGCCAGGCCGTACAAGGCGATGCCCACGCGCACCATGTCGAAATTCGCACCCGGCCGCGTGAGCGCCGCTGCGGAATTGGCGGCATGTGCGATGGACGGGCGCAATCCGGCTGACTCGATTTCGGCCAACAGATCGGTGAACTTCCGCAACTGCCATTCCGTCGTGGGGGCATAGCGTTCATCGGCTCTGGCGAAGTGGGTGAAGATTCCTTCCACGTTTACGTTCTCGAGTTCAAACAAGCGTTGCAGTAATTCAAATGCGAGTTCAGGCGGCGCGCCCAGGCGACTCATGCCCGTGTCTACTTTTAAATGGACTTTTGCCGGCTGTGAGGTGCTGTGTGCAGCGGCTGCCAACACGTCCAATTGTTGGGGTTGAAAAAACGTCAGGGAAATGTTTTGCGCGAACGCTTCGGCTAAGCGTTCGTCCGGGGTGTAGCCCAACACCAATACCGGAATATCGATCCCCGCTCTGCGCAGTTCGAACGCCTCTTCCACTCGGGCCACACCACAGTAGCGCACGCCCGCTTCAACTGCGGCACGCACCACTTCGGTGAGGCCATGTCCGTACCCGTTCGCTTTGACCACCGCCATCATCGGAACACCGGTGCGCTGGTTAATGCATTCAATGTTGCCGATAATCACCTGGCGATCGATTTCCAACCAGTTGGAATAACCATTCATCAACTTCACGCGTGCGAGTATAAGCCCAAGGCGAGCGCATGACAATGGTTCACAAGCGTGTATAATCGGAAGCCGATGACCTTAGATGCTTGGATCACGATCGGTATAATAATCGCTGCCGCCATTCTGCTCGTCTCTGGGCGGTTAAGATCCGATCTGGTAGCAATCTTCGTCGCACTTGGGCTGCAACTGACAGGTGTGCTCTCCACCGAGCAAGCGCTTTCCGGTTTCAGCCAAACCGCCGTTCTCACCATCATCTCGATTTTCATCATTACCCATGGATTGGAAAAAACCGGCGTTACGAGCTGGGTCGGGCGTCATTTACTGCGTTTGGCCGGCACGACCGAGCGGCGATTGTTGATCGTAATCACGTTGACGGCCGCGTTTCTCTCCGTGTTCATGAACACCATCGCCGCGGCTGCGATCTTGCTTCCCATGACGATGGGGATCGCACGCGAATTGAAAATCCGTCCTTCCCGCTTGCTCATGCCCCTTTCATTCGGCGCATTGCTCGGCGGCACGGCCACACTCTTGACCACCGCGAACATCATCGTTAGCAATACGTTGAACCAGAACGGCTTGAAACCTTATGGGCTCCTCGAGTTCCTTCCCGTCGGTTTCCCCATCGTCATCGCCGGCACTTTGTTGATGGTCTGGTTGGCACCGAAAGTCCTGCCGGCACGAGACATGGCTGGGGAAATTGCTCGCATGAAACTGCTGCGCGGCGAACTGGCCCGCATCTACCACTTGCGGGAAGGCACTTCAGAAGTTCGCGTGCTGGAAGACTCTCCTATGTCCGGAAAAACGTTGATTGAAGGTGCCTGGGGAAAAGAACTCGATTTGACCGTGCTGGGGATTTCGCACGACGATCAACTCACGCTCGCACCCGATCCCGAAATCGAAATCCAGGAGGAGGACATCATCCTGCTCGATGGAACCCCAACCCCCAGGCAAATGAAAGATTACGGGCTGGAATTCACATACACTTCCGACCTGGTGAGCGGTCTCTCTTCCCAAGAAGTTCCCCTCGTCGAGGTCGTGCTCGCCCCACGCTCCGAACTCGAGAAGAAAACGCTGCGGCAGATTCACTTCCGCGAGCGATTTGGGCTGCAGGTCATCGCTCTATGGCGAGAAGGACTCATCATCCAACGCGGGATTGCAGACCTGCCGCTCCGCTTTGGCGACGCAATGCTGCTTCAAGGACCCAGATCGAAAGTCCGGCTGCTGCGAATGGATCCCAACTTTCTGATCCTCGAAGAGGAACAAGAAGTACGCCCGGGCAAGCAAGCGCTCCTGGCCAGTGCGATCCTCATCGGAAGTTTGAGCCTGGCTGCGGCACAAATTCTGCCTATTGCCATCGCAACGCTGCTCGGCGCGGCGTTGATGGTGCTCACGCGCTGCATCACGATGGATCAAGCCTATCGCGCCGTCGAATGGCGGGCTATTTTCTTGATCGCCGGTATGATCCCCTTGAGCACGGCGCTGCAGAGCACCGGAGCTGCGGATGCCCTCGCGAACGATCTTCTCCAACAGATCGGTTTATCATCGCCTATGCTGACCGCCTTGCTGCTCTTGATCGGCACATCGGCTCTAAGCCTTTTCTTGAGTGGACAAGCGGCTGCCGTGATCATGGCACCCATCGCTATTGCAGCCGCGAGCGCGATGAACGCCGACCCGCGTGCACTGTCGATGGCCGTCGCCATTGGCTGCTCCCTGGCGTTCAGTAGTCCTCTCGGACACCCTTCGAGCCTTCTCGTCATGGGCCCCGGAGGCTACACCTTCCGCGACTACGTTCGCCTGGGCATGCCCCTCACGATCCTCACGATCCTCGTCGCCGTTCTCGGTTTGCATTGGGTTTGGGGATTATGAGCGCATTGAAGTTCGAAGTTACGGCCCAGGACGGAAGCGCACGCGCCGGTTTGCTGCACACCCCGCACGGTGTTGTAAAAACACCCGTCTTCGCGCCCGTGGGCACCCAGGCCACGGTGAAGGCGCTCACGCCGCTGCAACTGCAGGAACTGGGCGCCTCGCTCATCCTTGCCAACAGCTACCACCTGCATCTTCGTCCAGGGGACGAAACGATCGCCAACCTGGGCGGGCTGCACCAATTTATGTCCTGGAACGGTCCCATCTTGACCGACTCGGGCGGCTTTCAGGTATTTTCGTTAGCCAAACGCCGCCAGTTGGACGCGGACGGCGTGACATTCCAGAGTCATCTCGACGGTTCCGAACACCGCTTCACGCCGGAGAGCGTGGTCGAAATTCAAGAAAATCTGGGCGCGGACATTATCATGACCCTCGACGAATGTCCCCAGCCGTACGATCGGGAATACAACCAGCACGCGCTGCGGCGGACTCACTCCTGGGCGGAGCGCTGTTTGGCCGCCAAATCTCGCAGCGATCAAGCGCTCTTCGGCATCGTACAAGGTGGCGTGTTCCCCGACTTGCGCGAACAGTCCGCCGCATTTATCGCTTCCCTTGATTTCCCCGGAATCGCCATCGGCGGCCTATCCGTGGGTGAAACCCCGAATGAAATGCACGCCATGATCGAGGTCGTCAACGCGGTGCTGCCCGCAGATCGTCCGCGCTATCTGATGGGCGTCGGTGCGCCCAACGATCTCGTGGAATGCGTGCTGCGGGGCGTCGACATGTTCGATTGCGTTCTGCCGACGCGCCTGGCGCGCAAACACACGGCGCTCACACGAC
>CAYYVY010000083.1:0-13777 GCA_964475265.1 uncultured Anaerolineaceae bacterium | reverse complement strand
CCACACGTTTGAAGCCGCCATCGGCGGAGACGAATTTGGGGCTGGTGATGTAGAATTTCCCGTGTCCCATCACGCCCGGTGTTTGCAGTCCGCCGCCGGCCACACCCGCCAGGGTTGAGAAGGTCATACCGGCTGGCGTCATGCTGGTGTCCTCGCGGCTGACGATCATGATGCCGTTGGCTTCGGGGATCAGCATGGCGATGCACTCGAAGCAGCCGCATGCCGTCATCGGATTCTCCATGATGGAATACATGGCAACTTCGTTGACGCTTCCGTGGGAGGCTTTCACGGCGTATTCGTTGATGCCCGTGTAATACCCTTTAACCGGATTGAGCTCTTCCCCTTTCTTGATAGGCTGGTTTGGACCCGTGGGATTGATCTGGAACGAAGCCTTACAGTCCAGCCAGTTGTACGCGCCGCACAAGCCGAGCCGCTCGGGACTGACGATGCAAACGTGATCCGGGGCGAAGGATTGGCAGAGGGTGCAGGAGTAGAAGGTTTCCACACTCTCGTCGACCATTGCGCCAATACGCAGATTGCGCTCGTCGTAGGCAGTGCGGGCCTTCTCCAGCCATTCAGCGTACAACTTGGGTTCGGTGACGATCGTGACTTCGACCTTGTCAACAATCGATCCGAAATCATCATGGAAGCGAGCATGCAGGATGTCGCCGAAGTGCTTCAAGGTGAAGCCTTTCTCGGCGGCCGTCTTGCTGATGCGAATCCAGGCAATGTCGCGCTGGCCGATGTGCTGGATGCCGGACCCGCCGTTGATGAAGTAGTGGATCTGGCGTTCGAGCACCGGCTCGAAATCTTTTTCCATTTTGCGTCCGGCGACTTTGACCAGAATGCCCAGATCCATACTGCCTTGTTCTTCCAGCTTTTCGAAATCATCGCCGAGAACTTCGATTTTACCATCTTCAACGGCGTCCATGTCGTCCATGAAGAGATATTCGAACGCACGGCTGTGTTTGCCGCCGAACTCGACGCGCATGTCGGCTTTGCGTACCACTTCGCCTTCGAAGGCCGAGCCGTAAGGAACGGGTACCGGCACTTCGCTGATCTTCACCTTGACCCCACGCACTTCGATGGCTTTTTGGACCAGCTTGGCGGCTTTCTCTTCCTCGGTGTCGCCTTCGATTTCGTTCCAGGGCATGGAAATGACGTGTTCGTATCGAGTGACACCGGTAGGTAGAATTTCAGGGATCACCGTATCGGCGATTACGGGGAATCCGTACGAAATGGCGCCAGCGGCTGTGGCGTACTTCAGATCGTCGACCTCGCCTAAGGCAAGCACGAAAGCGAAGACACGGAATTTGTTATAGAGCAAGATGTCTCGCCATTGGCCGCCCTTCATGCCACCGAAGGTGAGTGCGGATCGAGTGGCGAAGCCCAGGGGGTAGATAGCCCCAATGGTGTCGCGGCTGAAGGGAACGATATATGTGTCGTACCCCATCTCCACATCTTCTTCTACCAGTTGGTCGATGATCGAACGCCCGTTGACATTGCCTACGAGGAAGGTGAGGATGTTTCTCTTTTGAAGTTCACGCACGATGGCGACGGCGGCCTCGTTGGAATGCGCCGCACCGGCGATGGCTGCGAAACCGGGCATGCGTCCGTCAACCAATTGGATTCCCCAAGAGCGTAGTTGGATATCATCGATCGGTCCGTTTAGATATCCATTTCCATTCGGGCTGGAGCCGTTGTCTCCAGCGTCTGGGCTTGTGAAGGACGTGGATCCGGCCAAAACGAGACTGGGGTAGGGTTGAGGTTCTTGTCCATAAACAAAGCGGACACCCTCGATAACCTCTTCGGCGAGCAATGTGGCCATACCCGAATCCAATGTCTCACCGAGATATGGTGTCCAAAGTGATTCGTCGGGTATCGGATGGAGCAAACTTTTTGCATGCTCCAAGGCAAATTCCATATCCCCCAACGTGCTGACTTCGTGCCCAAGCATTCCCAGAATAACGGGCAAATAATACGCCGTATTGGGGAAGGCGACGGGCGTGTCGCCACCCTTCTCCGCAATGGCTTTCGTGAGTTCCTTTTCGGCTTCTGCTACGATGGCGTTGGCGCCTCGAATAGCGCGAGTTGCAATGTAACGTGACATGATCTTTTCCCTCTCTACTTCGCCTGATTGCCGTATGCGGCTTCAATACGTTCGGGCAGCGGCATTTCCACAAGTTCGTGGATTCTCCAATCGCCACTCTTGCCCCATTTGCTTGGATCGTACTCGGGCAATCCGAGGGCGGCTCGCTTTTTGTCGATGTGCGCCAAACTTCGGCGGATGATTTCGTCGCCGTCGTTGCAAAATTCGAGTCTGCCACCGACCTTCTCTTCCCAACCGTCGGTAATCAGGCGTGTGACTTCGTCGATGCCCGAGACGGGACTGGAGTGGCCCATGATGACATAGGCGCCAGATGCGACGCAATAGGTGGCGATGGAGATGGCTTTCTCGCTCATCCATTCCGGTGCCAATCCCACGGCGGGGATGTCGCTGATGTCTTCTCCCAAGCCGCCTTCCGTGGCCATTTGGGCGAGTACGGTCAAAATACGAGAGTTATCTACACAAGAACCCATGTGAAGCACGGGAGGGATTCCTACGGCTTCACAGACTTCACGCAAGCCCGGACCGGCGTGCTCGAGCGCTGCTTCGGGGGTCATGTAACCTTGCTTGGCGCTGGCAATAGCGCCGCAGCCGGTTTCGACCACGAGCACGTCGTTCTTGATGAATTCGGTGACGACTTCGCGGTGAAGCTTGTCGTGGCAGACACGCGCGTTGTTGCAGCCGATATTGGCAACAACGCCGCGAATGCGCCCGGATGCAATCGCGTCGTTAAGCGGCCGTAGGGAACCGCGGTAGAACCCGCCCAAGGCATAATTGATGTATTCGTGTGAAAAACCCGGAATGAGGGGTGTGTGTTCATCGGGGATCTTCATTTCGCCGCGTTCGGGGAAGCGATCGCAAGCGGTCCGTACGATATCCTTAGCAATCTCCATGGCTCGCAGCTCATCGAATTCCATATGTGTGGCGCCAGTGATTTTCGCTTTGGGTGAGGTGGTGATCACCACGGTGTGAAATTGCTTGGCGAGTTTCACGATTCCTTGCATGATGCATTGAATATCAACCACCATGGCTTCGACGGCACCCGTCAAGATCGCCAATTCCTGCTGCAGGAAGTTCCCAGCCAACGGCACGCCCTGACGCATCAATGTCTCGTTGGCCGTACAGCATATGCCGCCCAGGGTGATGCCCTTGGCTCCCTTGCTTTTGGCGTACTCGATCAATTCTGGGTCCTGTGCAGCGGCGACGATCATCTCAGAAAGTGTGGGTTCATGACCATGAATGATGATGTTAACTTCGTCCGTTTGTAAAACTCCCAAGTTCGATTCGGACAGGACTGGGCCGGGAGTGCCGAAGAGCACATCGGAAAGATCGGTGGCGAGCATCGATCCGCCCCAGCCATCACCCAATGCGGCGCGCATGGCTTGGTCAAGAATGTGTTCCGCGTCCTGGTCGTTGCCGATGTGGGTGCGGTGCATAATTTCTACGATTTCACGATCGACGTTGCGGGGCGTAATGCCCAGATTGTGCCAAATTTGTTGTCTTTTTTCCGGTGCGCGTTTGATGTAGGTGATCTCGCCTCGGGGTTTACCGAATTCTTCTAATGCTTTCAGAGCAACATCTCGGGCGAGATCTTCTGTAGATTTGCTTTCCACCTCGACGCCAAGGTAATCGGCCATTTCTATTAGTTTCGCCGGATCGCGAACCCGGTAATCTGGGGCGTGACCTTCGGCGGCAGCTAACAGCGTGTAGGCCAGGTCGCGTCCGTGATCGGAGTGGGCTGCGGCGCCAGCCGCAACCATACGGGCAAAATTACGCGCCCCGACTGTCTCAACGGTCGCGCCGCAAATCCCGGTCTGGCCTTCCTTTACCAGGCGGCACGGACCCATTCCGCAAACTTTGCAGCAGATGCCATCACTGCCAATGGGACAGGGAGCCATAGAGTCCGCGCGGGAAAAAGAGGTCTCGTATTCCTTTTCTTGGGCAAACTCAAGCATTTGAATTGTGGCTTGATCTTGGCTCGCTTCTTCAGGTGCTCTCATTTTCTTTGCCATCGCTGTCATCCTCCTGGGTTAATACCGACGAAATTCGCCTGACATCTTAAGATCCGCGATGTTAGTTTCAGTGGTGCGAGAACCGAGTTTTTGCCATTGAGGGTCTCGCTTGATATCGTTCGCGGTAATCATCGCCGCTGGTTCAGCGCCGTTGACTGGATATCCAGCCTCATCCAGCGCTTCTTCGATTTCCGGCTGTTTGATTTTCTTTGGGTCGAAGGATACCAGCAGTTGCTTCCATGCTGAACTTGCATAAACATCTTCGATTCCTTTGAGGCCGTTGAGTGCGTCCCGCACCGAGAGAACATGGTGATCCGCGTACATGAACGGCACATTGAGAACGATTTTTTCCATTGTGTCTTCCTCCTAAGGTCGAAGGTCATTCTGGTTTTCTTGAAATATACTCTGTCAATACCAAGCCCGTGTCTGTGTGTTTTTCCCTTCTTTGTCTTTGTAATACTTTTAAGCAAAGAACGCCAGCGAAGGTAAAGGGAAACGAAATACAGACTTTCCCGCACTGGCGACGATATTCTGCTGCGCGCTGGCGGTTAGCATTCCATAGAATCATGAAGGCAACAATGTGGACCCGCCTAGTGGGGAAAGTCACCCATTTAACGGTAAGTCATCCTTTGCAAAAATATCGAAATTTGATAACCGTTAAACGGGTTTGAGAGTCGGCACACCTCCACGACTTGCTCCGACGCAGGATTGATTTTTGATGCCGCGCTTTGAGTTTCGATACATTTTGTTCGAGGTGCTTATTTGCTTGACAGCGTGGTTAGTGGTCCTGGGGGTTTTGTAAATTCAGGGCTTCGAGCAATCGAATGCAGTGGAGTACGGAACGAGTGATAACCTTGATTTGTTTGTAGGCGGGATCCATGTCGATATCTGCGATGGGAATGTTCGACTCCGGTAAGCCATCCGCCTGTAAGGTGAGACTGGTAAGGTGTTTGATTTGATTGAGATGCTTGGAGAGTTCCTCGGCGGCCCGCGTAATGTTGTTGAGGGGTGTATCCAATTCGTTTGCGATTCCAGCGGTGATGGCTCCGATGACGCCGGCATTCTGGACGGTTTTCCTAAACCGCCGTCTCAGACGACCAATCGCCAGGGCACGCGTGACAGCATCCAGCACCAGGTCCGGTTCAAGGGGCTTGGTGATGTAGTCATAGGCCCCACCAGCCAGCGCATAGGTGGCCGTGTTTGAATCGCCGTGACCCGTAATGATGATGATGGGAATCTCGGGGTCTAATTTGACGACGCGTTCCATCAGTTCCAACCCCGACATGTTCGGCATTTTGATGTCGAAGATCAGAATATCGAATGGGGGGAGCTCATCCCGTTCGAGGGCCTTATGAAAGAGTTCCAAACCTTGTTGGCCGTCGAAGGCGCAGGTGACGATATGTCCGCTGATGGAGAGCATGTCGCTGAGTCCCTCACGAACGGAAGGCTCATCGTCAACGACGAGGATGTGCGCCGTCTCCTGCATCAGTCGTTTCCCAATCCATTTTCCACAGCGGGGAGTTTGACCCGGAATGTGGAACCCTTGTTTGGAGTGCTTTCGACTTCGATCTCTCCTCCATGAAGTTCTACAATCCCGTGACTTATGGACAAGCCCAACCCCGTGCCTTTGTCTACGGGTTTGGTGGTGAAGAATGGATCGAAGACATTTTCGATGATGTCGGGCTGGATTCCACTCCCCGAATCTACGACTTCAATGACGACCGAACCGTTGTCCTGGTATGTGCGCAGCGAAATTCTCTTTTTCTCGGCGGTGTCGAGAGAATCGCGTGCGTTGGTGATCAAGTTGAGCACGACTTGCTCGATCTGATTGGTGTCGCCTCTCACTTGGGGCAGGTTTTCATCGAGTTGTACGATGATTTCAATGTTTTGCAGTTTCAACTGTTCGGAAAGCATGCTTAAGGAGTCTTCTACGGCCTGATTCACGCGCATCAACTCCATGTGACCTGTTGCCTGTCTGGAGAATGTGCGCAGATGTTCGATGATCTTTGCGGCCTTGTCCACCAGGTTGCTGATTTTTTCAAGGGTTTCGACCATCTTCTCCGGTTTGAGTTTTCCGGAGATGTAGGCACGTTTTGTGTTTTGGGCGAAGAGCTTGATGCCGGCCAAGGGGTTGTTGATCTCGTGTGCAATTCCGGCCGTGAGCGTGCCCATCGAAGCGAGCTTGCTGGCCTGGATGAGTTGTCGCTGCGTGGATTTCAATTCCTCGATGCTGGCTTCGAGTTCTTTCGAACGCTTCTCCAGTTCGGCGTTTGATTTGCGCAGGTGTTCCGTGATTTGTGCTTTGCGTAAGGCGATCGCAGCTTGGTTGGCGAGAGAGGTCAGTTGGCGGATGGTGTCTTCATCGAAGGCATCGATATGGGGGCTGGTTACGCTTAGGGTGCCCTCCGGCAGGTCTTCGATGATGAGCGGCACGACGACCAGGGAGTTGAAATCCTCGCGGGTGTTAACGAAGTCGGGTGCTTTATGCACATCGGGGACATAGATGAGACTTTTCTCTTGAACGGCGCGTCCGGCAATGCCCTGTTTCGGGTCGAAGCCCACGGCTTGTGCGGGTTCACCGCTCGATTGAGAAACGGCGCGCGGCAGCAGCCGCTGGGTCTCATGGTCGATGAGATGAATGGTCGCTTTCGCCGAGGGTGTGTCAGCGGGGCAGGCGTGCTTGACGACCAGCTGCAGGATGTCGTCCAGATCGGAGGCGTGCGCCAGGCCGTTGCCGATCTCGAGCAGGGCGATTTGTTCGGCGAGGCGGGTATTGGTTTCCTTAAAGAGGCGCGCATTCTCAAGAGCAACGGCGACATGGCTGGCGAGTGTGTTGAGAAGATTTTGATCATCCGAACTGTATTCCTCGCCTGATTGTTTGGCACCTAAAAGGAAGATGCCGACCAAATCACCTTTGGAGCGCAGTGGTATAAAGATTTTAATGCCTAACTTTTCAAGCTGATCGAGATCCTCTTTCCACACACCACTAAGTGTTGGCAGAATATCGAGTTGCTCTTTTTTAAGTGGGCGTCCTTCCTGACGTAACCAACGACATATCGGGTGATTTTCCACCCAAAACAAATTGAATGTGTCTGGTGCGAAACCTCTTGTGGCGGTTGGAGCGAAGTTGCTGCTCGCCGATTCTCTAAGCATGATGGCAATCGTACCGATGTGTAATGTTTCGCCCAGGCGTTTCATCAGAATCGATGTCATGATATCCAGGTCCATGGTGCTGGCCATTTTTTCGGCAAGCTCTTGAACCATTTTGTATGCGTCATAGTGTTCTCGGAAATACGCCCGGTCGATTCGATCGCGAATGTCTTCATAAAACCAGTGTACAGTTCCAGCGATAACCACACTCATTCCGAGTGCGATTAACACGCTGATTATGTTGAATCCGGAGGTTAATTGTATCGTGGCAATCTCAACAACGAGAATGGGGACAAGATAGGTTAATCCCAACGCGAGGATCAAAGTGGTATAGGCGAGGCCTTTACGAATGACGACCTGGATATCCAGAAGTTCATGGCGGATGATGGCGTAGGCAATGAGCAGCGCATTGACTCCGTTCAAAGCAACATCTATGGGATATCTTCCGAGAGGTGTGAAGTTGACGAAGGAGCCGATGAGAACGATAACTAATCCAATGAGAAGATAGCGATAGCGAATGCGTTGCTGGGGGCTTTCTGTTTGCACGAGGGCTTGTCGAAGGGCACGGATGCTCAAGAAGAATAGTATGTAGATAGGGGGTGCAAATATATAGATCAGCGGACCGAACTCATATTTCAACTCGCCTTCTTCGATCCCCGCCGAAGGAAAAGCCATGGGCGAGAATAGTGCCAGTAAGGCGAAGACGGCGATTAACAAATATGCCCATTCCATCCAGGCGTGTTTGCGGCCTAGAACTCTCTGAATGAACGTAATGAGATTAAAGATCCCTACGATGCCGGCAGTTGTCATCAAGCGGAAGTATGTGAGCGTGTTGCCTAAACCCGAATGGACCATGAAAGATCCAATGTCCCACAGCATCATCGCCAGCAGGTAAAACAAAAAGGCGCGCCGATCCTGTGTCAAGGGGCGGGCGCGCACCACGAAAATGAAAACCACGCCGTACAAGATAGCGGCAATGAGTGGGATCAGGGTGCTGGCGTTCCATACCATGGTTGGATTTATTCTCTTCCTGAACCCATTAACTGGTTCAAAGCTGCTTCCGGCGGCTGCATATGCGGCGGCTTGAGTTGTGCAATGTCCGCGCCGGCTTCCTGCTGTGCTTGAAAATATCGTGCAAAAGCACCCTGCGGCAAGAGACTGACACGCAGTCGATCACCGCCGAGTATTTCTTCCGTATCTGCGAATTCTTTGTCGACCTTGCACAACGCTACTCGGAACTTCTCTTTTAACTCACTGACAGGCATCTCGTTCTGGGGTTTGACTTCAAGATACAGATGAAGGATTGGTTCATTGTCGAACACCTCTTTTCTGGCGATCCAGTCTTCATATGCTACGCCTGTCATTTCTACTGCTTTCCAGATCTTTCTTTCTGTCAAGCGGACAAAGCTGGCGATGTCGATAATCCCATCCGCTCGAGAGTGGAATTGAAACTGGGGCTGATCGATACCGAGTTCATCATCTTGCATGGCGATCACTTCGAGCAGGTCTCCCACGCGATAACGCGTGAAGATCCCACCAAGATAACTGGTGATGACCAACTCGTAGACTCCGAGTTCCAACTCGTCCAGTAGACATGTCTCAGGATGGTAGGACGGATCATCCCTTAATTTGATGTGTTCATCGTAGGGAATGAACTCGAGAAAATTGATATCCGGGAGGAATGTCATCCCCTTATAGTTCCAGGCTTGGAGCGCACCCCCGCCTGCTTCTGTTGAGACATATGCCTCCAGAGGTTTACGGCCCCATATCCTGTCAATCCGGTCTCGGTAGATGTCAGTGTCTGTCCCTCCTGTGACGATCCCCTTTACTTTCCAGAGATCTCTGGGAAGTAGGTTGCGTCGGTTAAGTTTTGCTGAAATTATTCCTTTCAGCAAGCGTGCAACGACGCTGGGACGAAGCATCTTTAAGGAAAATGATGCGCCGCCTCCTCCCTGTTCGAACCCTTCACCGATTTTTGCCAAAACACCGGAAATGCCGTAGAAGTAATCCAATCCTTCTTGCATAACGATTTCAAATCCGAGCGCGGTACGTTCCTGAAATTCCATTTTCTCCCCAACATCTAATGAGGGTGCGAAGCGAATATCCATTTCATCCTCTGCCGCACGTGAATAAAGGGCAGTTGCATAGGGAGGCGGGGCGGTCATCATGAGCAGCATGTCTCCCGGTTCCAGATAAACCTCACCCTTTTCTGAACATGAGGCGAGGGTTAAGGCAGTAACAAAGACTTCACCGTTGCGTTCGTACATGCGTTGTGAGCAGGGTATCCATTTAAAAGAATCCGCTTTCGAGCGCCCGGAGGTTCTCACCCAGGAATATTTCCCTTCGGGCAGTACGTCGTCTCGTTTATCCGGAAGGTAAGGCACGTAGGCTTCGTAGTCGGTAATGGGCACATTCTTGCGGAAAGCCTCGATACTGGCAGGAATCTCATCGCCGAGAATTTTTCGGCCCAACTCACAACTTGCGAGCAGCTTGATTTGCTCCATCAGCAAGTCCCTTTGAATGTCCATTACCTGGGATAGGCTGAGATCTAAATGTCCGCAGTACTTCTGCCACAATTTGTCTCTACGGCCTTGTCGTAATAATTCCTTAGCGTTTGTCATTAACTTGTCTCCTGTGATGATGCGTTGTCCTAGTCCCTTGTTTCAGTAGGATCGTGTGTAGGACAAGAATGAATCTGAATGATTAATGCCTGTTCCCGCCACTTGCACCGAAGGATGACTTGAACCGACCTAGGCTCTTCCGGGTTGGCCACAGAAACGGGGTTGTTTGCTTATAGGTACTATACCTAGGGATCGTCTTCGGGAAAAAGTAGTGATCCTCTACAACAACGAGTAAAACATCAGCCAGTAGCCACACACCGCCGGCGAGAGCCGTGAGAGCAGCCGGGCGGATGAAACACAAGCCAAGCGTGAATCCGGTGAACCACAATACTCCAGGGTGGCGTGTGAGAGCATAGGTGCCGGTATCGACTAAATCCTGTGATTCGCTCGAGCCGAGGTAGGTACTTTTAAGTGGAATTTCGATGAAGATGGAATATATAAGCAGTGATCCAAAGAGGAATATACAAATCCATCCAAGAATTTTCAGCCACCCGCTCGAAGACTCTCCAACATTAAAAGACAGTACACCCGAAAAGCCGATAAAAAAACAAACACATGCACAGAGAAGAAGGAGTGGCTTAAGCCATGGGTAACCAAGCAGCATGGCCCAGTCGATAAACGCCATAAAGAGGAAAGCAAAACAACCCAGAATGATGGAAGATGCAATATTCATCACAACATGTTTTACAGGTACATTATCTTTTGTACAAGTGATCATACAGGGCTGATTTATGGTGTGTCAACGAGTATTTTGTGCTAATTTATTTGCATCGAGTAAGTAATGAATGCTCTGGGGTAATAAGTAGGCTATCGCCTGAGATTGTGTGCAGTTATTTCATGCTCATAATTACATGTCACACGGGAAAGATGTCGAATCGGTGAACGTTAATCCCATCCGAGGTGTATCACAAATTCTCGTGATTGGTTCGAGCCCTCAAGGTGATAGAAATGGGCAAATCCTGCAGTCTATTGAGACATGGTCCTTGCGATTAACGATCTTCGATCGGCATGTAGTCCCGCTTGTCGGCACCTGTATAAATCTGTCGCGGGCGGGTGATGTGCTGCTCGGGATCGCCGAGCATCTCCTGCCACTGCGTCAGCCATCCGACGGTGCGTCCCATGGCAAAGAGCACGGTGTACATTTCGATCGGCAGGCCCATCGCCTGGTAGATGATCCCGGAGTAGAAGTCCACGTTGGGATACAGTTTGCGCGAGACGAAGTATTCGTCCTCCAGGGCGACGCGTTCGAGTTCGAGGGCAATGTCGAGAAGCGGATTGCGGCCGGTCACTTCGAACACCTGATCGGCGGTTTTCTTGATGATGGCAGCTCGAGGATCGTAGTTTTTGTAGACGCGATGTCCGAATCCCATCAAGCGGAACTCACCATTTTTGACATGTTCGATATATTCGGGCACTTTATCCACCGTGCCAATTTCCTTGAGCATACGCAGTACAGCCTCATTGGCACCGCCGTGCAGTGGACCCGAAAGCGATGCTGCGGCGCCTGTCAGGGCGCAGTAGGGATCGGCTTTGCCCGATCCGATGGCTCGCATCACGCTGGCACTGCAGTTTTGCTCGTGGTCGGCGTGCAGGATGAAAAGGACGTCCAGGGCACGCTCGAAAACGGGGTTGGGTTTGTACTTGGTTTCGGTCATTTTGAAGAGCATGTTGAGGAAGTTGCCACAATAACTAAGATCGTTATCGGGCATCACGATCGGGAGGCCCTGCAGGTGTCGATACGAGTAGGCGAGGATCGTAGGAACCTTGGCGATGATGCGCCGGATTTGATGGTGGCGTACCTCGGGATCATCCACGTTGCGTGCATCCGGATAATAGGAAGACATCGCCGCCAAAGTGCTGATGAACATGTGCATCGGATGCGCATTGTGGCAGAAGGACTGGATCAACCGCCTGAGATTCTCGTGGATGAAGGTTCGATGGGTCACCTCGTAGTCCCATACATCGAGTTGTTCCTGTGTAGGAAGCTCTCCGTTTAAAAGCAGGTAGGCGACTTCCAAGTAAGTGCTCTTCTCGGCAAGCTGCTCGATCGGATAACCGCGGTAGCGTAAGATGCCCTTGGCGCCGTCGATAAACGTTATCGAGCTTTCTGCAGATGCGGTGTTGGTGAAGGCCGGGTCGTAACTCATCATACCGAAATCGTCTTCATTGACCTTAATCTGGCGCAATTCCATGGCGCGTATGGTGTCGTTGTCGATGGGCAACTCGTAGTCTTTACCCGTTCGATTATCGGTAATGGTCAATGTATCCTTCGGCATGGGTGTCTCCTTATCGAGGCGAACTTAGTGCGTACGATCTTACCTAAACTTGCGCTGCCATCGCAAGCACCGCTTTCTACATTGTACCGTGGAACGCGCTTCAATGTCCTTGGATTGACGTAGTGTTCGGTGTGCTGCAGCTTGACCCCGCCCACCAGGCATGATACGCTATATGCAAGTATTTGCAACTGCAAGGATTTGCATATGTCGTGCGGTGAAAAGTTAGCCAACGAGCTTCGATCGAAGGGTTTCCGGGTCACCCCGCAGCGCGCTGTGATCCTGGAAACCATAGCGCATAAGTCGGGGCATCTTTGTGCCCAAGATATTTACTCCGATGCGCGGCGAAAATTACCGGGCTTAAACTTGGCCACAGTGTACCGCACGCTCGAATCGCTGCAAGAAGCTGAGATGGTCGATCTCTTTTACGACGGTTCCAATCCAGCGCTTTTTGCGCTGCGCGATCCCTGCAACCCACACGGGCACCTGGTCTGTAAACAGTGCCAGTTCGTTTTCGACATCGATCCGAGCGTCATCGCCCGTATCGTTCAGGGCGTTGCTTCCGAAACGAATTTTCACGTCGATCCCAATCACCTGACCTTGTTTGGCGTTTGTGCCGCTTGCCAGGATAAGGTGTAATCCTAACAGAGGAGCATATCAAATCATGTGGTTATCACCCAATCAAATGCACATTCCGGATGGATTTCTCTCTACACCCGTAGCCATCGTCGGCTGGGTGCTCGCTTTAATTTTTATTGCCATTGCGATTCGCCAGACGCGGGATCAATTGGGAGAACGGCAAGTGCCGCTCATGGGCATCTTGGCGGCGTTCATTTTTGCCGCACAGGCGATCAATTTTCCCATCGCCGCAGGCACCTCGGGGCATCTCCTGGGTGGTGCGTTGGCAGCCATCGTGTTGGGGCCATGGGCGGCGACGCTGATCATGACGGCGGTGATCGCCACGCAGGGGCTTTTGTTCCAGGATGGTGGCCTGCTGGTAATGGGTTGGAATATCATCAACATGGGTGTCTTGACCGCATTCGTCGGCGTTGCCACCTATTCGCTCATCCGTCGATTGACGGGAGATGGAATGCGTTCTCGCCTGGCAGCCGCTTTTACCGGTGCCTGGCTTTCCGTTGAGGTGGCTTCTTTGGCCACCGCCCTGCAATTGGCGGTTTCGGGCACCTCGCCGATCCAGCTGGGTTTGCCGGCAATGGCGGGCGTGCATGCCTTGATTGGCATCGGTGAAGGAGTGATAACCGTCGGGGCACTCGTTTTGTTGCAGACCACATCGAATCGTGTGCTCCAAGAAGGTGAAAACGCACCCGGACGACGCGGAGCGAACTTCATCGCCGCAGGTTTACTCGTCGCGTTATTGATCGCCTTGTTTTCCCCGTTGGCTTCCCCACAACCGGATGGTCTCGAATTCGTTGCTGAACAAAAAGGATTTCTGGAGCGTGCGCTCGATCCGATCTACGAAATCATGCCGGATTACACCGTGCCCTACATTTCCAACCCCGTCTTAACGACGATCGTTGCGGTTGCCTTGGGTACGTTGTTGGTGTTTGTGGTAGCATGGTTTGTGGGCAGGAACACCACACGGAGTGAAGCCGC
>CAYYVY010000082.1:0-14091 GCA_964475265.1 uncultured Anaerolineaceae bacterium | reverse complement strand
AAGGTGACATTTTCACAGAACTATTCATACATGACATTTTCATTGGACTATATCATTCTTTTGAATTCGTTGTTGACATTTTCGAAATGTGTGCTAGAGTTACGTAAATACGTAAAGGACGTGCTGAGTTACAAAATGAGTATCTTCAACCTGGTCTTAGTTGTCAGCCCCTTGTTGCTTCTCATCCTGATTAAGAATGAGAAGTTGGTTCCGGTTGGAGCAGTGTAGCTTACACGCGAAAATCATGTTGAGCGACAAGCGCCTCCCAACCGGGAGGCGCTTCGATTTTTAGGATGTTTTGAATAATGGCGGGACTCACCGAAAAGTTGGTTCTTATTGTCATATTGGTCCTGTTGCTTATTACCAAGCAGCAGCGATTGTCGGTTGAGCCCATCCTGGGTTCGTGAAGGCAGATGCGGGACTAGATAAAAGCCAAACGAAACCGGAAAGAACACCAGGAGCCGCCTCAATCGACGGAGGCGGTTTTTTCGTACCGGAAAGATGAATCATGGAGTGGATAACAATGATGCCAGCAGAATCGAATACAGAATTCAACTCGACGGACAAAGCGGTCTCGAGATCATTCAGCCGGCCTTGGGCGAATGAATGGTGCCTGGATGCGGATACTTATCGAGCAGCGGATCCGGCGCACCAAGCCCGCTTTGCATGGTCCGACGGATCGGATCAAGTTCCGATGCGGGATATGACCGATTATCCTCCGAACTAGATTGGATTTACGTGTAATGCAACCTGACACGAAGCGCTCGAAGTATTTTTACACGCGTCCCCAAGCGGGTTTTCCGTTCTGCGCGCCAACTCGAACATGCGGCACGGAAACGTATACTCCGGCCGGCGCGACTGCGATGCGAACACAAGCCAACGGCACGAATAGTTACACTGCGAGATTACATGAGGGCTAAATAGCTCTCATGTATTGTTTAAAGGTGGATATGATGCGATCAAATCTCATTAAAACCGGTTTCGAAAGAGCACCTCATCGAGCGCTTTTAAAAGCAACCGGCGTACGTGACGAGGACATGAAGAAGCCCTTCGTGGCGGTGGTGAATTCCTACGTAGAGATCATCCCCGGCCACAAACACCTGCAGCGATTGGGAAAACTCGTTTCTCAGGCAGTGCGTGACGCAGGGGGTATGCCGTTCGAATTCAACACCATCGGCATCTGCGACGGTATCGCTATGGGACACGAGGGGATGAAATTTTCCCTGCCGAGCCGCGAATTAATCGCCGACAGCGTGGAAACCATGATCACGGCGCACCGTTTCGACGGCATGGTATGCATTCCCAATTGCGACAAGATCATCCCCGGCATGTTGATGGCCGCCATGCGGCTCGACATTCCCGCCATCTTCGTCAGCGGTGGGCCAATGTCTGCAGGACGCACACCGGATGGTCGCGTGGTCGATCTGATCAGTGTGTTCGAAGGCGTCGGCGCCTACAAGGCGGGCAAGATCGATGACGCCGAGCTTAAGGTCCTCGAGGACCACGGCTGCCCTTCCTGTGGTTCGTGCAGCGGACTGTTCACCGCCAACAGCATGAACTGCTTGATGGAAGCCCTGGGCATTGCCCTGCCGTACAACGGAACGGCACTGGCTGAGTCTCCGGAACGCGACGAGCTGGCCATACAGGCTGCGCAGAAGATCGTGGAATTGATCGAAGCGGGACTCACGCCGCGGCAAATCGCCACCCCTGAGGCGTTCGACGATGCATTTGCTTTGGACATGGCCATGGGTGGCAGCACCAATACGGTGCTGCACGTACTGGCGATCGCCCACGAGGCAGGAATCGAGTTTCCACTTGAGCGAATCAATCAGATTGCCGAGAAAGTACCGCATCTATGCAAGGTCAGTCCCTCAGGACCGTGGCATATGGAAGACGTCCACCGTGCCGGCGGCGTGCCCGCCATCTTGAATGAGATCAGCTCGACGGGCAACACCCTGCATCTCGACCGGCCGACGGTGACAGGCGGCACGTTCGGCGAAAGTATCGCCGACGCAAAAATTACCGACGAGGAAGTCATTCGACCGGTGGGCAATGCACACTCCGATAAAGGTGGCCTGGCGATTCTCTTTGGTAATCTCGCACCCGAGGGTGCTGTAGTAAAGACCGGGGCGGTAGATCCTGCGATGCACGAACACAGCGGGCCGGCGCGCGTGTATGAAAGCCACGACGAGGCGATCCGGGGCATCCTGGCCGGGGAAGTCCAAGAGGGCGAAGTGGTCGTCATTCGCTACGAGGGACCTGCCGGCGGGCCGGGCATGCAGGAAATGCTCAGTCCCACCAGCGCCATCGTCGGAATGGGACTCGGCGATAAGGTCGCTTTGATCACCGACGGGCGTTTTTCCGGTGGAACGCGCGGCGCTTGCATCGGGCACGTCAGCCCGGAGGCGGCTGCCCGCGGGCCGATCGCAGCACTCCGTTCCGGCGACGTGATCGAAATCTCTCTACCCGAACGAAAGATCGACGTCCAACTCAGCAATGAGGAAATCAATGAGCGACTTCAAGCGCTTCCGCCGTTCCAGCCGTCGACAAAGAGCAAGTGGCTGCGGCGCTATGCACAAATGGTCACCAGCGCTTCGACGGGAGCCGTTTTTCAGGATGTCTGAAATTATTCGTTTACGCAGGTAGTTGTAGGTACTTATTAAAAGGAGAAGAAGGAGCGATGAAATTAACCGGCGCAGAAATCATTTGGAGAGTGTTTACGAAACTTGGTGTGGACACGGTGTTTGGTTATCCGGGTGGTGCGGTACTTCCGTTGTTCGACGCCATGTACGATTATCCCATTCGCAACGTACGCGTGCGCCACGAACAGGGCGCCGCCCACATGGCCGACGGATACGCACGCGCTTCCGGGAAAGCCGGCGTGGCGATCGCCACATCCGGTCCCGGCGCGACGAATCTTGTTACGGGCATCGCCACGGCGATGTTGGATTCTTCTCCCGTTGTGTGTCTCACCGGTCAGGTGAATTCGGCCGTTATCGGCACTGATGCTTTTCAGGAAACTGACGTAACCGGTGTCACGCTTCCCATCACGAAACACAACTACCTTGTCACCCGGGCGGAAGAGGTGGGCCCTGCGCTGCGCGAGGCGTTTTACATCGCCACATCCGGACGCCCCGGACCCGTGCTGCTGGACATCACCAAGGATGCGCAGCAAGGCGTCGTCGACTTCGAGTGGGACGATTCGCCGGTCCGTTTGCCCGGTTATCGGCCGGATCTGCGTGTGCTGCCCGAGGAACTCGAGCGCGCGATAGATCTCATCCAAAACGCCGAGCGACCTTTGATCCTGGCCGGGCACGGTGTGATGATGTCCGGCGGCATGCAGGAGCTGCAGGATTTCGTGGAGAAAACGCAAATTCCGATTACGATGACGCTGCTCGGCCTGGGCTGTTTCCCCGCCAGCCATCCGCTTAACCTGGGCATGATGGGCATGCACGGGGAAGCCTATGCCAATTCGGCAATTCAACAAGCGGATTTGCTTCTGGCATTCGGCATGCGCTTCGACGACCGTGTTACCGGCAACCTGAAGACCTATGCGCAGAACGCACGCAAGATCCACGTCGATATCGATCCTTCGGAAATCAACAAGAACGTTAAGATCGACGTGGGCATCGTGGGCGATCTACGCGATACGTTGCGGACGATCACGGAGTCTCTCCCCAAGATGCAGCACGATGCTTGGTTGGAGACCATCGCTGAACTGAAGAGCGATACCGAGATGCGCGACATTCAGAACGTCCCCGTAGATGATGGCAATCTGCACGCCGCACACGTGGTCAAAGACATCTGGCGCCTCACAGACGGGGATGCCCTCCTGGTGACGGACGTAGGACAGAACCAGATGTGGGCGGCGCAGTACTACAAACATGAAAAGCCAAACCGCCTGATTACTTCCGGCGGACTGGGCACGATGGGATTCGCGCTGCCCGCGGCCATCGGCGCTCGCATGGCCCAACCGGATAGTGAAGTATGGGTCATCGTCGGAGACGGCGGTTTCCAAATGACCCAATCCGAACTCTCTACTTGCCGGCAGGAAGGCATCAAACTCAACATCGCCATCCTGAACAACGGTTATCTGGGCATGGTCCGTCAGTGGCAGGAATTTTTCTACGATCGCCGCTACGTGGGCACACCGATGCTGAATCCGGATTTTGTCAAGATTGCCGAGGCGCATGGACTGACCGGATTGCGCGTTGAGAAGCGCGACGACGTGGAAGATGTTGTACGCGCCGCACAGGCAGAAGAGGGAACCGTCGTGATCGATTTCTGCGTGGAAGGGGAGGACAGCGTCTATCCTATGGTGCCCGCTGGGGCCGACCTGGACGCCATGATCCGTCGTCCCGAACCACAGCAAGCCAAGAAGAAATAAGGCATTGAGGAGCATAACCGATGATGAATAACAACGGCAATCTAGCAGCAGCGACACCCATCGAACGCACGTTTATCGCTTACGTCGAAGACAAACCCGGCGTTCTCAATCGTGTGGCTTCGCTTTTCCGTCGGCGCGCCTTCAATATCAAGTCCCTCGCCGTCGGGCATACCGAAATCGCTGGCGTTTCGCGGATGACCATCGTCATCGACGTGGATGCCTATACCGCCAAACGCGTGGAAGCGCTGCTGTATAAATTGGTCAACGTCCTGCGCGTCCTGGAAGTCACCGAGACGCCATCGGTGATGCGCGATCTGGCGTTGATCAAAGTGGCCGCCGATTCGGAAGCGCGCGCCCAGGTGCTGCAGATATGCGATGTGTTCCGGGCGCGCGTGGTCGACGTGGCGCAGGATGCCCTGATCGTCGAGATAACGGGCACGGAAGACAAGATCGAGGGTCTTGTGGAAGTGTTGGAGCCTTTCGGCATCATCGAGATGGTACGCACAGGACGCGTCGCAATGACGCGTGGCTCCCACGCACCTACGGCGGACCCGGAATTCGTTTCGGCGCGTGTGCCGGAATACAGCGGGAAATAGCGGCCGTAATTGGCCGACTTATATTAAGGAGGAATTATCCCATGGCGAAGATTTATTACGATAAGGACGCGGATCTGTCGCTGATTCAAGCCAAGAAAGTGGCCATCATCGGCTACGGATCGCAAGGACACGCACATGCCCTCAATCTGACGGACAGCGGCGTGACGGTCAAGGTCGCTGAACTCGAAGGCACTAGCAATTATGAAAAAGCCGTCGCCGACGGCGTAGACGTGACCAGCGCTGCCGAAGCCGCAGCCTGGGCGGACGTGATCATGATGCTGGTACCCGACACAGCGGCGCCGAAGGTTTACGAATCTTCGATACGCGAGTATCTCAGCGAGGGAAAGATGCTCATGTTCGCTCACGGTTTCAACATCCGCTTCGAGACGATCAAGCCGCCGGATTTTGTGGACGTCAGCATGGTCGCCCCGAAGGCGCCCGGACATCGCGTGCGTGAGGTCTTCCAGCAGGGCGGCGGAACACCGGCGTTGTTCGCCGTGGAACAGGATCCGAGCGGCGAAGCGCGCGAGCTGACGCTTTCCTACGCCAAAGCGCTGGGCGCCACGCGCGCCGGGGTGCTCGAGACCACCTTTGCCGAGGAAACCGAGACCGACCTCTTCGGCGAACAGACCGTGCTTTGCGGCGGCATCAGCGCCCTGGTCAAAGCGGCATTCGAGACACTGGTCAAGGCGGGGTATCAGCCGGAACTGGCCTATTTCGAATGCATGCACGAATTGAAACTGATTGTCGATTTAATGTATCGCGGCGGTTTGAACTACATGCGCTACTCGGTCAGCGATACTGCCGAGCACGGCGATTACACTGCCGGACCGCGCATCATCACCGAAGAAACCCAGGGTGAGATGCGCAAGATTTTAAATGAAATACAAGACGGCACCTATGCCAAGAAGTGGATCGCCGAGAACGAAGCCGGGCGACCCTGGTTCAACGAACAACGTCGTAAAGAGCAGGAGCATCCTATCGAGAAAGTAGGTGCGAAGCTGCGCGAAATGATGCCGTTCTTGGACCCAATTACGATCAAGCCCGGCGATTAATCGAAAGAGAAAATTGGGGTAGGGAAATGGTTGATCAAAAGAATAACTACGTCCGCATTTTCGACACGACGCTGCGCGATGGTGAACAATCGCCCGGCGCGACGATGACCTCCGCCGAAAAACTGGAACTGGCGCGCGCCCTGGCACGCATGGGCGTGGACATCATCGAAGCCGGCTTTCCAGCGGCTTCGACGGACGACCTCGAGGCAGTACGCCGCATCGCCGAAGATATCGGCCAGGTGGCTGGCCCAAGTGGGCAGCCGCCTATCATCTGCGGCCTGGCACGTGCCACCAAGGCTGACATCGATAAATCCTGGCAGGCGATTCAATACGCCGCACGGCCGCGCATCCATACTTTCCTGGCCACGTCCGAGATTCACATGAAGCATAAACTGCGCATGAAGCCGAAGCAGGTACTGGCCAGCGTGAAGGAAATGGTGGCGTACGCCAAGGCGTACTGCGAAGACGTCGAATTCAGCCCCGAAGACGCGGGCCGCAGCGATCCCGAATTTCTCTACGTCGTGCTCGAAGCGGCGATCAATGCCGGGGCGACGACGTTGAACATCCCCGATACCGTTGGCTACACCACACCGGACGAATTCGGTGCCTTGATCGCCGGCATCGCCGCCAATGTCCCGGGTATTGAAGACGTGATCATCTCGGTGCACTGCCACGACGATCTGGGACTGGCGACGGCGAACACTTTGGCCGGCATCCGCGCCGGTGCGCGCCAGGTTGAAGTCACGATCAACGGCATCGGCGAGCGGGCGGGGAACAGTTCCTTGGAAGAGGTGGTGATGATTCTGCACACACGTCACCCGGTGCTCGGCCTGGAAACCGGCATCGTCACGCCGCAGATCTCGCGCGTGAGCCGCATGGTGAGCAACTACACAGGGATCGTCGTGCCTCCGAACAAGGCCGTCGTCGGCGCCAACGCATTCGCCCACGAAGCCGGCATTCATCAGGACGGCATGCTCAAGGAAAAGACCACCTACGAGATCATGCGCCCGGAGACGGTCGGCTTAACGCAGAGCACGCTGGTGTTGGGCAAGCACTCCGGCCGGCACGCTTTTCGCGTGCGTATGGAAGAGCTGGGGTATCAACTCAACGAAGCGGAATTGGACGAAGCGTTCTACCGCTTCAAGGATCTGGCCGACAAGAAGAAGACCGTGACCGATGCCGACCTGGAAGCGTTGACCACCGACGTGATCTACCAGCCGGCGGAAATCTATGGGTTGGACGGGTTGCAGGTCGCCTGTGGAACGATGGGATTGCCCACGGCCACAGTGCGCGTGCACGGTCCGGATGGTGAGGTGCACGTACAGGCCGCCGTTGGGACGGGTCCCGTCGATGCTGCCTACGCCGCCATCGACCAGATCGTCCGGGTCCCCAATAAGCTGCTCGAATTTTCCGTGCAGGCTGTGACCGAGGGGATCGATGCACAGGGTGAAGTAACCGTCCGCATTCAAGCGCAAGACGGCGATCACTCAACCCATGCGCAGTGCGATGAGGAACATCAACGCACGTACGGCGGCTACGGCACGGACACGGACATCATCGTCGCCAGCGTCAAAGCCTACATGGCAGCGCTGAACAAGCTGTTAAGTGTGCAAGGCAATGAACCGAAGGAACGCAATGCGAAACCTGTGGGCGCTGCGGAGTAAAGCGAGGCGATGACGGATTCCAAAACACTCTTCGACAAGGTCTGGGAGGCTCATGTTGTCGAGCAAGAACTGGGCTATCCGGCTGTGCTGTACATCGACCGGCATCTGGTGCACGAAGTCACCTCGCCGCAGGCGTTCAGTTCTTTACGGGCGCGCGGTCTCCCGGTCCGGCGTGCAGACATGACTTTCGCCACGATGGATCATTCCACGCCGACCTTACCTTTAAGCCAGATCGAATTTGAGCCGCAGGCGAAGGCCCAACTCGATTTGCTTGCGGATAATTCACAGCACTTCGGCATCACGCTCTTTCCCCTGGGCGCGGAACGCAACGGCATCGTGCATGTGATCGGTCCGGAATTGGGATTGATTCATCCCGGCATGACGGTAGTCTGCGGGGATAGCCATACGGCGACACACGGCGCCTTTGGGGCGTTGGCGTTCGGAATCGGCACCAGCGAGGTGAGTCACGTGCTGGCCACGCAGTGTCTCCTGCAATACAAACCACGCACGTTGGAGGTGCGTTTCGAAGGCACTTTGAGTCCGGGCGTCACGGCCAAGGATCTCGTCCTGGGCTTGATCTCCCGAATTGGTGTGGAAGGCGGCACGGGGCACGTGATCGAGTACACCGGCGAGGCGATCCGCAGCCTAGGCATGCAAGGCCGCATGACGGTTTGCAACATGAGTATCGAGGCAGGAGCTCGCGCGGGGATGATCGCGCCGGACGATGCCACATTCGAGTATCTTGCCGGGCGAGAGTACGCACCGAAAGGGGCAGCCTGGGATCGTGCGCTGGAGAGCTGGCGTAAATTACCCTCTGACCCTGAGGCGACGTACGACAAATCGATCACCATCGACGTCTCCGATCTGGAACCGATGATCACTTACGGCACTCATCCGGGCATGGGTATCCCCATCAGCGCGCCGATCCCGAATCCCAGCCAAATCCGCGATGCGAGCGAACGGGCTGCGCTGGAGAAAGCGCTGGCCTACATGGATCTGCAGCCCGGGGTGCCGCTGCTGGGTCATAAAGTCGACGTGGTTTTCGTCGGCTCGTGCACCAATTCCCGTCTGCCGGATCTACGCCTGGCCGCTTCGCTGCTCGAGGGCCGCAAGGTGGCGGAGGGTGTGAGGATGCTCGTGGTTCCGGGTTCGCATCAAATCCGCCAACAAGCCGAAGCCGAAGGTCTGGACCGGATTTTCACCCAGGCCGGTGCGGAGTGGCGTCTTCCCGGCTGTTCGATGTGTATCGCCATGAATGGGGATCAACTCGAACCCGGTCAATACGCGGTAAGCACCAGCAACCGCAACTTCGAGGGGCGTCAGGGTAAGGGCGGGCGGACTTTCCTGGCATCTCCGCTCACAGCGGCCGCCGCGGCGATCAAGGGCTGCGTCAGCGATCCGCGTCCATTGATGGATGGGAGGTAAACGATGCCTGAATTCACACGTCTGACCTCCCAGGTGGCGTATATGCCCCAAGAAAACATCGATACGGACCAGATCATACCGGCCCGTTACCTCAAACTTACCGACAGAGAAGGTTTTGGCAAGCACCTCTTTGCCGATTGGCGTTATATGCAGGACGGATCACCCGATCCGGCGTTCTTACTCAACCAACTGCAGCCCGAAAAGACGAACGTGCTCCTCGCAGGTGATAATTTCGGCTGCGGTTCCTCCCGCGAGCATGCGCCCTGGGCGTTGTACGACTGGGGCTTTCGGGCGGTGATCTCGACCTCCTTTGCCGACATCTTCAAGAATAACGCTTTGAAAAACGGCCTGCTGCCCATTCCTGTGGAAGCGGACGATTATCAAAAATTGGTGGCAGTAATATCTGCTGAACCGCAGGCGAAGATCACGATCGACCTGACGGAGCAGACCGTCACACTGCCCGACGGTTCGAAAATTGATTTTCCCATCGATCATTTCTCGAAGCACTGTTTATTGGAAGGAATCGATTCGCTTGATTATCTACTTTCCATGGGTGAGCTGGTCAAGAAGTACGAGGCGACACATGACGAAATCTAAGCAGACAGAACCTCCGGTCGTCGAAGTTTACGATACGACCCTGCGCGATGGAACACAGCGGGAAGGACTCTCTTTCTCATGCGACGATAAAATTCGCATCGCACAGCGCCTTGATCAATTGGGTGTGGGATTTATCGAGGGCGGCTGGCCCGGGTCGAACGTAAAGGCAGTAGAATTCTTCGAGCGCGCCAGGGACATCGAGTGGAAAACGGCAAAGATCACCGCATTTGGTGCAACGCGGCGGGTTGACAGAGCGGTGGAAGACGATGAGAGCCTGATCGCCATGCTCGCGGCGGAGACTTCCGTTTGCACGCTTGTGGGGAAGTCGTGGACTCTGCATGTCGAGGAAGTGCTGCGTACCTCTTTGGACGAGAATTTGCGCATGATCGAAGAGAGCGTCGCTTATCTGCGCAGCCACGGCCGCCGGGTGATTTACGACGCCGAACATTTCTTCGACGGTTATAAAGAGAATCCCGATTACGCGGTTGAAACGCTGCGTGCTGCTGAACGTGGTGGAGCGGAGACCGTCGTGCTGTGCGACACCAACGGTGGTTCCACGCCCTGGTTCGTAGAAGAGGTCGTCACCACGGTTGGGCAGAAAGTCGGCACAGCACTGGGTATTCATACGCACAACGACAGCGAATTGGCCGTCGCCAACACCCTGGTTGCCGTGCGCGCCGGGGCAAGCCACGTTCAGGGAACGATCAACGGCTACGGGGAGCGCTGCGGCAACGCCAATCTGTGTACCGTAATTCCCGACCTCGAATTGAAGATGGGATATCGCTGTTTGCCAGAGGGCAAACTGCGGGAGATGTACGATATTTCAGGTTTCGTATCCGAGGTCGCCAACCTGTCGCCCGACGAACACATGGCTTACGTTGGACGCAGTGCCTTCGCGCACAAGGGCGGCATTCATGCCGCCGCCATGCGTCGCAACGTGCATTCCTACCAGCACATCGAACCGGAATTGGTTGGGAATCAAATGCGCGTGGTGGTGAGTGAACTCTCCGGTCGAGGCAATCTGCTGAGCCACGCAGAAAAATTGGGCATCGAGATGGGCGAGAATGGAGAAGTCGGCCAGATTCTCGAGCGCATAAAGGATCTCGAAGCGCAGGGGTTCTCATTCGAAGCCGCCGAGGCTTCCGTCGGAATCATGTTGAAGCGCCAGGAACCGGGGTACGTACCGCCGTTCAAGCTCATCGATTTCGTCGTCATGGTGGAACACCGCCAGGGCCGGGGCACGTTTGCCGAAGCGACGGTCAAGGTGTCTGTCGAGGGAGAGGTGCTGCATACGGCCGCGGAGGGCAACGGTCCGGTGAACGCTCTCGATGCTGCGCTGCGTAAGGCGCTCATTCCGGTCTATCCCGCTTTGAGCCAGTTCCAATTGATGGATTACAAGGTGCGTATCCTGGATGGCAACAGCGGCACTGCGGCCACGACGCGTGTGCTCATCGATACGCGCAATGAAAATTCTAGTTGGAGCACGGTAGGCGCCTCGGCGAACATCATCGAGGCATCCTGGCTGGCGCTGGCGGACAGCGTCGAGTACGGTTTGATGATTGCAGAACGCCCATCGGGGGGTTGATCGCCCGTGGGATTGGGTTGACAATATATCCACACAGGAGGTAGGGATGCTCCGCCACCGCGGACCTGAGCGATCGGGTTGGACGGAAAGTTTTCCGCGCCGCGGCAGGGGCTGCTGTTATGACGATAAAAATTATTGAGCTTCCCGGTGACGGGATTGGAACGGAAGTCGTACGTGAAGGTCGAAAAGTACTCGAAGCGGTCGCTGATCACTTCGGGCATGACTTTGAATTCGAGGGGCATTTGATCGGCGGATGTGCCATCGACGCTACGGAGGTTGCACTTCCGGACGATACACTTGCAGCCTGTCGTGAGGCGGATGCAGTGCTGCTGGGTGCGGTGGGCGGTCCCAAGTGGGATGATCCGCAAGCTGCCGTACGACCCGAGCAAGGGATATTGAAACTGCGGTATGATTTGAAACTCTTTGCCAACCTGCGCCCGGTGTATGCCTTTCCGGCGTTGGTGGATGCCTCTCCGCTGCGCGCCGAGAAAGTGCACGGCGTGGATCTGCTCATCGTGCGAGAGTTGACCGGCGGTTTGTATTTCGGTGAACCGCGTACGCGCAAGGAAATCGACGGCGTTACCCATGCCGTGGATACGTTGGCCTACAACGAGGTCGAAATACGCCGCATCGTTCAACTGGCGTTTCGCCTGGCCGAAGGTCGTCGGGGAAAGGTGACCTCCGTGGATAAGGCCAATGTACTGGAGACCTCGCGCTTATGGCGCCAGATCGCCCATGAGGTTGCTGCGGAGTTCCCCGATGTGGAATTTGAGGATCAGTTGGTCGATTCAGCGGCGATGCGATTGATCGCCAATGCGGCCAGCTTCGATGTGATCGTCACGGAAAATATGTTTGGTGACATACTCAGCGACGAGGCTTCCGTTCTCACCGGTTCTCTGGGAATGCTGCCCAGCGCTTCGCTGGGGGAGGGCAGTCTGGGCGTATACGAACCGATTCACGGCTCAGCGCCGGACATCGCCGGCAAAGGCATTGCCAATCCGTTGGGAACGATCCTCAGCGCCGCCATGTTGTTGCGCCATTCACTCGAACTGGTTGAAGAGGCGCAGGCCGTCGAATCCGCCGTCTCGGCTGCGATCGAAGCCGGAGACCGAACGGTTGATTTGGGTGGCAAGTTAACCACACAGGCCATGGGCGATTCGATCTGCGCCCGGTTGGGGTCTTGAGGCGCAATCGTTCGAAGGTTCGTGAGAGAAGAGGTTGAAAGACCATCATGACAAGGATCGCATTTCAAGGCGAATTGGGAGCTTACAGCGAAGAAGCAGCGCTGGCGCTTTTTGGACCGGAGATTGAACCTGTACCCTGTCCCACTTTTGAACAAGTGTTTATCGCGGTTGAAGAAGGCAAAGTAGATCAAGGTTTGATCCCCATCGAAAACTCACTGGCGGGCAGCGTATACCGCAACTATGATCTGCTGCTGCAGTATAAACTTTACATCGTCGCTGAATACCATCTGCGTGTACGCCACTGTCTGCTGGTCTTGCCGGGCGTGGAGTTGGAAGATTTACGCCAGATTCTCTCCCATCCACAGGCTCTGGCGCAGTGCCGGCAGTGGCTGGATCAACAAAAGCAATTGGAGATTATCTCCGCCTACGATACTGCTGGAAGCGCACGCATTATTGCCGAGGAAGGACGGCATGATGCAGCGGCCATCGCTTCTCGTCGAGCGGCGGAAGTCTATGGCATGCACATCCTCGCAGAAGGCATCGAAAGCGATACAGCAAATTACACGCGTTTTCTGGGCTTGAATAAAACAGCAGTCGATCCGGGCGAGGATGCCAAAACTTCCATCGCCTTCGCCTTGCGCAACCGTCCGGGAGCACTGTACGAAGGACTGCACACTTTCGCGGCGCGGGGCATCGATCTGACCAAAATCGAATCGCGGCCCATCGTGGGCAAACCCTGGGAATACCTGTTCTATTTGGACTTCGCCGGTTCTCCACGGCAGGATGCGGTGGGCGAGGCGCTTGAAGAACTGGAAGCAATCTCTACGATGTTTCGTGTGCTCGGTGCATACCCCCGGCATCATTGGAAGACTGCATCCGAGCAGGATTAAGACCGGGTGATCGACCCCGTATGGGGTGGTTATTGCATCATAATTTCATCTGCGAGGAAACACGATGGCAACACGAGCTTTGCGGGGCGCGGTGCGCGTCCCGGAAAACACCAAGGAATCTATTTTTTCAGCCACGCAGGACTTGCTACGGGCTTTGATCGAGCGCAACGAACTCGTCGAAGAAGACGTTGTGGCTGTCATGTTCTCGGCCACGCCGGACCTCAACACTGCGTTTCCCGCAGAAGCGGCGCGTTTGATCGGCTGGACTCAACCCGGGCTGCTGTGTTTTCAGGAGATGGCCGTGCCGGGCAGTATGACGATGGTGCTGCGCATCATGCTGCTTTGGGATACGGATAAGGCGCAGGCTGAGATGAAACATTGTTACCTGGGGGAGACTCACAGTTTGCGCGATGATCTCGATTGAACTGTGGGATGCGAAGGTATGCGTGATTATTATACGAATGAAAATCGGTCAATGACCTTGTCTAAATCGCTCAAAATGCAGGAGGTTTCATGGAGCTAAAACGTATCGGACCATTATCGGCGGGGAAGATTCTGGGCGTTATGGGTTTTACCCTGGGGCTGCTGATGGGATTGTTCACGATCGTCGTTTCTATGGCGACCAGCGCTTACTTCGGAGATTACTTCGGTGATTCCTCGATGATGTCGGTGATGTTTGGCGTCGGTTCCATCCTCGTCATGCCATTC
>CAYYVY010000081.1:0-14211 GCA_964475265.1 uncultured Anaerolineaceae bacterium | reverse complement strand
ATGGATTCCGATACGGGCTCCGCCTTTGCGAAGGGCAGAAGCGTGAAGAAGGCCAGGAACAACAGCCCACCGGCGAGCCCGCTCAACGGGATCGACCAGGCAGGCAGCCTGGGCCGGGTGCGCCGCAGTCGCCAGGCGATGGCGCCGAAAATGGCGATGATGATGGCCCAGAGGGAGTAATACATGAAATCGGGAGGCCTGATCAAACAGTTAGCGCGGATGTTCTTCGAAAATTCAGAGGTGCTGCCCTCCGGATCCGTTGCGGTAGCCGTGATCTTTTTACAATGGCCCAGGTCGTCGATGGGGATGCTGAAGTGGCCGTTTGCGTCGGCGTAACCATCGGCGAGGAATTCCTTGCCCTCGCCGTAGCCGCTCGGGTCGGGATCGGCGAGGAAGATCTCGAGCTTGCAAAGATTGCAGGCCGTGCCCTCGATCGTCGAGCCCAAACCTGAATCGAGCACCGGATAATCAATCTCATTGCTGCCATAGATAGAAATACCCAGCTGGCCATTGGCGTAGATGCTGTTTTGGGTAATCGTGTTATTGATCGATTCTTCAAAATCACCGTGGTGAATGGCGATACCGTACCAATGGTTTTCTGCGATCACGTTGCCGGCAAAGAGACCATTAATTGAAAGATCATAAATTTTGATGCCGTCGCCCAAATTGCCCACGATGAGATTTGCTGCCCCCGCGGTGCTTCCACCGATGACGATGTTGTGCGCGCTACTGACCTCTATCCCGCTGCCGTGGTTCGGAATCAGGCTCGATCCGCTGATGTCGGTTCCAATCAGATTGCCCTGGATGACATTATCTGGACCGCTGATTAAGATTCCATCGTAATCGTTTCCGGAGATCACGTTGCCCTGACCGGGCGCGCTGCCGCCGATCAGGTAGTGATCCCCGCTGGCCTCGATTCCACTTGCACCATTCGGCATTGCCACGGTGCCCGTGCTGTTGACTCCGATGAGATTTCCTTGAATCGTATTGCTGGAGGAGAAGAGGCGTATGCCTTGATATTTATTGGCGGAAATCACGTTCCCCTCGCCGGATGCCGCACCACCGATGCGTGTGTTATCCGCGCCGCCATCTATAATGATCCCCACGAAATTGGCCACGACAGCGGAACCATCCGGCGCAGGGCCGATGCTGTTGCCCATGATGCGGTTGTTGGGGTGATCGGCGTAGACGGCGATTCTGCACCCCGAGATCGAGTTCCCACTCACGTTGTTGGCGGCGCCGGAGAGGCGCACGCCCACGCTGTTGCGCCGGGCGCCCATGCGGATGACGTTTTCGAGGATGGCATTGTGGCCGCCGCTCACTTCAATCGCGCCGCCAGAGATATGAATCCAATCATGTTCTGGTGTATCTTCTGCCCAATCTCCAAATCCGGCCAGACCCAAACCGCGGATCTCGCTCCCGTCCGACATGATGTATAGCCCGACATCGATGATTCCGTTTGCTGGACTTATGTTGACAACCGGCGTGCCGTTGTAATCCGGCTCGGAGGTGCCGTCGATGTAGGTGAAATCGTCTGAGATGGGCGGTAAGGGCGTCGAAAGCAGGATACTGGCGATTCCCGACCCGGGGATGTCGAAATGGATGCTGTCGGAGCTGACGTAAGCGTTGGCGGCGTAGATTGCCTCTCGCAAGGAGCAGTGCGAAGCATCGCAGGTGCCATCGTTGAGATCGTCGGTCGTGTTCACCACGAGGATGCTGGCTTCCGCCGGAAACGGAAAGACCGCCAGACTCAGTATGCTCAGGAGCAGGGATGCAAGCAGGACACCTTGAGGTGTTTTTTTCATCGTCTTTCCTCCCATTGGCAAACCGTTGTTTCCCCCGCATGTTCTAAAACAAGGTCGCACAGCGCTGTACGACCTTGTTATCCAGTGCTATTCCTCTGGACAGGCACAGTATGGCGCCGCCATGCCCTCTACCCATTCACCTCCCGCAGCGATACATTCTCTTTCGACCAAATCGGCGTTGCAGGCACTCTCCCGCAGCGCTTCCGGTGGATCGATGATCTTCACCGGGCAGTTGCCGAAGGGATTCTCATCACCGGCCATCAAACCCAACCACACCCAGCACTGCTTTCCGTTCTCGAGATCGAACAGCCCGTGGGTGTACTCGGGGTTGAGGGCGATCAGGTCGGCGCTGTCGCCTTCCATCAGGGTTTCGACAAGCTCCGATTCGGGGTAGTCGCTGGCGCGGCAGTTATTGTTCTGCAGCGCCTCGTAGACGCAGATCTCCGGCTCGGCATCTACATGCGTGATGCATTTACAGTTCTCGCACACCTGGCCGGAGAGGCACATGCTCAGATCGTCGCCGTCGCATTGCTCGCCTTCTTCGACAACCCCATTTCCGCACATGCCCATCATAGTGATGCATTTGCAGTTGTCGCACACCTGACCCGAGAGGCACATGCTCAGGTCGTCGCCGTCGCACTGCTCGCCGTTGTCGACGACCCCGTTGCCGCACAGATCCACGTAGGTGATACATTTACAATTTTCACACACCTGACCCGAGAGGCACATGCTCAGGTCGTCGCCGTCGCACTGCTCGCCTTCATCTACATCTCCGTCACCGCAAATGGGCCACTCCACTTCTGTTATGCACTGGCAGTTCTGGCAAACCTGGCCGGAGAGGCACATGGTCAGATCATCGCCGTCACAGGTTTCGCCGGAATCGACCACGCCGTTGCCGCATTTCTGGTTCTTCGGGGTGAACTCCGGCTCTACGAAAGGCAGGGACAGGGCGAGAAACAGGAAGAGCGCACCGCCGCCGAGGGCAAAAATCGGCGCACTGGCCGCCGGCATGCTGGGGCGCCAGCGCCGCAGCCGCCAACCAATGACGCCGAAGACGACGATGATGAAGGTCCAGATGGGGTAGAGGAAAATGGGCCCGACTCTCAGGCATCTGGCGTGGACGTTTTGCGAGAACTCAGACGTGTTGCCATCGCCGTCCGTTGCGGTGGCGGTGATCGGCGTGCAGAAGCCGAGGCCGCTGAGTTGTGCGCTGAAGGAACCGTTCGAACTTGCAAAAACATAGTCCAGGTAATCCATGCCTTCACCGTAGCCGGTTGGATCGGGATCGGCGACGAAGAATTCGATCAAGCAGTTCGAACACGCCGTGCCGCTGATCGTCGAGCCGCTGGCCGAATCGAGCTGCGGGTAATCGATGCCGTTGTTATTCTCAGTGCCGTTCTGATCAATTCCCAAACCGGCATTATCGTAGATGCTGTTCTGGGTGAAGGTGTTCTGGTCTACGTCCTGGCTGAGTTCGATGCCGTCGCCGCCGTTCTGGGCGATGGTGTTATGTGCCACGAAGTTCGATCCAGCCAGGTCGTCGATGTAAAGACCGTGCCACCCGTTTCCCTTGATGAGATTCCCGTCCGCAGGAGAAGTCCCACCGACGATCAATTGATCGGCTTCCGATTCGATGCCGCTTGACCCGTTGGGAATGAGCAGCGTCCCGCTGGCGTCGGTCCCGATCTTGTTGCCCTGAACGAAACAGTGTGCACAGCTTATGCTGATCCAGAGACCGTTGTATTGATTTCCAGAGACGACATTACCCTGGCCGGGTTGATTTCCTCCGAACTGCGTATAGTCTCCATAGAGCACGACACCGTTTCCACCATTGGGCAATGCTGCATCCCCGGACGCGTTCAGTCCGATGAAATTGCCGAAGATGTTGGTGTTATTGGCATCGACGTGTACGCCAAACCCGTGGTTGGCGGAGATCACGTTGCCTTCGCCGGGAGCTGCACCACCGAGGAGTGTGGCACCCGCTCCGGAATCGAGAAAAACGCCGAAATTGTTGTTCACAGGGGTAACACCGTCCGCTGCCGGTCCGATCAGGTTGCCCTGGATCACGTTGTTGGGCTGGTCGGCGATGATGCCGCCGCCGTTGCCGGAGATCACGTTCCCGATCACGCTGTTACCCGGCCCGGAGAGGCGCACGCCGATGGAGTTCCACCAGGCGCCCTGACCGATGGTGTTGTTCTGGATCAGGTTGCCGCTTCCGCTGATGACGATGGCGCCGCCAGCCAGGTCGTTAGGATAAACGGGGTTGGGGTCGAGCCAGATTCCAAACCCCACCAATTCAAGACCGATTATTTCATTATCGTTGGAGTCGAGCGCCAGCCCGACTTCGATTTCCAGCGTGCCTGTCGCCTTGTGGATGAAAATGACGGGGGAGCCGGCGTAGTCCGGCTCTGTCGTGCCGTTGATCGTCGTGCCGTCGTCGGTCAGGGCGGGGAGCGCTGAATCGAGGTTGATGGTGTTCGTCGATCCGCCGCTCCCGGGCAGATCGAAGTGGATCTGGTCGAGGCCGCTGTTGGCGTTGGCGGCGTTGATGGCCTCGCGCAGTGAGCAGTGTGAGACGTCACACTGTCCATCATCAAGATCATCGTTGGTGTTTACCACGAAAATACTGGCTTCCGCTGCTGTGGGGAATATCATTGCTCCCAGCATACCGAGCAGCAGGGATGCGATCAGCATCCCTCGACTTGGATAGTGGCCCATGTTCATGCCTCCTATAACCCGTGTGATTTTCCGATCCTTAAAAGGCAGTAAGTCCGCGAAATAAAGCGCGGACTTACCCATTAGTATCATTCCTCCGGACAGATGCAGCGCGGAGCGATGCCCACAACCCACTCACCACCGGCGGCGATGCAGCTGCGCTCGTCCAAATCCGCATTACAGGCGCTCTCGCGCGGCGCTTCGGAGGGATCGATGATCTCCACCGGGCAAGTGCCGAAGGGATTCTCGGGGCCGTTCATCAAACCCAGCCACATCCAGCACTGTTCCCCATTCTCCAATGTGAACAAACCGTGGGTGTATTCGGGATTGAGGGCGATCAGATCGGCGCTGTCCCCTTCCATCAGGGTCTCGACCAGATCGGATTCGGGGTAATCGCTCATCCGGCAATTGCTGTTCTGCAAAGCTTCGTAGATGCACAGTTCGGAGTCGGGTTCGGCATCGACGTAAGTAATGCACTTGCAGTTCTCGCAGACCTGACCCGAGAGACACATGCTCAGATCATCGCCGTCACACTGCTCGCCTTCCTCGACGATGCCATCGCCGCACATGCCCATCATGGTGATGCATTTGCAGTTCTCGCAGACCTGGCCGGAGAGGCACATGGTGAGATCGTCGCCGTCGCACTGCTCGCCCTCGTCCACGGTCCCGTTTCCGCACATTTCGTACATCGTGATGCATTTACAGTTCTCGCACACCTGGCCGGAGAGGCACATGCTCAGATCGTCGCCGTCGCACTGCTCGCCGAACTCCACGCTGCCATTACCACAACTCGGTCCTAGTGGCGGCTGCGGCTCGGTGAAGGGCAGGGCAAAGAAGAGAACCAGACCTAGCAGCCCGCCGATCAATCCGCCCAGCGGGATGCTCCAGGCGGACATACCCGGCCGCGCCCGGCGTATACGCCAGGCGATGAAAGCGAAGACGACGATGATGAAAGTCCAGATGGGATAGAGAAAGATATCGGGAGGCTTTAGGAAGCAGTTGATGGTGATGTTGTTCGAGAACTCCGAAGTGTTTCCATTGCCGTCCGTCACGGTGGCAGTGACCTCAACGCAGAGTCCTTGGACGCTGATTGGGATGCTGAATACGCCACTGTGGTCGGCGTAACCATCAGCGAGAAATTCCTTTCCCTCACCGTAGCCGCTGGGATCGGGATCGGCGCGAAAGATTTCGACCAGGGAGAGTGGGCGTGCCGTACCTACTACCGAGGAACCTTGCATCGAATCGAGTTGTGGACGATGGATGCCGTCGTTGCTGCCGGATTGGAGAACGATCCCCGGCCCGCCGTTGTTATAAATGCTGTTTCGGGTGAATGTGTTCCTCACGACTTGGTCGTCGAGGTAGATACCGTTCAATTGGTTGTCTGCGATGATATTATGGGAAATCAGATTGTCACTTGCTTCTTCTCTGATGCTTATTCCATATCCGTTGTTCCCCTGGATCAGGTTGGCCTCGCCCGGCGAGTCGCCTCCAATCAGGACGTCGCTTCCGGTCAACAAAATACCTTCTTCGCCGTTCGGGATCTGCGCAGAGCCATTGATGTCGGTGCCGATCTTGTTGCCTCGGATGACGACGTTCTCCGTGCCTTGCCCTGCGCTGATGCCATAACCTTCGTTACCGGAGATCACGTTACCTTGCTGGGCTGAGCTGCCGCCGATCAAGGCCTCCGATCCAGCTGCGACGATGCCGAGCCAGTTTGGCAAGGCCATCGTGCCCGTACTGTCGACGCCGATCAGGTTGCCTTGGATTTGGACGCCGTCCGCAGTGAAGGTGATGCCACAAACTTGATTGGCGGAGATCAAGTTGCCCTCATCTGGACCGGATCCGCCAATGACAGCGTTTTGCGCGCCCTGGCCGAGAGCGATGCCAAAGTCGTTGTAAACCGCCGTGGCGCCGTCGGCATCGGGACCGATGATGTTTCCCAGGATCACGACGTTGGGACCATCAGCGTAGATGCCGACACCGTTGCCGGAGATCACGTTTCTGATCACGCTGTTATCGGCACCATAAATACGCACTCCCATCGTGTTCTGCCATGCCCCCATTCCAATTTGGTTTTTAAAGATCAGATTGTTGCTTCCGCTGATCACAATCGCGCCGCCGATCAAGGTTTCATATTGATATTCCGGTGTTCCTGGCCAGGATCCAAATCCAGCGAAACCAACTGCGATGATTTGATTGTTGTTGGATTGAATCTCGAGACCAACTTCCATAACCGGGATGTTCTTGGCGATGAAAAATACCGGCGAACCGGCGTAGGTCGGTTCCGTTCTGCCGTCGATGGTCGTTGAGTCGTCGGTGAGTGGGGGAAGGGGTGTGTCGAGGTAGATCGTGGTCGTCCCTCCGCTTAGGTTTAAATTGAAATGAATCAAGTCTATGCCGCTGTGGGCGTTGGCGGCGTTGATCGCCTCGCGCAGCGAGCAGTGCGAGACGTCACACTGCCCGTCATCGAGATCGTCGGTGGTGTTGACCACGAAAGTGCTGGCTTCCGCGGGCAGCGGGAAGGCGAACAAGCCCACCATTCCCAAGAGCATTATTGCATGCATACAAATACTTTTCCGATGGGGTATCATTCTGGTCCCTCCCAATCTGGCGCTTTCCCCGGTGCTTGAAAAAATAGAAGCCTCGTCGGTCAGTCTGAAGGAAGCGGGTTTGTACAACCAAATCGAGGCGAAAGAATCAACGAGACTCGATTCATATTCTCTAACGCATTATAGGGGTATTTTGTGACAGATTCCACAATCGAATTGCCGAGTAGATGGTACCAACGATAAACGTGGCAATAAACGACCAATGCTATATAATGAAGCGGCTGCCTGGATTGTGAACCTGGAAGTATCTTTATCGTTAGTAAGCAGCGGAGTAAGCGATTGATGACAAGAAATAGGGGATCAATGATGCTGTTGATCTCTTTTCTTTTAACCGCTTGCGTTCGTACGCCAACGACGATCTCGGGATCGGTGCGCGACCAGGAGGGGCCGATCGCGGGAGCCATCGTTCGCGTGCAGGGGACGGATCGATTTATCACCACTGATCAAGATGGCACGTTCACGCTGGCCGGATTGACGCCCGATCAGGCGGTCATTCTCACGGCATGGGCGTCCGGCTACTACATCGCAGCCGGGGAAGCGGCCTATCAGCCTGGGGAGACCGTGGCCGAACTACTGCTCGTTCCCCACTCGCAAGACGATAGTCCCGATTACGAGTGGTTGAGCGCCTACAGCCATGCCGGGCTTGAAAATAACTGCCAGAACTGCCACGCCGACGCGGATGATCCCGGCTCCGCGCTGCCCTTTGACGAATGGCGCCTGGATGCCCATTCGAAATCTGCACAGAATGTGCGATTTTTAACCATGTATTCGGGGACGGATGTGTATGGCAACCAGAGTCCCCTCACATGCAGGGGCTCCGGCCGCGATTACGGCAGCTTCCCGCTGCCTCCTGATTCGTCGCAGCCGTATTATGGACCTGGTTTTCAGCTCGATTTCCCGGGGACGGCCGGCAACTGCGCCGCCTGCCACGCGCCAGCGGCCTCCGTGCAGGCGCCCTATGCCACCGATCCAACCGCCGTGTCCGGCGTGGGCTCGGAAGGCGTGACCTGCGATTTCTGCCACAAGGTCTGGGACGTGAAACTAGACGACTCGGGCATGCCGTTCCCCAACATGCCGGGCGTGCTCTCTTACGACTTACGCCGGCCGGAAGAAGGGCATCAATTCTTCGCTGGTCCGTTCGACGACGTTGCGCCGGGCGAGGATACCTATTCCCCTCTTCAACAGGAGAGTCAGTTCTGCGCGCCCTGCCACTACGGCGTATTCTGGGACACCGTGGTCTACAACTCCTACGGCGAGTGGCTGCAGAGCGATTACAGCGATCCGGAGAGTGGCAAGACCTGCCAGAACTGCCACATGCCGGCTGGTCTGACGGATCACTTTACCCGTCTGGATGGCGGCGGCCTCGTGCGGGATGCGGAAACGATTTTCAGCCACCGCATGCCTGGCGCGCAAGACGAGCAGCTGCTGAAAAATGCAGTTTCAGTTTCCATCGAGACCCGGCGGGAAGCGGGCGAAATCGTCGTCCAGGTGGCGATTACGAACGACAACACCGGCCATCACGTCCCCACGGACAGCCCCTTGCGGCATTTGATCCTGGTCGTGCAAGCGGAGGACGGCGCTGGTATAGCGCTGACGCAATCCGGCGGGCCTACCATCCCCGATTGGGGAGGCATCGGCGAAGCGTCCGAGGGATACTATGCGGGTTTGCCGGGTACGATCTACGCCAAAATCTTACAGGAAGTGTGGACGCGGATCTATCCCAGCGGCGCGTACTGGAATCCGACCCGGGTGCTGCAGGACAACCGCATTCCCGCCCTGGAGACGGACACCACGACCTACCGCTTCGCGGCGGTGTCCCAAGGACAGGTTAGCGTGGAAGTCAGTTTGATTTATCGCCGGGCGTTCATCGACCTGCGCGATCAAAAAGGCTGGGATGCGCCGGACATCGTCATCGCAGCGCATCGTTTAATCGTCGATTGATCCAATTGGAGGGTAAACATGCTGCAGCGTTCAAGAGCTACGATCACCCGAGTGGGAGTACTCACCGTCTTGCTCATCGTCCTTGTGACGATATCCGTGCAGGCACAGGAACCCGGATTCACGGAGGACTTTGAAGATCCGGAACTTCCTGGCTGGGAGCGATCTCCGAACGCCGAAGTGGTCGACGGGTACCTGCACGTCGAATCCGAAGGGTTTGCGCTGCGTCCGGGCGCCTGGAACGATCTGAACGTTCGTGTTCGCGCACGGCTTGAAGGTGACGGTATCCTGGCTGTCAGTTACCGGATTTCAGAGCTGGGAGAATATGCCCTCCAAATCCATTACGGTGAACTGTCTTTACTGAGAGGTGGGGAACAGCTCGCACAGGAAGGGATTGCTTTGTTCGCTCCCGGGGAGTGGTTCAACCTGGAGATTTTCTGCCTCGGGGGGCATAACGAAATTCTCATCAACGGCGAACCTGTCCTGGTGATGGTCGATTCTGACCCGCTCCCGCCCGGTGGTGTGGCGCTGGCTGTCCACGGGGATGCGCTGGGATCGTTTGATGATTTAACCGTCTCTTCGTTGGGGGAAGGTCCGCCGCCTGAAGAGCCGGAAGAGGAAGCGCCCGAGCCCACGGAAGCAGCACCGGCGGAAGAAGCGGCCGGAGGGGAAGTGGAGAGGGCTGGTTCCGGATCCGATCTTACCTGGGTGCGTACCGGCGGACCTCCTGGCGGCATCGGATACGACATTCGTTACAAATTCGACGAGATGGACACATGGTTTGTCACGGACAACTTTGCCGGTGTGCACATCAGCCGCGACAACGGCCTTACCTGGCAGCCGAGCAACGTGGGTATTCCGGGCCAGTTGGGACCGACGGGAGATTGGCGTCCCATCTTCAGTCTGACCATCGATCCGCACAACTCGGATATCATCTGGGCGGGGACGGATAAAACGGGCCATATCTACAAGTCAATCGACGGCGGTCAGACCTGGAAGCAGAAGGACAATGGTGTGAACAACACCGAGTTCGATACGGCTGCCCTCACCTTTCGGGGATTCACGGTCGACCCCAATACTTCCGACATCGTCTACGCCATGGGTGAAGTTGCAGATTTAACCCGCGGTGGGGCCGAAGTCTGGGGTACAACAACCGGCGGGGTGGTGTATAAAACCGCCGATGGGGGTGGGCAGTGGGACCTGATCTGGGACGGCGGCATCCCTTCGAGCCTGGCACGCTACATGTGGATCGACCCGAATGACACCAATGTGCTTTACGTCTCGACGGGCATCTTCGATCGCGGCGCGGTGAACGAAGGCGATCCGGGCGTCGACCCCGACCCTTACGGCGGTCTCGGGATTCTGAAGTCCGTCGACGGCGGAGCGACGTGGCGTGTGCTGAACGAGGCCAACGGTCTTGATTTCCTCTACGTCAGCAGCCTATACATGCATCCGCAGGATGCCAATATCCTCTTGGCGGCGACCGGCAAGTATGAAAGCGAACTGTACTTGGAGTACGTCCGCGAGAACGATCTCGAGTCGAAGATGGGTCTCTACCGCACGACGGACGGCGGTGAGACGTGGGAACAGGTGATCTCCGCGGGCGGCGGGTTCACTTCCGTAGAAATCTGCCCTTCCGATCCCGATATTGCCTACGTGGCCAGCGGCAACTTCGTGTACCGCAGCGAAGACAGCGGCGTGACCTGGACCATGGTCGCCGGTCAAGGGGGCGGCGGATGGGGTCCGCCGGGTGTATTGGCGGGAACACCGATCGACCTGCAGTGTGATCCTGCCGATCCGGACCGCATCTTCTCCAACAATTACGTGGGCGGGAACTTCCTCAGCGAAGACGGCGGGGTAATTTGGCAAAACGCCAGCGACGGATATACCGGAGCGCAGATTATCAGCGTGGCCGTCGATCCGGCTGACCCGGCGCGCATTTATGCCGGCGGTCGTACGGGGATCTGGACCAGCGGCGACGGGGGCGGATCCTGGTCCGGTTTGCGAAACCCGCCGGCCGGACAGCCGGTGTGGGGCGGGGAGTTCGGCGCCATCGTGGTGGATCCCAGCGACCCGAATCACCTGCTCGCCAGCGAGGAGACCGTATGGGAGTCGTTCGATGCCGGTGCGAGTTGGGAGATCCGGCGCACCCCGGCGTTTGCGCTCGCCTCGTCGATCGAATTCGCGCCTTCCGATCCAGCAATTGTGTACACTGGCCGGGCGGAACCGCTCTGCCTGTTTTTCCCTGAAACCACTTGCACTTTGGGCAGCGGGGTGTACGTTTCCCGGGATGGCGGCACGACCTGGGATTTTGCCAACGATGCAAATATCGACGATCTGGCCCTGATCGACCTGGCCGTCGATGGCGGCGATGCGCAGCAGGTGTACGCAGCCACGCAGCGAGGCCTGTTCAAGACGGCGGACGGTGGTAGGAATTGGACCGCAATAACTGGGCTGCCTGAGGATGTGCGCGTCAGTGCGGTCACTATTGACCCAGGTGATTCGCAGCGGTTGTTCGCCGGGGTCGAGACGCACGGTTTGTACGAAAGCACGGACGGCGGGGAAACCTGGACCCAGATCGCTGCCGGTTTGCCACCCAACAGCGCCATTCGTGATTTGCTTTACGACCCCACCAACACGCGCAACGTCTATCTCTCGGATATCATGAGCGGAGTCTACCGCTCTACTGATGGCGGCCATAGTTGGACGTTGATCGTCGATGGGTTGACCACCCGTTCGACGACGGGCCTGGCGATCTCCTCGAACGGGCAGCATCTGTATGCGGCGACGAACGGCGAAGGCGTTTTCCGCCTCGATTTGAACGGCGAGCCGCCGGTGTCGACGCAGGTCGTTGCCGCGGATGAGGTCCCTTCCGCAGCGGAGGAATGGCCCGACGAGGTACCAACATCGTCGCCGGAGGAAGAACCGGTCCGCAAGACGAAAACTTTGTATATTGGTATCGGTATTGGATTCGTCCTGCTGCTTGCTGTCTTTCTGCTGGTGCGGCGAACTCGCATACGCCATCCAGTTGAACCGCATTGATGTGCATAAAATCAGGGGCTGCATAAAAAAACAGCAGACAGCCATGATCTCGGGTACCCACCTGTAGGGGCGGTTCGCGAACCGCCCTTACAATTTTCCATGGAGGTGTCGCGTAGGGACACCCCGGTTCACAAACGTTGCATACCACGTAGGGGCGCACCCACGTGTCCGACCTATAAATAACGATTTTCGGGGCCGACACACAGGTCGGCCCCTACATATTCAATTGGGAATCTGTAGGGGCAGGTTTCAAACCTGCCCCTACAAGGGTCCAATATACTAAACTGAAGAACGTGCCCGCAGAATCAAATATACAAATCTCGCCTGTTATAAGTAACATAACCAGCGACGATGCACACGGCGATGATGCCCAGCGAAATCCACACGAAGGGCATATCCAGATGCGCCTCATTCAGCAGTTTCGCCGGATTGAAGTACTTGAAGGGTGAGAAGTATTTCAGAAAATCCAGATTCTTATTCAATCCCGAAATGATAGACAGAAAGTAAGTGGCGAGCAGCAGCGACACGGCGATCGATCCGGCGCGTTTGTATTGCTTCAGCGCGCAGCCCAGGAAGATCCCCACGGCGAGGAAGGTAAACTGCATGATCACCAATGCCAGCATGCATAGGGCGACGAAATCATAGAACTCTCGATCAGGCGAATAGGGGATGACGCTGACCAGTGACACGCCCCAGATGATCAAGAGAAAGGCGATGCTGTGCACGACCGCGGCCAGGAGCTTGGCGGTGACCAGCTTCCAACGCGGGACGGGCAGCGTGAGCGTAAACTCGACGGTCTTGTCCCGCTCTTCCTTGGAAATGATATCGCTGCCCAACATGGCGGCGAAAACCGTGCTGAGCAGGGCGAAGTAGGTGAAACACACGCCGAAGAAACCCGTGACCGTAGTCAGATTGAAGGCGTTCATCTGAAACGCTTCCAGCAGCGCGGGAGGCATGTTGTCCAAAATCTGCAGCATTTCCGGGTTGTCTGCGTAGGCGGAAAACTTGGTCATGGCGATCCAGATGAAGAGAACGATGATGACCGCCCAGATCAAAAGGGAACGAAGATTGGCTTTGAGTTCTCTGAAGAAAATATTCATGGCCACACTCCTCACACCGCCGTGTGGATGTCTCTTCGCTGGTACACCAGGTAACTGAGAGTAACGGACAGCACGATCACCGCCGCGCTGACCAGCGCTAACGGCGTGTCGAGACTTCCACTGCGGACGATGTTGTTTGCATCGAAGTGCCGGAACGGCGTGATGTACGATAACGTATCTTCACCAATCATGTCGCTAAAAGCGTTCAACACGTAAAGGCCAAACACCATGCCCATGGATAAAGGTGTCACGCTGCGGATTTTCTTCGGTAACAGGGATAGCAACATGCCGACGGTGAGAAAGAACAGTTGCAGAAAGGTGATGGTTAAAAGCAGCAGGCTCAGAGTCTTGCCATCGTAGGGTCTTCCATCCCGGTAAAGGTTGATGAATACATAACTGCTCACACAGACAACCAGGTTGGTGATGGCCAGACTGGCGATGGCGGCGAGCAATTTGCTGGTCATGATCTTCACTCGCCCGACAGGTTTGGTCATGAGAAAGTCCGCCGTCATCTCTCGCTCTTCAACCGAGACCAGAGAAAATCCGTAATTGGCCGCCTGGATCGAGACGCATAACTGGCAAAACAGAATGGTGATGCTGAAAAAACCGAGTACAGTGGACAGGTCAAGGCCGTACATGCCAAAGGCCATCAAGAATTCACGCGGGAACTTTTCCAGGGTTTGATTTAATAGTTCCGCTTCAACCGCAAAGCCGGAATAGATCGATGCAAGGACGTAAATTAATATCGTCAGGGAAATGGACCAGGTGACCACGGACCTCACGTTCTGTTTGAATTCATGCAAAAAAATGTTCATGTTCGCACCTACTCGTAATAATGCATGAAGATTTCTTCAAGCGTAGGTTCTTCGATGGCCACGTCGGTAACCGTCAGCGCAGCGATCTTTTTCGTAAGCACGTTGTTGTCGGCCTTGAAAAAGAAGCTCACCGAGTTGTTTTTTTTGTCCAGATGTTTCACGCCAGGCATCTAGAAGCGTTTTGCAT
>CAYYVY010000080.1:0-14230 GCA_964475265.1 uncultured Anaerolineaceae bacterium | reverse complement strand
CTCGAGTACATTTTCGGTGTGGCCAAAGAAATGCGGGCGATGGTCGAGCGGGTGGGCACTTTTGACTTGCTCAAGGGCAAGATCCTCACTAATTTGTTCTACGAACCCTCGACGCGCACGTCGTCTTCCTTCCTGGCGGCAATGGAGCGGCTTGGCGGCAGCGTGATCCCGATCAACGAGGTGACCTACTCGTCGGTGGCCAAAGGCGAATCACTTCCAGACACTATCCGCACGCTGGAATGCTACTCGGATGTGATCGTGCTGCGCCATCCCGAGGTCGGCGCGGCTGCCCTGGCGGCGAAATTCGCCCACAAGCCAATCATCAACGCCGGCGATGGAATCGGCGAGCATCCCACCCAGGCGCTGCTCGATCTTTTTACGATTTCCGAAGAACTGGGACGCGTGGACGGTCTGACCGTTACCATGTTGGGTGACTTGAAGTACGGACGTACGGTACACTCGCTGTCGAGATTGCTTTCGTTGTTCGACGTTCGACTCAACTACGTCTCGCCCGATATTCTCAAAATGCCGGCGGAAGTAGTCGAAGAACTTAAAGAGCGCAAGATCCCGCAAACCGAGTATGGATCCCTCGACCCGGTTCTCTCTGAAACGGACGTCCTCTACATCACCCGCGTGCAGAAGGAACGCTTCGAGCACCTGGGAGATTACGAAAAGGTGAGGGGCGCTTACGTGATCACTGATGAAACAATGAAGGCGGCTAAAGATGAAATGATCGTCATGCATCCGCTGCCGCGCGTGGGCGAGATCAGTCTGGAACTGGACGACGACCCACGTGCCGCCTACTTCCGGCAGATGGAATACGGTTTATACGTGCGCATGGCCCTGCTGGCCTTGGTGTTGGGCAAAGCCTAGTCGGAAAACCCTGTTGCATATCCCTGTATGCTGAGTGTGCGATGACAGAACGATCTACGTTTTTCAAGAGACTTACCGCAAGGGTCCAAGCGGTCGATTCCCTGCTCTGCGTCGGCCTCGATCCGCATCCGGCGCAGTTGACCGAATCGTCCGCCGAGGCGGCGTTGGACTTCTGCAAGCGCATCATTGAAGAGACTCACGAATTCGTGTGTGCCTTCAAACCCAACAGCGCCTTCTTCGAGCAATACGGCGCAGCGGGGTGGAACGCGCTTCGGGAAGTGACCGCATTCGTCCCCGACGGCATTCCCCTGATCCTGGATGCAAAGCGGGGGGACATCGCCTCCACGGCGGAAGCCTACGCCCGGGCGCTTTTCGAAACGATGGGCGCAGATGCCGTGACGGCGAGTCCCTTTCTCGGCCACGACTCGTTGGAACCCTTTCTGTGCGATGCAGCAAAGGGCGTTTTCGTGCTTTGTAAGACGTCCAATCCCGGAGCGGACGACCTGCAGAACTTGACGGTCGACAGTTTCGAACCGCTTTACGTTCGTTTGGCGCGCACGGTACAAATGTGGAACGAACTGGGGAACATCGGCCTGGTTGTCGGCGCGACGGATGTTTCGGCGCTGGCCGCGGTCCGTGAGGCGGCGCCCGATCTCTGGCTGCTTGCGCCGGGTGTGGGCGCGCAGGGGGGCAATCTCGAATTGGCGCTGCATGCGGGATTACGCCCGGATGGCCTGGGGATGATCGTTCCCGTCTCCAGAGGAATTTCCTCCGCCAGGGATCGTCGCGCCCGGGCCGCCCAGCTGCGCGAGAACATACAAGCCGTTCGGGAATCGTTTCTTTCTCGCCGAGCAGCGCAATCCAAACTTCCGGCGGAGCTGATCAAGCTGGCAAACGAGTTGCTCGATGCGGGCTGTGTGCGCTTCGGCTCGTTCGAGCTTAAATCCGGGAAGATCTCTCCCATTTACATTGACCTGCGTTTGCTCGCTTCTCATCCAGCTTTGCTTGCTCGAGCTGCAGCAGCCTATCGCGCCCGCTTGGGCGATTTGGAATTCGATCGTCTGGCAGCCTTGCCGTACGCCGGATTGCCGATTGCGACGGCGCTTTCGCTGCAATGCCAGCGTCCGATGATCTACCCGCGCAAGGAAGTGAAGAGCTACGGCACGCGGGCAAAAGTCGAAGGGCAGTACGAAGCTGGCGAGACGGCGCTGGTGATCGACGATCTGGTGACGACCGGGGGAAGCAAGTTCGAGGCCATCGAACGCTTGAAGGATGTCGGGTTAGAAGTGACGGACGTGCTTGTGCTTATCGATCGCCAGAGCGGGGCGCGAGAAACGCTCGCGCAGGCGGGCTATCGTTTGCATGCCGTTTTCGAACTTACGGATTTGATCGAGCATTGGGAAAGCACCGCTCAAATTTCATCGCAGCAGGCCGCAGCGGTGCGGGAGTTTCTCGAGAGCTGAATTTGGAATCGGAAATATCATCGCCATTGGTGAATACAATTCCTTTGCTGACAGGTGGTAAAGACACTCATGAGATATGAACGGCTCCGAGCGTTGTTGTTTCGCATTGACCCCGAACAGGTCCACCATCTGACGCTGCGCGCTTTGGGGTTGGCATCTTCTTCCCCCGTGACGCGGGCATTGCTGCGCCGGGCTTTTGCTTTTCACGATCCATCGCTGGCGGTGGAGGTTTTTGGAATCCAATTTCCCAATCCGTTGGGTTTGGCGGCGGGCTACGACAAAGAGGGCCGCGCCTTGCAGGGACTGGCATGCCTGGGATTCGGCCACGTCGAATTGGGCACGGTCACGCCCTTGCCGCAGCCGGGAAATCCACGCCCGAGGATCTTCCGTTTGCCCGAGGACCGGGCGTTGATCAACCGCATGGGATTTCCCAACAAAGGCGCCGAGGTGCTGTTGCGTCGACTTCGAAAGCGGCGGGCGAGTGACGTTGTTGTCGGTCTCAACATCGGCAAGGGGGTAAATACGCCGCTGGAAGCGGCGGCTGACGACTATCTTCATCTGCTGCGAACTTTCTACGACCTCGTCGATTATTTCGTGGTGAACGTCTCCTCGCCCAACACGGTGGGACTGCGGCGTTTACAGGCGCGGGATTTCCTGGATTCCCTCTTATGCCAGATTTCCAATACTCGCCGGGAGTTGAGCTCCGTCTCGCAAAAACGAGTGCCCGTGTTGGTCAAGCTCGCACCGGACCTGACGCAGCGGGAACTGCAGGACGCCATCGGGGCCATAACGGCGCGCGAGATGGATGGCATCGTGGCCAGCAACACCACGGTCGCGCGTGAAGGGCTGCGATCCGGTAATGCGGTGGAAGGCGGTGGACTCAGCGGGCTTCCGCTGCGCCAGCGCTCGACAGCCATGGTGCGCCAGATCGCGCAGCTTACGCAGGGGAAATTACCTGTCATCGGTGTGGGCGGGGTGTTCAGCGCAGATGATGTGAAAGAAAAGATGGATGCCGGCGCTGCGTTGGTCCAGGTCTACACGGGTCTCGTATACCGCGGACCGGGATTGGCTCGATCGATCCTGCGCGATCTCGCTGCGCAGAAGTAGATCTTTATCAGCTGCTATTTCACCTCGAGGAGCAGGAAACATGCGTATCAAAAAACCATCAAGAAACGTGTTTGTCGTATCGTTGATCTTCGCCATCGTGGGTTTGCTGTCCCACATTAGCTCGATCCCCGTTTTATCCTCGATCTCCTTTTGGCTGGTGCTCTTCGGCTACCTTCTCCTGTTCTTGGGAGTTACGGTTAAAGGTTTTTAAAGCGGCAGCCGGGTTCTATGTTTGTCTCCCGGGCAGCTGACGGCTATAATCAAGATGGCAGTCCCTAGGAAGGGCTAACGATTTTTTTCTTGGGGGAACCATCGACATTGGAACTGGGGTCTGACGTGCCACGACGATTAACCATCAATCCGACAGCGCTCGCCGCTTCGTTGACGCTGCTTATGCTCGTTGCCTTGTTTTTCGTGTTCCAGGGCAACCAAGAAGAGCCGCCGCCACCGGCGACGCCGCATGTCGACACCGACAGGGAATGGACGGTCGCATTCACCGATCCCGGAGGGTCGGACGCCGATACGTTTCGCGGTGGACCCGATGCGGCATTGGCAGATGCGATCGATGCGGCGCAGTACTCGGTGGACGTGGCGATCTATCATCTGGATTTGTGGAGCATCCGCGATGCACTCATCCGAGCGCATCGACGCGGTCTGCGGGTGCGGCTCGTCGTCGAGAGCGACTATCGCTCTGAAGCCGAAATCACCGAGCTCGAGCAAGCGGGCATCGAGATCATCGGAGACATGCGCGAACATTTGATGCATCATAAATTCGTCGTCCTGGATGGCATGCAAGTCTGGACTGGATCGATGAATTTCACGCTGCGAGGAGCGTATATCAATAACAACAACTTGCTTGCCGTACAATCATCCGCATTGGCGCAAGTGTATACACAGGAATTCGAAGAGATGTTCCTCGAGGATCGTTTTGGTGCGCTATCTTTGCCTGATCCGGCACGGGCGCCTGTTGATCTCGATGACGGAGAGTGGCTGGTTTTGTTCTCGCCGGACACGGCGGTTGCTCCAGAATTGGTCGAATTAATCAACGCGGCGGAATCTTCGATAGAGTTCCTGGCCTTCTCCTTTACTTCGGATGAAATCGCCGGGGCGATGCTCGCCCGTTCGGATGCAGGTGTTCGTGTGCGCGGCGTGATCGAGGCTGATCAGGCTGCTGCCGTGGGCGCGCAGTATGATGCGCTTCGTCTGGGCGGTGCGAATGTGCGCTTGGACGGGAATCCGGGGACCATGCACCACAAAGTTATCCTCGTGGACGGGGAGCTCGTCATCTGTGGCTCCTACAATTTCACACGCAGTGCCGAAGAACGAAACGATGAGAACGTGCTGATTGCCTTCGACGTGGATCTGGCTCACGAATTCCTGATAGAATTCGAAAAGATCTACGCGGAAGCGATGCCCTGAGAGAATGAAAGCGAGGCTGCTTTGAAAACCGAGGGAAAGTTCTACATCGGCAGAACCTACGACTTGAAGAAAAAGATGATCCTCCAAAAGCCGACGCTCTACGACCCGGATGATCTGACGACGCACGGCGTCGTTGTGGGCATGACGGGATCGGGCAAGACAGGGCTATGTATTGACATCCTCGAGGAAGCAGCCTTGAACGGTATCCCGGCCTTGGTGATCGATCCTAAGGGCGACATTGCCGACTTGCTGCTGCATTTTCCTTCGCTCAGCCCGCAGGATTTCGAGCCCTGGGTGGACGCGGACACTGCGCAGCGGGAAGGAAAGTCGACGGTCGAAATGGCGCAAGAAGTCGCTGAATTGTGGAAATCCGGCCTGGCGGAATGGGACATCGACTCCGAGCGGATTGAGAGCGTCTGCCAGGCGGTCGATTATGCCGTGTACACCCCGGGTTCGGACGCAGGCATTCCGGTCAACATACTCACCTCCTTGCAGGCGCCCGCGCTTTCGTGGGACGAAAATCGGGAAGCAATCCGGGAAAAGATTTCCAGCACGGCAACGGCGCTGCTGGGACTTGTGGGCATCGAAGCCGACCCGGTAAAGTCGCGCGAGCATATCCTTTTAGCCAACCTGATCGAGCGTGCCTGGGTGGAAGGCGAGGACCTGGATCTATCTGAGTTGATCCGACAGATTCAGAATCCTCCTTTCGAACGACTGGGTGCCTTCGAGATGGATCAGTTCTATCCCGAAGACGATCGTTTCGAACTCGCCGTTTCGCTCAACAATCTGCTCGCTGCGCCTTCTTTCCAGGCCTGGGTCGAGGGGACGCCGTTGGATATCGAGGCGTTCCTTTGGGGCGAAGGTGGAAAGCCCAAACAGAGCATTTTCTACCTGGCGCACTTGCCGGACGCGGAGCGGATGTTTTTCGTCACCCTGCTGCTGACGGCGCTCGAAGCCTGGATGTACCAGCAATCGGGCTCGGATTCGCTGCGTGCACTGCTGTATATCGATGAAGTCTTTGGTTTTATGCCGCCCGTGGCGAAGCCGCCTTCCAAACCGTCGCTGCTGCGTCTGCTCAAGCAGGCACGCGCCTTCGGTCTTGGTTTGCTGCTCACGACGCAGAACCCGGCCGATCTGGATTACAAGGGGTTGAGCAACGCGGGCACCTGGTTCATCGGCCGGCTGCAAACCGAACGGGATAAGCTCCGGCTTTTGGATGGATTGGAGGGCATCGAGGCGGGAAAAAGTGGTTTCAGCCGGGCGAAAGCGGATAAAAGCATCTCGGCCTTGGGGAAACGCGTGTTCTTGCTGCACAACGTGCACGCGAAGGCGCCCGAGATTTTCTACACGCGCTGGGCAATGGCGTATCTGAAGGGGCCGATCACGCGAACGCAATTGAAGGATCTCAATGCGCTGGTGGGTGCAGATATAAAAGCATCTGGAAAAGGGAAGCAACCTGCGGCTAAGTCTGAGAAGAAAGTCGAAACGAATCTTTCCGCCACTCGTCCTTCGATTCCCGCCGGTGTGGAAGAATTGTTCCTGGCCAACAACCTCACGATCGCCCAAGCGCTAAAGGTGGTTGGAAAGGAGGCACCGAAGGCGAAGCGCCTGGGGATCGTCTATCGACCCTCGCTGCTTGCGCAAGCTTCGGTGCGCTACATCGACCGTAAGTACGGCATCGACCACGAAGAGACGATCGCAGCGTTGTCGCTTGATGTCGACCCGCGCGGCATCGTGCACTGGGACGACGTGCGCACAACGCCTTTCACATCGAAGGCTTTCGATTCGAATCCGGCCCCTGAATCCCAATTCTCCGACTTGGAGAAGCCGCTATCAGGTGCGAAAACTCTCAAATCGCTCTCCAGCGATTTTCTGGATTACGTATACCATAGCGCGGAACTTACGTTGGAAACCAATCCGGCGTTGCAACTCGTTGCAAAACCGGGAGTCACGACGGCAGAATTTCGGAAGCAATGTGCCGAGGCGGCCCAAACTGCGCGGGATGACAACGCCGAAACGTTGCGTGAGAAATACGAGAAGAAGATCAAATCCATTCAGACGCGGCTCGCCAAGGAAGAACGTGAATTGGCTGAGGATGAAGCCGAACATCAGTCTCGCAAGATGGAAGAACTGGCCACGCTGGGTGAGAATCTCCTGGGTCTCATCGGCGGATCTCGCAGCCGTCGACGTGTCTCCACTTCCGTCACCAAACGCCGCATGACCGTCAAAGCAAAGGCGGATGTAGAGGAATCTTTGGACGTGATCGAGGAATTCAAGCAGGAACTCTCCGAACTTGAAGCAGAATTATCCCAGGAGTTGGACGAAATGGATGATCGCTGGGGGGAGGCGGCATCCCAGATCGAGGAACTCAAAATCACGCCCTATAAAAAGGACATCCTCGTCGAGCATTTTGGTGTGGCTTGGCATCCGTTCTGGCAGTTGGAAGAAGGTGGAAAAAACTTCGAGGTCCCCGGGTATTCTGAAGCTTAAACCGAGTTCAGCGCGCTCGATTGTAGTCTCTGCGAATCAGCCATACCGACCATAAAACCCCCGGCACGAGGATCAATACAGCCATCCAGAGCAGGGTGCCTTCGATTCCGATTTGCGGTCGATCGACTCCCCAACCTCCGGCGAGTGAGCCCAGTGCGCTTGCCAGAGAGAAAAATGCGAACTCGGAGGCGAACACACGCCCGCGCATGTCATCGGGTACGGTCTGAAACAACAGTTGATTCGAAAAAACCCAGTTGATGCCGCCACCGACTGCGCGCAGCATCGTACCCAATAAGACGATCCAGAAGCTCGCCATTGGGGCCATGATCAAGGAACCGATTGCGCTGAGTGGATAAGCGATGGCGAGCGAGATGCTCAACGGCCGATCCCGATCTTGCGTGAAAGAGCGTGCGACGATGGGACCGAAGCCGGTGCCGATTCCGGCGGCGGCGAAGAGGATACCCAGGCCGATGCCTCCGTTGTCGCCGATGACGAAAACCTTTTCTGCAATCGCCACTTGCACGACTTGAAACGGGCCGGAAATCAACAGGCTGAAGGCCGCCTTGTGTAGCGTGAGGACGAACACGCGGGGATGTCGTGTGAGGTACCGCAACCCGTCGACGTATTGGTCGAGGCTCGAACGGTGATCGCTCGATGGCCGCTGATTTCCGGAGGGCTTTTCGTAGCATATGTGAGCGATGAAGAATGCCGATAGCAGGAAGGTGGATGCATCGATGATGAAGGCAGGATATACACCCCAACTGCCTGCCGCCAATCCACCGAGTGCAGAACCCAATGCGAGCATGATCGACCAGGTGGCGGAGGAAATTGCGTTGGCGCTGCCGAGATCTCTTTCCACGACGATGTCGGGCAGGATAGCGGTGCGCGTGGGGAAGAAAATGCCGCTGATGGCCAGCTGGACGGCCGTTAATGTATACAGCAGCCAGACCTGATTGGACGTGCGGACGATAAGGAAGCACAGGACGACCCCCGCACGCAGCAGGTCGGCGGAGATCAACAGGCGCCTGCGATCGAAGCGGTCGGCGAGGACGCCCGCAAGGGGACTGATCAGGAAGGGCGCGAGCATGCGGATGACGAACAACCCGCTGATGGCCAGCCCGCTTTCGGAGAGGCGGTTGATCAGCGTCGCCGAGGCGATCAGGTTGAACCAGTCCCCCAGCAAACTGATGATCTGGCCGAACCATAGATAGCGGAAGTCCGGATTCGAGCGAATGAGCGGGAGGTAGCCGGTTGTTTCTCTGGATTTCGTTTCTTGAAGGGTCATTGTGTGATGATCTCAGTGAGCCGGGTCTCTGCGCGGGATGTCGGTTCTTCCGTTCCCTATATTAACACGTTCTCCCATCGCCGAGTGTTTCAATCAAGTCGGCCTGGTTTTGACGCAGCCACATTCGCCGGTACACGCCGTCGCCTTCGACCAGGCTGGCATGGCTGCCGCGTTCGGCGATGCGGCCCTGGCGCAGGACGATGATTTGATCCATGCGGTCTAGGTTGACCAGGCGGTGGGTGATGAGCAGCAAACTCTGATCCTGTGACCAGGCTAGCAAATCGTTCATCAACGAACGCTCGGTGATGGCATCCAAATGGGTGGTGGGTTCATCCAGGAGCAGCAGCGCTGCGTCTTTCAAGAGAGCCCGGGCAATCGCCAGCCGCTGGCGTTCTCCTGCGCTCAACAGCAACCCGCCTTCGCCGATGCGCGTATCGAATCCCTGCGGCAGCGACTGGATGAAGTCAAGAATTTGTGCGCATCGGGCGGCATCTTCGAGCCGCGTTTGATCCGCGTCGGGCTGCGCAAGCCGCAGGTTCCCTCGGATCGTATCGTTCAAAAACTGCGTGCCCTGCGGGACGACGCTCATTAATCCGCGCAGGTCCTCCTGGCGGTAAGCGCCAATCTCGTGAGGGCCGACTCGAATGGATCCCATCTCGTAGTCCCAAAATCGGAGTAAGAGATTTACGATTGAAGTTTTGCCCGATCCATTGGCTCCGACGATCGCCACTTTTCCGCCCATGGGCAGGTCTAAATCGATTCCGTTCAGGGCGAGGGGTAAAGTTGGGTCGTAGCGAAAACACACGGCATCGAACCGAAGTCTGAGATCTGAAGGCCGCGGGGCAGGTTCTACAGGATCTTCAACGGCCGGTGTGGCGTCGAGGATTTCGAAAAGGCGATCCGCTGTGGAGGCTTGCTCTTCAAGCTGCCGGAAGGTGGTGGCGAGGGGCGCGATGGCCTCGAAGCTGGCCATCGTTGTTAAAAGGATGACGGCCAGATAAATTCCGTCGATCTGTCCCTGGCGAACCAAAGGCACACAGAGTACGAAGGCGACGAGCGCAGCCAGACTCATCGAGAGGTCGTTGAGTACGGAGGCGAGGGCGTCTCGCCGGGTGAAGCGGGTTTGTAGATCCGTGAGTGTGTGACTCAACCGATTTATCCGATCGAGGTGTGATTGTTCCTGGCCGAAGGCCAGGATGTCGGCGGACCCCTGGAGGCTGTCGACGAGGGCGGCCTTCAATTGCGCGCGCACTTCCACCAGGCGGCGACCATAATCTCGGCTCCAGCGCAGCATCGCCATCGGCAGGACGGCGCCCGCTAGAAAATGGATTCCGACGACGATTACTGCCAGACGGATGTCAAAGTTACCCAGGAGCACCAATGTTAGTGCACTGACGGCGAGCGCGACGAACGGCGGCGCGATAACGCGGATGAAAAAGAGTTCCAGCGTATCAACGTCGCCCACGATGCGGCGCAGCAGATCGCCGCTGCGATACTGCATCAAGCGCGCCGGGGCAAGCGGTTCCAGCCTGCGAAAGAACCAGACGCGCAGGCGAGCGATCAAGCGGAAAGCGACGTTGTGGGAAAGCAGACGCTCTATGTATCGTAATGCGCCGCGTGCCAGGCCGAAGAATCGCACGGCTACGATGGCGACCTGCAATTCGGCGATTGACGGCCGGAGGGCGGCAAAGGCAATGATGTAGGCGGACGTCGCCAGGAGGCCGATGCTGCTGGCGATGGTCGCAAAACCGGTAAGAATTGCCAATCCCATCTGTTTCCAGAACGGAGTCGCCAGCTTGATGAGGCGAAGGAAAACGTTCTCTCTCACGCTATTCCCTGGTAGGCGCGCAGCATGCGTTGATACACTCCCTGTTGTTGCACGAGCGCTTCGTGCGATCCCTGTTCCAAGATTCGCCCTTCTGAGAGCACGACGATGTCATCTGCATCCCGGATGGAGGTCAAGCGGTGGGCGATCAACAAGCCGGTACGGCCTTGCAGCAGAAGTTTCAGCGCCGTCTGGATCTGAGTCTCGCGTTCCAAGTCCAGGTTCGACGTGGCTTCGTCGAAGATTAGAAAAGGCGCATCTTTGAGAAATGCGCGTGCCAGGGCGATCATCTGTGCCTGACCTGCGCTCAGCCGCGCCCCGCGTTCCCCGATCTGTGTGTCGTAACCGTCCGGCAGGTCATAGATGAAGTCGTGGACGTAGGCTTGTTTGGCGGCGTCTACGATCTGCTTGTGTTCTGCATGCGGCTTTGCGATGCGAATATTCTCTGCAATTGAGGCGTTGAAGAGATGCGGATTTTGCGGTACCCAGGCGATGTGGGCGCGCCATCGAGTCGGATCGATCGCTTCCAGCGCAGTTTCACCTACGCGAATCTGGCCTCGATCGGCCGAGATGAAGCGCAGCAAGAGCTGGGCGATGGTGGTTTTCCCCGATCCACTGGGTCCGACGAGGGCCAGGCATTCACCGGCGGTGATTTGGAAGCTAACGCCGCGCAGCGCCTGCCGGCTTCCCGCTTCGTATGCCGCATGAACGTCTGTGAAGTGGATGTCGGATTCGAAGTCGGAGAGACGAACTCGAGCAGTGATGGACGGCTTGTGGATTGGAAGCGGAGTCTCCAGTATTTTGAATATCCGCCCGGCGGCGGCGACGCCCGACATACCGGCATGAAAGCGAAGGGCCAGGTTACGTAGCGGCTGGTAGAACTCGGGGGCAAGCAGCAGGATGAAAAAGGCTTGCTGGAAGGCAAGCTGGCCGTGAAGCAAACGCAAACCGGTTTCGACGGCCACCACGGCCGTGCTGAGCGTAGCCACCCATTCGAGAACGAGTGCAGAGAGAAATGTCACGCGCAGCACCCGCATGGTCAAATGCCGGAATTGGTCACTGGCAGCCTGTATCGACTCGCCTTGTTCGCCGCTGCGCCCGAGCGCCTTCAACGTCGTTAAGCACTGCAGCACGTCCAGGAACTGGGCGCTCATACGGCTCAGTTTGCTCCATTGGCGTCGCGTGAGTCGTTCCGCTGTATCGCCAATGAGGATCATGAAAACCGGAATCAAAGGTGCCGTAAGCAGGAAAACCAAACCCGATACGGCGTCCAGCGGGAAGACGAAGACGAGGACGGCGATCGGAATGAAGGCGCTCTTCGCAATCTGCGGCAGGTATTGACGGAAGTAGCTGTCCAGGGCTTCGATGCCCTCCATGATTGTGTGGTTCAACTCGCCGGTGCGCTCCCGGCGGGTGTACGCCGGACCGAGGGCCAGCAGGTGAACCGCTGTGCGATGCCGCAGAGAATGCTTGATCCGCCCGGAGGCGTGTGCAGCCGTATTTTCGCTTCCCCAATTCAACCCGGCGCGCAGGATTTGCAGGGCGAGGATCAGGAAAATCTGGAGACGGACTTCATTCAAGGTCTGGCCGGCGAGAAAAACGCCAGCTACGATCCGACTCAGGAAATGGGCCGAGAGAATGAGAGGAATGCTGGAAAGTGAGCCCAACGCCACAGCCGCAATCAGCCAGCGCCGAACCGAACGGGCTTCTTGCACCAGTCTGGGATCGACTTTCAACATTTTGGAAAGTACTCGTCCGCATGCTTACAGGCAAGTTTACTCATGCGCTGGGCAGCGTTGCAGACTCGGTGTGGACAGCGTCTGCTGAACGATTGGCCTGCAATACGATCGTGGACATGCTTCGAGTGGTGTCGCGAATCAGTATTCCAGGGAAGATGTGCTCGTCAACCTGCGGCGAAAGACGCGATAGGACCAGGCCTGGTAGAGCAATACGATGGGCAGGAAGATAAGCGCAATGATGCTCATGACGCGTAGGGTATACGGGCTGGATGATGCGTTGTCGATCGTCAGGCTCCAGGTGTCGGGCTGCAGGCTGGAGGTCATCACGCGCGGGTAGAGGCCCACGAACATGGTCAGGGTGAATAGAACGATGCAGGCGCCGGCCATGGCGAAAGCCCAGCCCATTCGTTTTCGACGGATCAGCAATCCCACACTGCATAGTGCCGCGATCGCAGAGAAGGGGAGAATTATGACGGCGGGGCCGAGACGGGAGACGACGTCGGTTTCGAAATAACCCAAAATCGAAACGATCAAGCTGAGGATGATGACTCCCGGCCAAATTCGTGTCGAGAGTGTTTGCGCGCGCGCTGCTACAGGTCCTTCGATTTTGATCGCCAGGAAATTGGCGCCGTGCAGGGTAAAAAGCAGCAGCGAGGTTACGCCGGCGACCAGTGCGAAGAGATTGAGCAGGTCGCCGAAGGTGCCCACGTACTGCATGTTTGCGTCGATGGGAACGCCGCGCACGATGTTCGCCATGGCAACGCCCCAGAGCAATGCCGGGATTGCACTGCCGATACAGATAATCCAATCCCAAGTGCTGCGCCATTTTGCACTTTCGCTTTTGCTGCGGAACTCGAAGGCCACACCGCGTGCGATGAGTGCCAGGAGCATGAGCACCAGGGCAAGGTAAAAACCGCTGAACAGGGTGGCATACCAGTGTGGAAAGGCAGCGAACATCGCTCCGCCGGCCGTGATCAACCAAACTTCATTGGCGTCCCAATGGGGTCCAATCGAGTTGATCATCAAGCGGCGTTCGCGGTCGTCTTTACCCAGAAATGGAAGCAGAATTCCAACGCCGTAGTCGAACCCCTCCAAGAAGAAAAAACCGGTAAACAGAACGCCGATGAGAATGAACCAGATGGTGTTTAAGTCCATGATCGTCCTCCTGAGGACTTTGCGTTAGATTTACTCAGAAGATAGCAGTTCCAGCTCCGGCTGCGTGGCGTATTTCCGCAGCAGATAGACATCTACGGCGATTAAAACAGCGTAGATCAAAGCGAAACTGATGAGTGAAAACAGCAGCGTACCTGCGGAAACGTTCGGGGAGACGGCGTCTTCTGTCCTCTGTAGCCCGAAGACGATCCAGGGTTGGCGGGCGACTTCGGTGAAAATCCAACCGGTTGTGTTGGCGATAAACGGCAGCGCCATGGCCCAGGGAAGGATTTTCAAGAATCGATTGGGGACGCCGTGACGGCCACGCCACACCTGCCACAACCCGACGCCTGCCAGAAAGATCATCGAGAATCCCGCGCCGACCATGATGCGGAAGGCCCAGTAGCTGATGGTGACGGGGGGAATGTAATCCCCCGGACCGTAGGTCTGCTCGTACTCCGCCTGCAGGTCATTGATTCCGTGAACCATTCCATCCATGCGATTGTAGGCCATAAAACTCAGGATTCCGGGAATGTTGATGGAAAATACATTTTCACGATCGGTTTCATCGATGATCGCAATCAGGGAGAAGGAAGCGGGATCTTCACTTTTCCATAGCGCTTCGGCGGCAGCCATTTTCATGGGTTGGGTATCTATCATGTGCTGGCCTTGGATGTGGCCGATCCCGGCGACTGAGACGGCGGCGATCAAACCTGTAATAGCCGCCCATTTGAATGATGTCCTGAAGAGCTCCATCTCTTGATTTTTCCGCAGCAGGTGGTAGGCACTAATGCCGAGCATGAAGAATGCGGCCGTCGTTAACCCCGAGGCGAATACGTGGGGGAACTGCAGCCAGACATGCGGGTTGGTGACGAGT
>CAYYVY010000079.1:0-14581 GCA_964475265.1 uncultured Anaerolineaceae bacterium | reverse complement strand
AATAGCGAATGAATCAGGCCCCCATTGCCTCTTTGGAGCGTTTGACTTCCCGATTGCGCAGATTGGAATCGAGGATGCGTTTGCGAATGCGCAGACTCTTGGGGGTGACCTCGAGTAGTTCGTCATCCCCGAGGTACTCGATGGCTTGATCCAGACTCATCTCGCGCGGCGGGGTGAGCCGCTCATCAATCTCTCGAAACGACGAACGCACATTGGTGACGTGCCGCTTTTTACAAACGTTGACGACGAGATCTTCGGGACGCTGATACTCGCCGACCACCATGCCCTCATATACTTCGACGCCAGGTCCAAGAAATAACACGCCGCGCTCTTCCGCATTCTTCAGCCCGTAGGTCGTGGTGATGCCCCGCTCCCATGCAACCAGCGATCCCTGGGATCTCCCCAGATCGCCGCCGGAGAGGGAAAGATAATCGTGGAACACGCTGTGCATGAACCCGGCGCCACGCGTGGCGGTCATGAAATGGTAACGGAAACCCAGCAAGCCGCGCGTGGGCACCAGGTAGCGCAATCGCACGACGTCTTCCAGGCCTTCCTGTAAATCCAGCATCTTGCCCCGCCGTTTGCCAAGCATCTCCACCACAGTTCCGACGGACTGCGATGCGCTTTCGATGTAGACCTCTTCCCAGGGTTCGAGCACAATCCCGTCATCGTTGCGCAGGATCACTTCGGGCCGCGAAACCTGGAATTCATACCCTTCGCGGCGCATGGTTTCGATCAAAATCGCCAGATGCAGTTCTCCCCTTCCGGAAACTGTGAAGGATTCCGCTGAATCGCCATCTTCCACTCTCAAGGCAACGTTGGTACGAATTTCCTCGAACAATCTCTCCCGCAGCTTGCGGGAAGTGCTCCAGTGACCCTCACGGCCGTTGAAGGGAGAAGTGTTGACGGCGAAGGTCATGCGCACCGTCGGTTCCTCGACATGAATGATGGGCAACGGGATCGGATGTTCGGGATCGGCCAACGTTTCTCCGATTCTGGCTTCCTCCAAACCCGCCAGCACCACGATTTCCCCGGCGCTGGCAGTTTCGACTTCGACGCGCTCCAATCCCTTGTATAGATAAAGATAGCGCGCCTCGATCGGGATGATCTGACCCTCATGTGTGATGCGAGCTAACGGCGCGCCTACGTTTAGCGTGCCGGCAGCAATCCGACCCGATGCCGTCACCCCGCGGTAGGAATCATAGCCCAGCGTAGTCACGAGCATCTGGAACGGCGCTTGCGGATCGACCTGCGGCGCAGGGATGTGGCGCAAGATGGCCTCGAACAACGGCTGCAAGTTGGGTCCCAAATCGAATGTATTGCCCGCCTGCCCTTCTATCGCATTGGTGTAGATAACCGGAAAATCGGCTTGCTCATCCGTCGCACCCAACTGGATGAACAGATCGAAGGTCTGATCCAACGCCCGATTCGGTTCTGCCCCTTTGCGATCTACCTTGTTGATCACCACCACCGCACGAAGCCCCATCTCCAGCGCTTTACGCAAGACGAAGCGCGTCTGCGGCATCGGTCCTTCAGCCGCATCGACCAGCAGCAGTACGCCGTCGACCATGTTCAAGACCCGCTCGACCTCTCCACCGAAATCGGCATGGCCTGGGGTATCCACGATATTGATCTTCACCCTATCGCCGATCGCTTCATCGAAGATGGAGATCGACGTATTCTTGGCTAAAATGGTGATGCCCCGCTCGCGCTCGAGTTCGTTTGAATCCATCACCCGCTCGACCACCTGCTGATTCTCGCGGAAAATCTTGGCTTGCTTCAACATTCCATCGACCAGCGTGGTCTTACCGTGGTCGACATGCGCGATGATGGCGATGTTACGCAATTCTTTTCGTTCAACGTTCATTTCTCGATGCAACCTCGATTTATTTAACGAGCACAAATAAAGACCCCGGCTTTGAATCGCCGAGGTCGGTTCATTGCTGGTATGAATCATATCAGACCTGACATGTTTTGTGAAGTTCGATATGCCTTGATTTCTACCTACGGGAGGATTGGCGTCAAACCGATGGAGACCCGCCGGTATCGAAGTGCGCTACGCTCGCTTTGGAATATTTCACATCATTGGACTTTACGGCAGCGATGATTGTGAACGGCCTTGACAAACCCGAACATTTGTCATATACATAGGCCAGCATGTTTACCTATGTCGTTCCTGCTCCACGTTCGCGTCGTTCGCGCCGGACCTTCGGTCTGGTATTTGGGGTTGCTGAACGGCATTAAGTTCAACTCGCGTCATGCCCCGCCAGACCGCAAAATGGGTCTGGCGGTTTTTTTTTAATGGAGGTTCGATGATCGAAGTCGGCGTAATCGGCGCTACGGGCTACACCGGATTGGAGTTGATCCGTCTGCTCGTCAATCATCCGCAGGCGAACCTGCGCTTCGCTACCTCGAAGTCACGCGCCGGAGAGAGTCTGGCTGCGGTCTTCCCTGCAGCACCAGACGTTACACTGATCGACCCTGAGCAGGCGCCCATGAAGGACACGCAGGTCGTCTTCCTCTGTCTGCCCCACGCCGAATCGGCGGACGTCGCCGTGCAGGCGTTGGACGCAGGCGTACGCGTCATCGATCTCAGCGCCGACTTCCGCCTGAGGGACGCCAAAACCTACCAGAAATGGTACGGCGTGGAGCATCCCGCCCCCGAGCTGCTGGAAGAAGCGGTATACGGTTTGACGGAAGTCGTGCGCGCCGATCTGCCTGCTGCGCGGCTGGTCGCCAATCCGGGCTGTTACCCGACCAGCGTGCTGCTGGCGCTCAAACCGCTTCTCGACCAGGACGCCATCAACGATACAATCATCGTGGACTCGAAATCGGGCGTCTCCGGCGCCGGCCGCAAACCGAAACTGATGACGCACTACGTCGAGGTCGAAGGCAATCTTTCACCCTACAGCCTCGGTCGCCTGCATCGCCACCTGCCCGAAATGGAACAGGTCGCAGCCTGGTGGTCGAAGAAAGCATCGGCGATGATTTTCTCGCCCCATCTCATCCCCGCGCCGCGTGGTTTGCTCTCCACGATTTACGTGCGTCTCGATTCAAATTGGGACGAGAAAAAAGTGCGCCAGCTCTACGATCAGGTCTATGGGAACGAAGCGTTCATTCACGTGTTGTCACAGGGTGAGACGGCGACCTACGCCCACGTCAACTACACCAACCGCTGCGCCATCGGCCTGACGCTGACCGAAGGTGTGCTCATCCTCACCTCGGCGATCGACAATCTGATTAAAGGCGCTTCCGGCCAGGCGGTGCAGAACATGAACGCCATGTTCGGCATCGACGAGACCGTTGGATTGCCGCAGTGAAACGAGGCCAGTGGACATGCGCGTGATCAAGATCGGCGGAAACGAACTCGATAAACCCGGCTTCATGCCCACCTTTGCCAGCGTGCTGCACGACATGGCCGAACCCACCGTCGTCGTTCACGGCGGCGGTAAGGCGGTCGACGAACTGCAGCAGCGCCTGGGACAGGAAACGGTCAAGATCCAGGGCATGCGCCGCACCGACATCGACACGTTGCACACGGCATTGATGGTGCTCTGCGGTCTGGTGGGCAAGCAGCTCGCTGCCGCGCTGCTGAACGCCGGAGTCGACGCCGTCAGCATGTGCGGTGTGGATGGCGGACTGCTGCGGGTGAAAAAGCTTGAAATCCCCGACGGAGATCTGGGTTTTGTGGGAGAAATCATCTCCGTGCGCTCCGATTTATTTAATGACTGGTTAGCGCAAGGCATTACACCCGTGATCGCCCCAATTTCTCTCGGCACGGACGGACAGATCTACAACGTCAACGCCGACCAAGCGGCGAGCGCCATCGCTGTAGCGATCCAGGCCGAACACATCGACTTCGTTTCCAACGTGCCTGGTGTGCTCGTCGATGAAGCAATTCTCGCCTGCCTCACCCAAGACGAAGCCGGGCAACTCATCGCCAGCGGCGCAATCAACGGCGGCATGGTGCCGAAAGTGCAGGCGGCGCTGGAAGTATCCAGGAAAGGCATCCCCAACGTTCGCATCGTCGATCTGGCCGGCCTCGAGCAAGGCGGTGGTACGACGTTCACGATCCCAGATTCCCGATCTGCAAGTGCGACTCCGACGAATGAAGGTGCTCCATGAATCCAAGTGAAATCCCGCAAGCCGAAGCCCGCTATATCGTTCCGACCTACTCCCGACCCGATATGGTCCTAACCCACGGCGAAGGGGTGTATTTGTTCGACAGCGAGGGGAAACGCTATCTGGATTGGGTCAGTGGAATTGCCGTGACTGCCCTGGGTCACAGCGATCCCGAGTGGGTGCAGGCGGTCAGAGACCAGGCCGGCAAGCTGACACACGTCAGCAACCTGTACCACACCGCACCCCACGTCGAACTCGCCCAGCGCCTGGTGGAATCGTCCTTCGCCGACCGCGTGTATTACTGCAATTCGGGCGCCGAAGCGAACGAAGCGGCGCTCAAATTCGTTCGAAAATGGGCCGGTTTGCATTTCGGGGCGAGCAAAAAGCACATCGTAGCTTTCGAGCACTGCTTTCACGGCCGCACGTACGGCGCGCTATCACTCACCTACAAAGCCAAATACCGCATGCCCTTCGCGCCTCTCTTGCCGGATATCAGCTTCATACCATTGAACGACATTGAGGCCGCCCAGCACGCCATCGAAGAAACGACCTGCGCCGTGTTCGTCGAACCACTGCAGGGCGAAGGCGGTATACACCCCGCAGATGGCGTCTTCCTGGGGGAACTGCGGTCCCTGTGCAATGCCCATGAGGCGCTGCTCGTCTTCGACGAAGTCCAATGCGGACTCGGCCGCACGGGGTACCTGTGGGCGCACGACGCCCATGGCGTAAATCCGGACATCATGACTCTGGCCAAACCACTCGCCGGCGGCTTGCCCATCGGTGCCACGTTGGTCACCGAGGAGATCGCCCAAGCGATCAGTGTGGGCGATCACGGCAGCACTTTCGCCGCCGGTCCGCTCATCTGTCGCGCCGCCCAGGTGGTGTTCGATCGCATCTCCCAGCCGGAATTCTTACAGGGAGTTCGCAGCAAGGGCGAAAAAGTGATGCGCCAACTAAAGGAAATTGCCTCGGATCACATCCTGGAAGTGCGTGGTGCAGGATTGTTGATCGGCATTGAATTCGACCAACCGGTCAGGCCCTTGATCGACGCAGCACGCGGTCGGGGCTTGCTGGTCGTTAACGCGGGAGAGAACGTGCTGCGGATTTGCCCGCCCTTGGTCATCAGCGAAGATGAACTCGAAGAGGGTCTGGAAATTCTTGGCGATTGCATCGCGGAATTGTGAGGTACAGGAGAGATCGCATGAAAAAAACCCGACCGGGAAAACCCAAGGACGTGGACGGAATTGCACGCTTGGTTGAGGTTCACGCTCGCAACGCTAAAATCCTGCCGCGCTCGCCGGAGGCCATCCGGGAGAGCATCGACGACTGGATCGTGGTCAACGGCAGCGACACGATCGTCGCTTGCGGCTCACTTTATTTCTACACCCCGCATCTGGCAGAAGTGCGCTCCTTGGCGGTCGATGAAAGCACGGAAAGAGCGGGACTGGGCTCGGCCATCGTGCAAGCCTTGATCGATGAGGCGCTGCGACGCGGCGTGCATACCCTGTTTGCGCTCACGCGCGTGGTCCCGTTCTTCGAACGCCTTGGTTTCACACGCAGCGATAAAAACTGGTTCCCCGAAAAGATCTGGAAGGACTGCGCGCTTTGCCCGGTGCAAGACCAATGCGACGAAAACGCCGTCGTTCTCCACCTGAGTGATATGCGCCCACCCAAGCATGGGGGCTGACAAACGAAAACTGGAGGTCAAAATGCCCAAACCAAAAATCAATAAAGCCGTATTGGCCTATTCCGGCGGCCTGGACACGTCGGTCATCGTTCCCTGGTTGCGTGAGAATTACGGCTGCGAAGTCATTTGCTTCTGCGCCGATGTCGGTCAGGGCGAAGAACTCAGCGGCCTGGAGGAGAAAAGTATCGCCTCCGGCGCCACCAAGTTGGTGAAAAAGGACCTACGCGAAGAATTCGCCCGCGATTTCCTCATGCCCATGGTGCAATCCGGCGCGGTTTACGAATCACAGTATCTGCTGGGAACTTCGATTGCCCGGCCGCTGATCGCCAAGTGGCAGGTCACTGTTGCAGAGGAAGAAGGAGCGGATGCGGTGGCGCACGGCTGTACGGGGAAGGGCAACGATCAGGTGCGCTTCGAGTTGAGTTACAAGGCACTCAACCCCACTTTGAAAGTGATCGCGCCCTGGCGCGAGTGGGACATTCGTTCGCGGGAGGACGCTTTGGCATACGCCAAGAAACACAACGTCCCCGTGACCGCCAAATCCGGATCGATGTACAGCCGCGATCGCAACCTGTGGCACCTCTCCCACGAAGGCGGTTTGCTCGAGAATCCGGCGAACGCAGCCGAGGAAGATATTTATCAATGGACCACCGCCCCCGAGCAGGCTCCCGACGAAGCTGAAGAAGTCGAGATCGGCTTCGAGGCCGGCATGCCCGTCTCGATGAACGGGGAGGCGCTTTCCCCGGCGACGCTGATCGGGCGCCTCAACGAGTTGGGCGCCCGCCATGGAGTCGGCCGGGTGGATCTGGTTGAAAACCGCCTGGTGGGGATGAAGTCGCGCGGCGTGTATGAAACGCCCGGCGGCACGATCCTTTACACTGCCCATCGAGAGCTGGAATCCCTGTGCCTGGACCGGGACACGCTGCACTTCAAGCAGCAGATTGCCCTGCGCTATGCCGAATTAGTCTACTTTGGCAAATGGTTTACCAACTTGCGCCAGGCCATCCAGGCCTTCATCAGCGAAACGCAGCGCAACGTCAGCGGCTGGACGCGGCTTAAGTTGTACAAAGGAAACGTCACCGTTCTGGGCCGCTTCAGCGAAAACAGTCTCTACCGCGAAGATTTCGCCACCTTCGGTGAAGACGACGTGTATGACCAGAGAGACGCCGAAGGATTCATCAACCTTTTCGGACTGCAGATGAAGGTACAGGCAATGCTGGGCATCCCCTTCGACGATGAAACGCGCCTGACGGCACCCAATTATTCCAAGTTCAAGAGGGATTAGATGAAACGTATTTCAAGTGGCAGCGTCACCTCCCCCAAGGGATTTCGATCCGGCGCCGCGACCTGCGGGTTGAAAGAAAAAGGCGCCATGGACGTAGCGCTGATTCTCTCCGATTACGACTGCAGCGGCGCGGGAGTTTTTACCCGCAACGAAGTCGTCGCCGCACCGGTGATTGTCGATCGACAGACGTTAGCGGACGATCCGACGAAATTGCGTGGAGTCGTGGCCAACGCCGGTATCGCCAACGCCTGCACTGGACCCAAAGGGTTGGAAGCCTGCAAACGCATGCAAGAACTGGCCGCGGGATGCGCTGGATGTGCCCCCGATCAAATGCTGGTGCTCTCCACCGGCGTGATCGGCGTACAGCTCGACCTGGATAAAATTGCGGTCGGGATCGAACACGCTTGCCGGCATCTTTCGGAGAACAACGGAAAAGATACCGCCCGCGCCATCATGACCACCGATACACGCCCGAAACACACCGCGGTCAGTGTCGACCTTCCGGGTGGCAAGGTGACGATCGGGGGTATCGCCAAGGGCTCGGGCATGATTCATCCGAACATGGCGACCATGCTGGCCGTGCTCACCACGGATGCAGCCGTTGCAGCAGAAGAACTCGACGGGATGTTGAGATCCGCGGTAGATCGGTCCTTCCACCGCATTACCATCGACGGCGATACCAGCACCAACGACACTGTACTCATCCTGGCCAACGGTGCCAGCGGCGTGGAGCTGAACGATGATGCCCTGAAAACAGCTTTCCAAGAGGCTCTCGATTCGATATGTATCGAACTCGCCCAGGCCATCGTACGTGACGGCGAAGGCGCTTCGAAATTCATCGCCCTGCAGGTATGCGGAGCCCGCACGCAGGATGAAGCCTTAAGCGTGGCTCGTACCATCGCCACCTCCCCATTGGTAAAAACCGCCTTTGCCGGCGGCGATCCCAATTGGGGACGAATTGTTGCCGCCGCCGGCAGGGCCAACGTTTCTTTGAACGCCGAAAGCTTGGCACTGTGGATCGGCAGCAATATAAATGATGACTTTCAATTGGTCGAGGACGGCATCCCACTCGAGTACGATGAAAGCCTGGCCGAGGCGATCTTTAAGGGAAGCGAAATCAACATACGCCTGGACCTGGGATTGGGCCAAGCCGGCACGACCGTATGGACTTGCGATTTGACTCACGAGTACGTCTCGATCAACGCCGACTACCGGACCTGAATTAAGCGTTCGATTGGATCATAATTTCGCTCGCGGCGAGGTTATCCACGTCGCATACTAAAGGGGCATCAGCCATGAAACTGTGGGGCGGACGAATGTCCAAGCCGACTGATCAGCTCGTGCATCAACTCAACGCCAGCTTCCCCTTCGACGTACGCCTGTACCGCGAGGACATCCTCGGCAGCCAGGCGTGGGCGCGCGCTCTCGCCGAGGCAGGCGTGATCAGCACCGCGGAATCCAAGATCCTTGTAGAAGGTCTCGATAAAATCTTGCATGAATTCCAGGCCGGTGACTTCGAGGCCGTGGAAAGCGACGAGGACATCCACACCGCCGTCGAACGCAGATTAACGGAGATTATCGGTCCGCTGGCCGGCAAACTGCACAGCGGGCGCAGCCGCAACGACCAGGTGGCAACCGATTTTCGCCTGTGGATCATTAATGCGTGTGAGCAGCTCGAACAAGCGACCACCTACCTCTGCCAGGCGATGCTGGAAAACGCCGAACGAGATCTGCATACACCCATGCCCGGCTACACCCACCTGCAGCATGCGCAGGTGGTCACTTGGGGACATTGGCTGCTCTCCCACGCCTGGCCTTTGATCCGCGACCGGGAACGGTTGGCAAACGCGCAAACGTCCGCCGCCGTCCTTCCCCTGGGCTCGGGTGCCCTGGCGGGCACATCCTTCCCCATCGATCGAGCTGCGCTGGCCAAAGACCTGGGGTTTGCCGAGGTAACCCAGAACAGCATCGACGCCGTCGCCGACCGCGACTTTGCGCTCGATTTCCTCTACGCCTGCAGCGTCCTGAATGTTCATCTCAGCCGAATGGCAGATACGTTGATCCTTTTCAATACTCCCGAGTTTGGCTTCATCGAGATCGACGACGCCTACGCCACCGGTTCGAGTCTCATGCCGCAGAAGAAAAATCCCGATCCGCTGGAGCTGGCGCGGGGAAAATCGGGACGCCTGATCGGCAACCTGACCGGTCTGTTGGCAACGCTAAAAGGGCTGCCGTCTGCCTACGACAAGGATTTGCAGGAGGACAAAGAACCCGTCTTCGATTCTTACGATACCCTCAGCCTGCTGCTCCCAGTGCTCACTGGCTTGATCCAAACCCTTACACTGCATCCGCAACGCATGCGGGAGAGATTGAGCGCCGATCTGTTTGCCACCGATTTGGCCGATTACCTGGTGGGTAAAGGGGTGCCGTTCCGAGAAGCACATGCTTTGGTTGGTCAAGCAGTACGCCTGGCAATAAAAAACCAAACCTCGTTGAAAGAATTAGCCCTCGATGAATATCGATCCATCAGCGAGCACTTCGAAGCCGACGTCGCCGATATTTTCGACATTAACGCCTCACTCAACCGCAAAGGTGCGAGCGGAGGTACATCAGAGTCTGCGCTGAAGATGCAATTGAAGGCGGCGCAGAAAGCGCTGCGTTGATCATTCTTTTTCGAGCCTCAGGACCGATGCCAGCCACAATCCGAAACGATTGATAAATTTTTAACATTATCGTAAGTTCATTATTTGCCCGAATGGTCTGAGTTAAACCGGCGATAAATATTGGCATCTGTATCAGAGCCAAAACCCACCATGGCAGAATTTCTTCCGCGACAGCCCGATAATAGAGGGCACTTACAACGGAACAAGCAGGACAATCGATGTGATTACCCCTGGTGCATACTGCCTGAAAAGGAATGACCAATATATGTGCTGGATGGCATTCAACAGTATGACCGCGGCCAATAAGCCGATCATGATCGCACCAACGGCGTGAGATTCGAATCGAGTGGCCAAGTAAGTCCAAACGAAGCCAAACAAGCTGACAAACACGAGGAAACTACGGATCGAAGCATTGGTTTTCAGCGGCAAATTAATAAAAATCCTTTCGTACCACGAAAGGATTTTCCATTCCTCCATCTCATGTACGAATAACACAAGAGGCATCAGCCAAACCAATGTCAGAAAATCCATGCGAAACCCGACCTCCACACACGAGCGATAAAATGTGAATGCCTTTTGCCCCAATATGAATGAGTATGGTAAAGGCGAAACCAATATAACTCACGCCTTAAAGCATTCAACCTTACATTGCGGTATCAATTAAATTCCAGGAGAGCCACGTCTACGCCGCGGCCGGCTCTGGTTCCTCGTTGGGCCAATGTGCAACGACGTACTTCGCCAGCAGCGCGCCGAAGATCAGTGAAGCCCAAAGCAGCCCAAACAGTAATACCTCTGCCATGGTTTCGTCTGCACCCGGCGTGTTTTGTACCAGATTTAAGAAAATATCATGTACATAGTGAAAGATGATCGCTGGCAGCAGAGAACCCGTTTTTAGGACCACGTAAGCGAAAAGTAGACCGATGAAGAAAACACTAATCACATCGATGACCATGTGCAAATCCACATTCAACGGGTCCAGATGGACGATGGCAAACAGGAAAGTAGCCAGGAATATAGCTCTGCGTTTTTGGACAATACGCATGAAAAGTACCAAGATAATGCCCCGGAAGTAGACTTCCTCCCAGATGCCCCGTGTGAGTCCCTTGACCCAGCGCAGCGCAGGCACAGTGCTCCAGTCGAGTACGAAGTGCTTGGTGATCAGCGAGGCCAGGAGGATGCCGCCCAGGGTAAGTGCAGCCAGCAGCAATCCGAGCAGCACATTCCGGACGACAGGTTGCATCGGCAGCAGGCGTATGTCGTAGCAGTACTCCCGCAGCGACTTGCGGCCGTTGGGCAGCCCCAAGACGTAGGGCATGAGGATCAGCGCCAGGATGCCCAGGGCGATAAAGTAGAGCAAAGCAGGCACGTACGTCCCAGGCAGTGTCTCCAATACCCCCAGCAGCAAATAAACGACGGCGGTCAACGCAATGGCTGGTCTGGGATAATTGGCCAGTGGTGCATTGTATTGGGTTTGGTTCTTATTCATGATTATTCCCCTCCCATATTTGTAGAACTTTTTATACTTAACACCATTCTTACGAATCGAGATGTTTAACCCCCAAGAGAACGGCAATGCTGCCCGAAAATCCAAAGTCGCTTCGTTATTTACTTACCAACGACTTAACGAAATTGGCAAACTCGATCCGTTCCGAGAATCCCAACTTGGCATAGAATTGGCGATCATAAGAATCGGCGGATTTGCGATTGTTGAGCATTAACCGCGTCGCCCCGTTGGATTTCGCCTCTTCTTCCGCGGCCTGCAGCAGCGCCCGGCCCAATCCCTGGCCGCGAGCCTTCGAAGCGACGATTAAATCCGAGATGTAACCTTCAAATCCGGGAAGCGCCGGGAAAGGGATCCAATGAACGACGAGATACCCGAGGACTTTATCGTCTGCACCTCGAGCGACGTATATACTTCGCTTCTTAGGATCATCGAGACACGCTTGAAGCTGCCCCGCGGCTCCAATGGAGATCGCCTCCAGATCCTGAGACGGGCTCTTCTCCACCTGGAATTCGATGATGATTTTTACGATTCCCGGGATATCGTTCGCCGTGGCTTTTTCGATCACTAACCCTCCTGTTATCTCCTGGTGTGAGTGTCTGCCATCTATTACTCGCTCAACACGACCAAATATCGCGCTGGCGATGTCGAGGAGAATTAAAGCGCTTCACAAATCCGCTTCAACTCATGAAATTCAGTTTCTAGGCTTTCGAGGAGGCTCGCTTCCATCTTTCTACCGATAAACAGACTCATTACGTTCATGGGGAACTTCCAGCGAATATTGACTTCCGTTGATACGATACTGCCCCCTTCGATCTCCTCAACCGAATAACGAACATCGAACTCATGAATCCTGCTGTCGATATGGAATCCAATGATCTTGCCTTCGATGTATTCCGTAATGCTGCCGTGCATTTCGAGCTCGCTGCCGTCTTCTTCGATGGTTTCTTTGAACGTCGTTCCTATTTTTTCCGGCGTTTCGACAAGTATTTTTCCCCCCTTGACATTTTTCTGCCATTGCATGGCCATATCTGGATCCGCGATCCATGGAAAGACTAAATCCGGAGGTCTCAATATCTCGATCTCATGTACGATATACATATGATGCCACCCATCATCCAAAGATTGCAGGACGGATGCCTGCCTCACCAGCCTAGTTCGACACGTCTCTTATCGGCCTTTTCGATGCTGCGCCGTGTCCATTCAGGCAACTGCGTCGAGTTGATGATTTCTTCCGGCGTCATCCAGTGCAAACTGGCCACCTCGCCCTCATCGCCGATACTCGGAGTTCCGCTGCGGTACTTGCATAGAAAAACAATATCGACGACGGGATAACCGTCGTCCGTGGAAAATGCGACGCTTTCGATGTATTCCATTTCTTCTTCGATCTCGACTGTGACCTCCTCCAGGATTTCACGGCGCAGCGTGGTTTCCAGGATGTCGTCTTGATCCGGATTCCCGAAAAATTCAACTTTCCCGCCGACCAACGTGAGGGCCCCAGGGGCATGGCTTTCCGCTTCTCCGCGAACAACCAGCAGGTAGCGACCCTCTTTGAAAATGGCGCCTTCGACGTTCACGATATGCCGGTAGGAGTCCATGGGGAGAATTCCAATTCCGAAATATTGACTTCTGTCAGGCCAATCGAGAGTTGTCCTGCCCGCGGCTGACGCAGCAGATTCTATTTCGCCGGAGTCAGTACCTTTTCCATTTTGATCAACTGCAAGGGCACACCATCCAGATCATGCTCGATGGCGCCGACTTTCTCATATCCGAGTTTGCGATAAAAGCCTTCAGCCGTTAAACCAGAAAGAAGGTAAATCCGCCGGAGTCGATGGTCGAGAGCGTAAGCTTCAATTGCAGCCATCAACTTTCTGCCGACTCCGTTCCCATGCTTTTCGACGGCGACGAACACATTTCGAACGCGATCGCCGTCCAACGATGCCGTACCTACGATCAAATCCCCATCGACGCCAACGAGTGTATACCCGTTACGGGCCAGATCCTGAATTCGCTCCGGAGTGTGGGAAGGGATCAAGGCTTCGATGACCTGGGGCGAATAATCGCGGATATTCACGAGCTGCAGATTTCGAACGATCAAGCGGCTCAATCGCTCTGCATCATCCGGAAAAAACTGCCTTACCAGCATGATTTCGATTTATTCATAACGACCGTTTCTCGTTGCTTTATAGCATCGTCCCATCGCTACTCATGGGGAAGAACCTGATCTATTCCAATCTCCCCAAAGCCATTCCACAACTGCAGGCGCTCTTCGATTGTATCTCTATCTTCGATGAAGAGAACTCGCGACTCGATAAGTCGCGGATAGAATTCCGGATTGAAATAAACAACCCTTGTCACGGGACAGCGTGGTGCGATCTCAATAGTAGACGTGTCTACGTTCGCAGGAAGCTCAACATCGGCTCTAACGACGTACCCCTCCAGCGGATATACAAAAACAACTTCAATCCATTGTCGGTATTCGGATTTTTTATATCTCAGCCAGAACTCATCCGGATCCCCAAGCAGATCAAATATCTCGGCGAGTTTAAAAGTGTCATAGGTCTGGAAACTCATCGCCCCAACAAGGTCATCGATAAGATAGAGATAGCCTCCCGATTCCTGGACCGGATGCTTGAATAACCACTGAATTGCTCTTTCTCTTTCTTTGCCGATTTCATGAATTCTGCCTACATTTGGCGTATCGAGAAGGATATCGATCGCCTCCCACGATTTCGTCTCACCAGGATGGATACCGTTCCAGCAAGGTGGCGCGCAGCTTTCATCGGTAAGTAGTATCGAGGTTCCTTGTTGGGATAGGAAAAACAGAAGCCCGGCAGCCCCGAAAATACAAATACAGAGGATGATTACAACGTGGAAGAAGTTATAGTTACTGAAAATATATCGGTCCATTAATGACCCCCCATCTTCACGCGGAATACAAAACTGCTTGAGATACGCTTATCACTATCTTGTGTGATCTGGCTTCATTTTAACCGATCATCATATACTCGAGTATATGATAGAAGACCCCCAACGGTAAACTGGAATGAAGGTAAATCCACTGGATTCAATGATCGAGAGCGTAGGCTTCAATTACGTTCATCAACAATCCCCCTTCGATAATTATGAGGAGGCTATTCGGTTTATTTATGTGACTTTGAGCGGCCGACTATTGAAGCTCCAATTGAATCCCGCCCAAAATCCCGGCGATCAGATTGTAAAGCCAGGCACCGAAGAGACCTTGGAAAAAGCCCAATACGCCGTAGATGAATGGCATGACGAGGATGGAACCGACGCCAAACATCACCGACATCATCGAGGAA
>CAYYVY010000078.1:0-15040 GCA_964475265.1 uncultured Anaerolineaceae bacterium | reverse complement strand
AGGTGACATTTTCACAGAACTATTCATACATGACATTTTCATTGGACTATATCACACAGAGTGAAGAATCTTGACATTCACCATCGATCAAGGTATCCTTCCAACGCTGTTTGCGGGCGTAGTTCAGCGGTAGAACGTCTCCTTGCCAAGGAGAAGGCCATGGGTTCGAATCCCATCGCCCGCTCTGATCGGGATCGCCACTCATCATACGAAGCATCTAGCCCAATTGCTAATTTTCTCCAAGGCGACGTAGCCAAGTCTGGTAAGGCAAGGGTCTGCAAAACCCCCATTCGTCGGTTCAAATCCGACCGTCGCCTCTTCCCGATCGACCGCTTCCAACGAGTTGCCGGTTACTTTTTAAAGTACGTTATCCTTCGATTCCGTGGAACATCCCAAAAACCTACAGCAAGATGAATACATCCATCCGCATGGATCGCATCGCAATTTACTCGTCGTCCCGGACGATTCCCAGATCACTTTACGCCTTGCGGTGGTTCTTTTCATGACCGTTCTCTGCCAGGGAATGGGAATCCGAAGCTTGATTCCATAATGGGATGGGGAATTTCATGCGAATGCTTTCACAAAGTCAGCGGGTGTGACGCCAGGAGCTTCGATCTCATGGCGCGTGAAGAAGTCATCGACGATCTGGGTGAGTTCTTCAGGATCCATGCTGGCTCCCTCGAGCGAACGCTCAAACTCCACCAGGGATTCCGATGGGAAGAAGAAGAAATCACCGGAGATATGAACGTCACTCAATACACCTTCATTAGCGACCGCAGAGACTCGAATCAAACCTCCGGGTGCTTTATAAATCTTCTGGACGACTTGCACGCCATCTCGAATTTTCAACTTCCACAAGTCGGGTCGCCGTCGATCGTTGGAAAAAAGCCAATCCTTCGTATCCATGAAAGCAATACGTTCTGCGGCTCTGCCTTTCAGCTCGCTATCCAATTGTTTGTGTTCCGTCATGGGACCTAGAATACACTCATAACGCTTGACGAGATACTTCGCCAGGTCTGCTGTACTGGGCACGTCTCCCGTCTCGTTTCTGATCGTGCTCAAATTCTCGCGTAGCGTCTTGTTCACCTTGTCGCGGAATTTTTCGTCGGGAACGCGCAAGACCCTTGCCATCATGTCGTAGTTGAAATCCAAGATGAAATTGCCGACGAGCACGACACACACTCCGATTTCAGCCGCCCCGTTCCCAGATATTTTTCGATCGTGAGCAAGAATATCATTGACCGGTTTATATTCCGCTCGAACGCCGAATGCGCGATAGGTCTCCACGACCGGCATCAGGAATTTCCGAAAGTAGTCCGCCTTGCTGGCCGGCACCTGCGGACGGTCGCGGCGCAGGACAAGCTGGTAGAACAACTGGCCTTCGTCCAGATAAACCGCACCACCGCCGACTTCACGGCGAAAGACAGGAATGGCTTCCTGCTCAGTGAATTCCAGGTCAATCTCTATTTTTGCATCCTGGTGAAAACCCAGGCAAACATAAGGCGTCGCTGGACGCAGGATGAACAGCGCTTCTCGTTGAAGATCGGCGGCTGCATGATAAATCGCCTGACTGTCTTGCCAGGGAACTCGATCCAAAAAGTAATAATCCATCGCCTCATTCCTCGTAGCGTAGTCAGGTCACTATGGATGGCTTCGTACAACTACCTCGAACCATGCGTGGCGATTCCCTTGATGGGCGAGAGAAGAAAATAGATGGAGATCCCTGAACTCCTGGCGATCGAGGGTCCGAACTCGTAAATTCAAGCCGTCTCGCACGAGATCCGATGGAGACATTCAACCGGACTCGCAGGTGGGAAGAATACCCCACTCGACCAGGATTTCTTCCGCCCGTTTCATGATTTCCGGAAGCTTGTCGGCAACAATTGGACTGAGTTCGACGCCGACGGACAGGTCAGCGGGTTGTACGCCGATGAGGTGCAAATGAGGCGGTAAACGACTTCGCAAGTTGGCCAGCCCAAGCACCTCTTGAAAGGTCGTTTGATGGACCGACATCTTTACACCGCTGTACAGCGGGATTTGGTCTTTCGTCAGTTCCACGACCGTTCCTGGTGGCTGCCCGGCGTTCACGCAATCCAGCAAAAGAATGTGGCTTGCGTCTTCGATCAGAGGCAGCAAGTTCAAACCGAGCGTCCCGCCATCCACGAATTGGAGATCGATGCCAGGCTGCCCGAATTTCTGCTCCAATCTCCGCACTGCATGGATACCCAGCCCCTCGTCCGAATTTAGTAAATTCCCGATACCGAGTACGATCGCCTTTGACTCGACCACAGACTTCCCTTCTGAATAAAGGTATCAACGCGGCTTTTCTACGGACTTAAGGAATAAAACTCCTATCGGTCTTCTGATTGGATACCTCCCACCTGTAACTTCGAATCAAACGTGACAGGCATTTTTCCCTGGATCCGTCGAAACCTGCGTAAGTGCATTCCCTTGCGCATCCACCATGTGGATAGCGCAAGCCATACACGGGTCGAAGCTGTGAATCGTGCGTAGAATTTCCAGCGGCTGATCGGACACAGCCAGCGGTGTACCGACCAGCGAGGCTTCATACGCACCAGCCTGACCCTGCGCATCGCGCGGTGAGGCATTCCATGTTGTCGGCACGACGAGCTGGTAATTACTGATCTTGCGGCCGTCGATCACCACCCAGTGACCCAATGCGCCGCGCGGCGCTTCGGTGAACCCGAAGCCCTCCGCATGCCCCGGCCAGGACAGCGGATCCCAGCGCTCGCCGTTGAAGGTTTGCGTATCGCCGGAAGCGATGTTCGCCAACAAATCCTGATAGTACCCCTGCATGGCATCGACGAAGACCTTGGTTTCGATCGCTCTTGCGGCCGTGCGGCCAAGCGTCGAGAACACGGCCTGCACCGGTGCGTTGAGCGTGTCCAGAACCGTTTCGACCAGCTGTTGGGTTTGTGCATGACCGCTCGCGTACATCATCAGCACGCGCGACAGCGGACCGACCTCCATCGCCGTGCCTTTCCAGCGGGGGGCTTTCAGCCAGGAGTACTTGGAGTCGACATTCAGTTGCTCGTAGGGCGGCTGCGGACCGGTGTAATTCAGCCTGGTCTCACCCTGGAAGGGATGCAAACCGGTTGAATCCCCGTCGCCGTATTCGTACCACGAGTGCGAGACGAACTCCTGCACCTGAGCGAAATCCTTCGGGTCGGGCTCGATCACGTTCGACAAGTCGCGCCCCAGGATCACTCCACGAGGCACGAGGAACTTACTCGCGTCCTCGATATCGCCGCCGGGGAACTCGCCCCACGTCAGGAAGTTCCCCAGACCCTCACCCAGTCCGGCATAGTCTTTGTAAAAGGGCGCGATCGCCAGAAGATCGGGTAAATATACCTGGTCGACGAACTCGATCATCTTCTGGATCGCTCCTCCGACGACGGAGAGTCGCTCGGCGTTCAAGGCTTCATCGCTGTTGATGTCGATCGGACAGGGCACGCCGCCCACCAGGAAATTCGGATGTGGATTCTTCCCACCGAAGATAGTGTGCACGGCGACGACGTCTTTCTGCCAGTCGAGCGCCTCGAGATAGTGCGCCGTTGCCAACAGGTTGATCGCCGGTGGAAGCTTGTAGGCCGGATGTCCCCAGTAAGCGTTGGCGAAAATCGAGAGTTGACCGCTGTCTACGATCCCCTGCAGCCGGGTGTGAATGTCCTTGAAGTATCCGGGTGAACTCTTCGGCCAGGAGGAGATCGACTGGGCAATCTGCGAGGTTTCGGCCGGATCCGCCTGCAGCGCGTCGACTACATCGACCCAATCCAGCGCGTGCAGATGATAGAAGTGCATCACGTGATCGTGTACGTACTGCTGGCCGATCATGATGTTGCGGATCAGATTGGCGTTCGTCGGTATGCGGATGTCGAGTGCGTCCTCCACCGCCCGGATCGAAGCAAACGAATGCACCGTGGTACACACTCCACAGGCGCGCTGGGTGAAAGCCCAGGCTTCGCGCGGGTCGCGATCCTTCAGGATGATCTCCAATCCGCGCACCATCGTGCCGGAGGAAAACGCTTTCTGCACAATCTGCGAGTCATCCACCTCCGCTTCAATACGCAGGTGGCCTTCAATACGCGTCAGTGGATCGATTACCAGACGTGGGCTCATGTTGTATCTCCTATCGGGGCTGCTCGCGCAACCAAGCTAGTGCTTCTTCTTCAGTGTCGAAATAGCGGACCTCATGCAGGTAATACGATTCAGGCACAGCCAAAAGTTCGGGGTCGAGTTCCGTCCCGAAAATGGCGCTGGTGGGGAGCATAGGCCGCATGTGCTTCAGATGCCTTGCGCACTCCTCGGCAGTCGTTTCGCTGAGGTCGATCAACAACTTACCGCGGTAATCTTCAAAAAACTGTGCCAGCGAGCGCACATCTTCTGAGGTGAAGCTGCCAGTATGTTTGCAGCGCATTACCCCTCGTTCGACAGGACTCAAGGAAAATGAAGCCATTATTCATCCCTCCCGCTCAAGCAGAACCGCATACAAGGAAATCATTCCGCAAGCGATTCGGCGACCATTTGCGAAAGTCCGTAGACCTTCCAATCCAGATCGAAATGCTGCACGCAGTCGGTGAACTGCAGGCGGCAGTTGGAGCAAGCCATTGCCACACGTTGGGCACCGATTTGGTCCATCTGGTCGATTTTCAATTCGAAGGCGTCGTAACGCTTTTGGTCGGCCTCCTTGATCGAAATCACACCGCCTCCAGCGCCGCAGCAGATGCCCTCTTCCCGATTGGGCGTCATCTCGACGAAGTTTTCCGGCGCCAGGATGTTTAAAATCTGGCGCGGCTCTTTGATATGGCCGCCCTTTCGCTGGATCTTGCAAGCGTCGTGAAACGTAATCGGGCGGTCGTCCATTGCACCTGCCTTGAGTTTGATGCGGCCTGCGTTCAGAAACTCACCCAGCATGCCGGTGATGTGTGTCACTTCCAGCCCCTCCGGCACCTGCATCAGATTGAAAGACGTCCATCGCAGCGCTTCGTAGGCGTGTCCGCACTCGGTGACCATCACGCGCTTCACGCCCAATTCCTGGGCGGCGTCGAAAATGCGCTTCAAGAACAGGACGGTGTGCTCGGTATTGCCTTCAAACAGGCCAAAGTTGACCACCTCACGGCCTTTACTGCTGATCGTCCAGCTCTCGCCGGCGGCCTTCATGATCCTGGCGATGTAGGCGATATTGCTGGGGAACTTCATCAACTCGATTGAAGTGAAGACGGCCATCGTATCAGCCCCTTGCACATCGATCGGCAGCTCCACGTCCCATTCGTCCTGGATCCAATCCATGCGGTCTTTCCAGGTGTCGAGATCGACTCCCAGCGGGCTGCCGTCCTCGATTTGCTTCTGGGTAGCCTGTTCGAGGTCATTGGGGACCATATCCGCCGCAGCCAGCGCGCCTCTCACGCCGTGGATCAGCGATCCGATGTCAATACCCATCGGACAGACCTGCGAACAGCGGTTGCACAGTGTGCAGGCTTCGTAGTCGATCGTGCGCCAGACCTCGAGATCGGCATCCGAGATCGGCTTTTCGATCCCCAGAGCCAGCTTCAGACGTCCGCTTAGCGTGAAGCGACCTTCATAAGCCCGCCGCAGCAATTCCATCTTCCAGACCGGACTGTATGCGGGATTGCCGCTGCTGAGGTAGAAGTGGCAGGCTTCTGTGCACATACCACAGCGCGTACAGGCTTCGAGCTGCGAAGCAATCCAGCCTCCCGTTTCTTCGACGAATTGGTTAAGCGCCTCTTGTGTCGCGAGCATTGGCGACCTCCTAGGGCATCACGCCACGTTTACCGTATTCAGTACCGTGGATCGTGCGCGAAAAGAAATAGAACATAAAGTGTGAAATCCGGCTAAGCGGGATATAAATCAACAGCAAGTCGACGGCCAGCATGTGCAGGCTGAAGAGCGTCGTGTAACCGAACCACAGATGGTGGGTCATGATGTAGCCGGTAACCAACGGCAAGAAGACCACACCCCAGTTCAGCCACTCGGCCGGACCGCTGATCATGCGCAGCACCGGGTTCACCAGACGGTTGATGAACAGTGCCAGCATGGCCACGATCGCCCCGGCCGCCATCCAATCAACGATCGGCAGTGAGAGCGTCGGCCAACCAAAACCAAGCAGGCTCTTCCAGACCAGCATGTGTGCAGTACCGAGGAAAATGACGACGAACAGCCCGAGGTGAAACAACCCGCCGGCGACGTAAATCAACGGGTTGCGCTTGAATGTATCCTTCACCCATGGGATAAACGGCCAGATCAATATTCCTTTAAGGTACGACTTCAGCACACCAACGCTCTTGCTGCCCATGGCAGGCACGCGATCACGTTCCCAACCAAGCAACAGTACCCGGATCAGGCGGTAGGTCATGCCACCGACGAAGATCAACAGCGCGACTTGAAACAACGGTCCGCGCGCAAAGCGCAGTACTTCATCCCAGGTCATTTCAGCCTCCCGACTCATTTCTTTCGGTTCGGGCGCGCCTCTTTTGCGCCCGATTGGCGGCCGCAGCTGCTGCGCCCAGCGCCAGGCCCGACCCTGCCGCTGCGCCGATCGCCAGTAAGTCCGGACGCTCGAGCGGTGCCGATTGGCCCTGGTAGAACCCACCCCCGTCCCAGAATCCCGGCTGCGAGCAGCCCAAACAGGGGTGACCCGATTGGATGGGGAAACTCAACCCATTCATCCAGCGTATGGAGGCGCAGGCGTTGTACGTCGTCGGGCCTTTGCAGCCTAACTTATACAGGCAATACCCCTTGCGGTACCCCTCGTCGTCGAAACTACCGGCAAATTTACCCGCCTCATAGAACGGTCGCCGCAGGCAGCGGTCGTGGATCGTTACACCGTAGAAGGATTTCGGCCGATTGAGTTCATCGAGCTCGGGCAGCGCTCCGAAAACCAGGTAGTGCACGACGGTGTTGGTGTACACCTCAGGGATGCCGGGGCAGCCGGGCAAGTTGATGACTGGCTTGTCGGTGATGACCTGGTCGACTCCCAGGCCCTGCGTCGGAGCGGGAGCAGCGGCAGGGATGCCGCCGAAGGAGGCACAATTGCCGACGGCGATGATCGCCGCCGCGCCTTGGGCTGCTTCTTTCAGCAATGCATCGTTGGCCTTGCCAGCGACGGTGCAATATACGCCGCCGTCCTTGGTCGTGACGCTGCCTTCGACCACGAGCAGGTATTGGCCGGCGTATTTATCCATCGCGGCCTGTTTGGCCGCTTCAGCCTGTGTTCCGGCGGCGGCCATCAACGTTTCCTGGTATTCGATATCGATCGTGTTCAACACCAAGTCGGTAAGCGTCGGTGAGAGCGAACGCGAGATCGACTCGGTGCATCCGGCACAATCCTGAAACTCGAGCCAGATGAGGGGCACGCGCGGCTTGGTCTCCAGGGCGTGCCGCACCTGGCGCACGAGCGACGGCCTGGGTGTGATCGTATCCACTCCCAGCACCCGCGTGCCGTCACGCACGGGCAGGCTGAGAAAGGCCGCCAGTGCGCTGCTCAATTTGAAGAATTCCCGCCGGCCGACTCCTTGACGGGACAGCCGTTCTTGGATCGTTTCACGCTTCGTCATGTTCACCTCCCCGATCTGCAGGTCATTCACGAGCTGCAGTCGACGCCATCCGATTCAAGTTGGACTCGGTATGCTTCGAGCCCTTCCGTGCCGTGCGCCAGTTCACCCTTCTCCCCCTCCCAGTCGGAGGGCGTGATCTCGGCAATCCAGCCCTCACCGTAGGGGTCGCTTACAGCCAAGTCGGGATTCTCGGCTACGGCGTCGTTTACCTTGGTCAACACACCCGACACTGGCGCCGGTACCGGCCCGACGAACTTGCTGCTCTCGACGGTGGCCATGCTTTTACCCTGGACCAGATTCTGGCCGATTGCCTTGCGCTTGGGTGTGACGGCAATGAATTTACCGCCGGCAAGCTTTATGGCCGGCGCGGTCATGCCCACGCGCACATCGCCGCCTTCGATCTCCTTCGCCCAGACGTGCTTTTTAATCAAGTAATACAGATCGTCCGGCAGTTCGCAGCCCTTGATCGTTGCCATGGATTTGCCTCCTTAGAAACTAACGACGATTTTGGCGGCGTCGGCCATTTCCCACATCGACGCACCGCCGACCATCTCTACTCCGTCGATCAGGTCTTCCTTCTTCAAACCGTGCAACTCCATCGAGGCCGTGCAGGCTTTGAAACGCACGCCGGCATCGAGCGCGTCTTGCAGGTAGCCACCGGCCGCGCGCCCGCCTTCCTTGGGGAAAACTTTGTCGGCCGCTCCCTTTACCAGCAACTGCGCGCCGTCGATGGTGAAAAACATATCCACCTCGTAGTCCATCGCCGCTGCCAGAGTCGCCATAAAAAACGGAGTCGCACAGCGGCGCGGCGTGTCCGTGCCGCTGGTCATCACAATCAGTACTCGCTCTTCATCCATATGGGTGTTATCCTTTCGATCAGAACGTCAACGTGATGGCGTTGTGCGATGCATACTCGACGAAGGTCGCTGCGCCGCCGATCTCGATGCCGTCGATCAAGTCTTCCTTCTTGACGCCCATCACGCCCATCGTCATCTGGCAGGCAATCAGGCGCACGTTCATCTCGAGCGCCGCCTCGAGCAGCTCGCTCAGCTTACTCACGTCAGCCTTCTTCATCATGCTGTTCATCATGGCTGTAGCTATAGCCGTCATGCCGGGCAGCATACCGATGATGTTCGGAACCGGCATCGGCATCGCCGGGTTGGCGATCGGTGCCACCTGCAGGTGATCGATATGATCTTTCTTCAATAGTTCGAGTCCGTAGAAGGTGAAGAAGATCGCCACCTCCATCTCGAGCGCTGCAGCAGTCGTCGCCAGGATCAGCGGCGGGTAAGCCGCATCGAGCGTACCGTGTGCTGCGATGATCGCCATGCGACTTGCACTTTCGTTAGACATACCTTCCTCCTGTTCACCGGCCAACGATCAATAAACCTACACGTTGGACGCTTCGGATCCTTCAGCCCGTGGGTGTAAATTAAGACAAACTTCCGCCCATAATTGATTTACGCTTTCTTCTTGATGTAGAAAATGAATTTGTCGTCTTGCTGCTCGTGGTCGAGAAGCTTATGCCCGGTCTTCGATGTCCAGGCATTCATATCCGGTACCGATCCGGGGTCGGTCGAAATGACCTTGAGCACCTTCCCCGCGCTCAGTGCGTCGATCGCCTTTTTGGTCTTCAAGATCGGCATCGGGCAAGACAAACCGCTGCAATCCAGTTCCTGATCAAATTTTTCGCCCATCTTTCACTCCTTGGATAAAGTGTCGCTCCGGTCCCACCTTCTGCAGTTGGTGCTGCGAAAATTGCGATGCTGCACGAGGGTAATTCTAGACTTTTCTTATCTATTAACACTAATTAAAAACAAGGAGATCGCAAGCATGCGATCTCCTGACTCCAGCTTCGGAATATCCCGGCGGGGTATGTCCTCTCGGAAAAATGCCACTTGATATTTGTACGCCGATCTTCATATCCGTTGATACCATCCTAAAACGAGAAAATTTGCCTCTCTCTCAAATTATCATGTAACAACAGATCAAATCCTTATCTGAATCACAAATTCAGCTTAAGCGAAGTTTAAATGTGGTCGATGCCTCCCTCGATAACGGTAAGTACTACGATGCGCCGATAGCGCATACCCGGGCCGAGCGGTCCCCGTTCAATCTGACAGAACAAATCCACAATCTGCTCCAGCCAGAAGACAATTGGCTGGTGGCTTCATGGTTCTCAAACGAAAATCGTGACTGCGAGGAATTGCGCACCGCACCGATTAACCTGGCGGTGGGTTGAACGGCCCTGATTTAGAGATCGTTGAATTCTAGGTGGTAGGGCCGCACTAGAAAATCTCCATGCCAACGGCAAATCGGATTCGAATCCCATCGCACGCTCTGGTCGAGATTGCCCCTCAGCATATGAAGACACAATTGGCGATTTTTGATTTTCTCCGAGGCGACGGAGCCAAGTCTGCTAAGGCAAGAGTCGCTAAATCCCCCATTCGTTGGTTTAAATCCGACCGTCGCTTCTGAGATCGAAATATCGATGCTTCGCGTAGGGTCTTTTTATATTTCTGTAAAACCCCGCACACTTCTTAACTATATCGTAAACAAATGGTCCGTGCAAGCCGGACATGAGATTGCGACATTAAATGAAGAAAACCGATGGTAGAGCGAAACCCTGCCAGGCAAGTTGTAAGGAAATAATCTTCGGTTCAAGTATGCGTGAATACGACACACAACAAAGTCACATTCCTTTCTGCAGCACAGATCAACCTCCTCTGAAAATGCCAATGAAAAAGTAACCATTGGGTGCGACGATCAAAAACAACAAGATGCCAAGCACGACGCTGGTGATGCGTGTATTGGCTAGATCACCCATCAACTCGCGACGGCGTGTGATCATCCAAGGCAGGATTAATGCAGTCGGAAGTACCCTACGAGGCAACTCGGGAAGGATCGGTTTCCTTGTTCGTGATCATTGCAAATCACCCTACCGGCTAACATGTCCCATCGCCAGCTTGTTACTCATGCGATAGACACTCCTATTCATACATGAATCAACGGCACAATCACGGCCTCATCACCTGGTGTGCCTTTTGATTGTGGCCAATGTCTTCGGTCCTATGAAAGATCGGCCCGGGCTCCCAGGGAGTCCCCAGAAGTGGTAGAAGCCAGCGGTCAATTCCCCACCATCCCGCTACCTTCCAAGCAAGGACGGTAAGAACGGCTAGCAGAAGCATGATGGGATTTAGGCTGACGGAGCCTGCCAAGAGAAAACTTTCGTTCATGAATAGCCCAAAGAACGAGGCCACGCCGGTGAAGATACCCAGGATCAAAGCGATACCTACCAGGGTTTCCCCAAGGACGACCAAATAGCTCCAGAAGGCTGGATGCGTGACTACCATTTGCTTCAAGAAAGTGGCATACCAACCTTGAACGTCCGGATGTTCACCGCTCGCTTTCATCAGGGCGTGCTGCACAAAGCCCGTTAGCGCAGTGCCGGCATCACTCCCGACCCATGCAGGATTGGTGATTTTTCCTCATCCGGCATGCAGCCAATTCACACCCAAGTACAATCCGAGCAACCAAATCCAGGCTAACTTGACGCCGCTGAAAAGGTTTCGTACGAAGGCTGGATCTTCAAGATGTTCGTCGTTTCTCTGATTTTTCAACATTTTCTCACTCGACATACGAACCTCCTTGTTTTATACATTTTCCCGCCTTTGGAATTGATTCGTCTTTATAAACAGCCAAAGAAAAGCTAAAGACAACCTGCACTCCAATCCCGAATAACAGATTGCTTAAAGAAGAAGCCATATGGATTTCGCCGACCGCCGAATCCTGAAGATCACCGCAGGATGAGCGTTCCGATGGTTATGTGTCAGTTATAGAAGTGGCTTTCGAAAAACAACAGGAGCATCGAACCGAGCAGGACAATCACCGCGAGAACCGTGAGGCAGACCAAGAGACTTTCACTGGCGTCGAACTGAGAAGCTTGCTCGTCATTGCTCATCCTTTGCCCCCTAAACCAGACGAAGCAAAACACCCCAACGACCATCAATAAGGCACAAAGTGTAAACAAGACGCTGAATGGTATATCCAGCTCAACCATTTCTCATCCGAATCGAGAGCCTTTACCCCCCCATCGAAACCCATCTACAACATAGCATACCCGCCCAGGCTTCGCCTTTATGGCGATATTAAGTAAACATTAAGCGAGTTCTGGCGATTTTCATTGCAGCCCTCGTTCTGATGTAAAATAGGCATGCTTGCCTCACCTTGCTGATAAAATATGATGTGCCGAAAGAATATCCGCACACTGCATTGAATTAAGAAGGTACGCATTCATGAACCCTGCACGACTGCTTCTCGTTGACGATGATGCCCTGCTGCGACGCAGCCTCAGCTTCAATTTAGAACAAGCCGGATACAAAGTAAGTACGGCGGAATCAGCGGAGGATGCCATTGCGGTCGCGCGTCGAGAAAAACCCGATCTCGTCCTGTTAGATATCGGTCTTCCGGGCATGGACGGCCTGGATGCATTGCGAGTCTTTCGGGAGGAAATCGTCTGCCCGGTGATTTTCCTCACGGCACGCCGGCGCGAATTGGACGAAGCCTTGGGATTGGAATTGGGTGCCGATGATTACGTCACGAAACCATTCGACCAGGACGTTCTCCTGGCTCGCATTAAATCCGTGCTTCGCCGCACCCAAACCCCTCATACTCCACCCCCACAAAACCATCCGTTGACACTGGGCGACATACACATCGATCCCCGCGCACACACCGTCACGGTCGCAGGGCGGGAGATCGAATTACCCCGCCGGGAATTCGACCTGCTTCATACCCTGGCAATGGAAGCGGGCAAAGTAATTTCGGCCGAAGACCTGCTCGTGCGTGTATGGGGGCCGGAATACGTCGGCGAGCCGCAAGTGGTTTATGTCCACATCCGCTGGCTTCGCGAGAAAATCGAAGATGATCCGCACACCCCCAAACGAATCGTTACGATTCGCGGTGTCGGATACAGATTGGATCCACAGGAGGGGTAAGCCTCGTTGAATCTGAGGTGGCGCTTCATTCTCGGCAATGTCTTACCGTTTCTCATCATCCTTCCCCTGCTGGGTCTGATTCTCGTTTTTTCTGTCGAAAGGCTGATCTTCATCCCCCGCTACAGCTCGGAGATCGAAGCCGAAATCGACCTGATTGTAGAGATGCTTCAACATGATCCTTCGCTCCTCGGAAACGCAAGCCGTGCGCAAGCTTTCATCGATGAATATATTCAAGAAGCACCCTGGAAGTTGATGTTGCTCGATCCGAGCGGCATCGTCCTGGCCGCCAGTTCTACTACGCAGCAGAACCTCGTCGGCTCCGCAATCGATTCCCCCCACATCACAGAGGTGCTCGAATCCCGAAGAACCGTATTCGTGAACCGGAACCTCGCTACAGAAATCATCGACGTCTGGCAAACCGTCGAAAACGACGACGGGATGCCAGAAGGGATCGTGCGTATCTCACAACCATTGGAAAGTATCGCCGACGATCTAATGCAGCTCCGTCTTGTCGTGGCGATCATTCTGTTATCAGGGTTAGTCATCGGCACGTTGATCGGTTTAGGTTTGGCAATAAGCCTCGAGCAACCTCTGCAGACGATCACCTCATCTTTACACGAGATGGCATGGAAAGCCAAACCCGCACACATAGATATACACGGACCGGAAGAGCTGCAGCAGCTTGCTGGAGCGTTCAACCACCTGGTCGAACGTTTGCACGCGCTCGAAAGCCAACAGAAGAAGTTGCTCGCCAATCTGGTCCACGAATTAGGCCGACCGATCGGTGCGCTGCGTTCCAGCGCGCAGGCTTTGATTCACGGTGCCGCGGACGACCTCGAACTGCGGCAGGAACTTCTGGCCGGGATGGAGAAGCAAACCCACAGCCTCGAAAGACTGCTGGACGATTTAACCAACTTGTACGACAGCTCTGCGGGCCGGCTCGAACTCCAGCGCGAACGCCTGGGCCTCAATGTCTGGCTGCAGCAGACAATGGCGCCCTGGAAATCGTTTGCGGAAGACAAACAAATTAATTTCGTAGTGCAAAGTGAAGACCTTCCTGCGATGTGGATCGATCCCGTGCGATTGGGGCAAGCGATCGGCAACCTGGTCAGCAACGCGATCAAATTCGCACCCAAGGGCGGAAAGGTCCGGGTTTTCGCCCAAATCTGCGATGAGCAGGTATGTATTCACGTCGAGGATAATGGACCAGGGCTGTCCGAGGAAGACCTGGCGCACATCTTCACCCCCTTCTACCGGGGAAACCAGGAAACGCGTTTCCCACAGGGCATGGGCCTCGGATTGAGCATCGCCCGAGATATCGCCACAACCCACGGTGGCGCCATCGAAGCCGGCAATATCCCTCCGGTAGGCGTTCGTTTCACCATTCGTCTGCCGCTCACCCGCTCGCAGACCTCTTGAGCCGTCAGCCCAAAACGACGATCGATTTTACTTTAAACAACCTTTAACTTCCAAACAGCCTCGCTTAAGGACGACGAAGCCCTCGCTTGGGTATAAAGCAAGAAGAAGCTAAAAAGCTGGGTGATCGTCTCCGGGCAGACTCGATTCACTTTGGACGATTTACCTGGAAACGATAAACGATCAGGCATACCCGACATGTATGGCTTCGAGATCAATCAAGGACGGACGATATGTTGGATGTCAATAAGGATCAAGAACATCCCCCTCGTTTCTACGGGCTGTGGTGGCTTATCCTGCTGGCATTGATCATCTGGAACCTGGCAACGTTTTGGCCGCAAACCCAGGCCGAAGCAGATTTGAACTACAGCGGTTTCATCGATCAGGTCGTGCAGAATCACATCGCCAGCGTAACCATCCACGAGAGTCAAATCCAGGGAGAGTTCAGCGAACCCCAGGCGCTTCCCGCATCGGATTTAACGACAGCAAATATAACTCCAACTCCCAGCGGGACAGTGAATTCAGACAACCCGGAACCGGTGCTCTACACAGGGTTTACTACAATATTCCCGGAAAGCGTCGGCGATCCACAACTCCTGTCGATTTTGAAGGCGCACGACGTGATCATCCAGGCTGAGCCCTCTTCGACACCCTGGTTCATCGTATTACTCAGCAACGGTTTACCGATACTATTGATGCTCGGTGTGCTTTACTGGATGGGACGCCAGGCTGCCCAGAACCAAAAAGGCATTTTCAATTTCGGACAAAGCAAGGCCCGCCAGTACGAAGAACAGCGGGAGAATGTCACCTTCGACGATGTAGCCGGAGCAGATGAAGCCAAACGCGATCTACAAGAAGTCGTTGATTTCTTGCGCCACCCGAAGAAATACCACGAACTGGGAGCCCGCATTCCGCGCGGCGTCCTCCTGGTAGGCCCGCCGGGAACGGGCAAGACGTTAATGGCGCGTGCTGTAGCCGGTGAAGCTGGCGTTCCCTTTTTCAGCCTCAGCGCCTCGGAATTCGTAGAGATGT
>CAYYVY010000077.1:0-15071 GCA_964475265.1 uncultured Anaerolineaceae bacterium | reverse complement strand
TTGCAGGCAAAGACTAGCCAGACAGGCTCCTACCCGGCTTCTTGCTGCACTTCTTTGCGTAATGATTTGTTTTGCTATTCATAATCCGGCATAGATTAACAAAAATTGGTGCAATTGTCAAGACAATTACACTTGAAAGAAGTTCACTTTTCTTGCCTATCTCACTGCGCCTCAAAGCGAGACTTGTTCCAGATGGACTACCTGGGGCAAGGCGGTTATGGCTTCGAGCACCGCTTCATCGGCGGGTGAGTCGATGTTGATGATCGATATCTGTTTGCCGCCCGGCGCTTCGCGACCCATGTGCCAGTGTGCGATGTTGACGCCATGTTCGCCCAGCAAAGTGCCCACGCGGCCCATCACCCCCGGCTCGTCGTGGCTGGTCATCACCAGAGTCCATCCATCGGCGACGGCGTCGAGGCGCATGTTGTCGATCAACACGATGCGCGGCTCTGTGCGCAGAAACAGCGCACCACCGATCAGACGGGATTCCTCGTTGGAGATTACACGGCAGAGCAAGACGTTGATGTAGTCTTCCGCAGCCGGGTGGCGAGCTTGGGAGACCAGGATGCCGCGTTCGGCTGCCAGGCGAGGGGCATTCACGTAGTTCACTGTGTCCGACAGAATCGGCGCCAGCATGCCCTTGAGCAGACCCACAGTGAGCAGCTTGGTGTGGGGTTCCAGCTCTTCACCGCGGTACTCCACTTCGACCCGGCTGACGCGGCCGTGGATCATTTGCATTTGCAGGGCACCGATCTTCTCGGCGAGAGTCATGTAGGGCGCCAGCGATTGATAATCCACACCCTCTGCGAAGGGCATGTTGACGATGTTGCTGTAGTTGTCGCCTCGTAATGCGTCGAGGACTTGTTTGGCCACTTGAACGGCGACGCCGTGCTGGGATTCGTGGGTGCTGGCTCCGATGTGCGGTGTGGTCACGACGTTGGGCAGGTTGATCAATTTCTGCAGCAGGTCCGTCTTTGGCGGTTCGTCGCTGTAAACATCCAGGGCAGCGCCGGCGATTTTACCGGACTCCAGGGCCGCGTACAAAGCTTGTTCCTCGATGATTCCGCCGCGAGCGGCGTTGACGATCCTCACGCCGTCTTTCATCTTGGCGATTTCTTCTGCCGCGATCATGCCGCAGGTTTCTTCGTTCAACGGTGTGTGAAGGGTGATGATGTCTGAACGGGAGAGGAGCTCGTCGAGTTCTGCGACGAGTTCCACGCGAATGCGTTCTGCAATCTCTTCGGCGATATAGGGATCATAGGCGATTACGGTCATGCCAAAAGCCTGACAACGCGTCGCCACTCGTGAGCCGATGCGACCCAAACCGACGACGCCCAGGGTCTTTCCATTGAGTTCGGTCCCCATAAACACTTTGCGTGTCCATTCCCCCTTTTTAATTGAATCGTTGGCTTTGGGCAGATTGCGGCACAAGCCGAGCAGGAGCGCCATGGTCAGTTCCGTCGCGCCGAGCGTGTTTGCCCCCGGCGTGTTCATGACTTGAATCCCGCGCACGGTGGCGGCATTCACATCGATATTATCTAGGCCGACGCCGGCGCGCGCGGCGATCTTGAGCTTGCTCGCGGCGGTGAAAATCTCTTCGTCCATCGCCGTGCCGGAACGCGTGATGATGGCGTCGTAGTCGCCGATGATTTGGAGCAATTTCTCCCTTTCGGGGAGATGGATCATGTCGTATTCTGCATCGTCGGCTTCGTCGATCAGCGCCAACCCTGCAGGGCCGATGTCTTCGGTGATCAGAATGCGGTACATATTTTCCTCAATTTAACGGGAGGGAATCGAATGCGATCCGCCCGCTTAGGAGTTATAACCTGACATGTGAAGCAGATCGATCAAGGGATCGTCAACGGCTTCGAACGACTGAAGCCGGGCGTTGATCTGTCGTTTCAAGGTCGGGTTGTGGAATTGTACCAGTCCTTGTTTCAAAACTTCGATTCCAGCTTGAAATATCTCTTCGTGCTCCGTTCCTTGTAAACGCTTGGCTCTACCTTCCGCCAACGCCAGGGGGACGATGGCTTCCAGGCCCGGCGCTTCGATAAACACGTCCGCTTCCTCGGCGACGCGTTGCCTGCGCACGACTCCGCCGAATCCGACGAATACCTTGACCGTCTGGCGCGCTTCGAGGTCGGTGATCCCATCGCCGACGAGCATCGTGCGAGTTTCCTCACCGGCCAATTCTTCGATTACGGCGCGTTTTCCCTCCGTCTCGACCAACGGTGTCGGTGCGATATCGAGAAAATGCTCTTCGGGATTGCCGCCGTATTGATTGTGATCGAAGCGCCACCATTCGCCGGAAAGCTGATCGAATTTAATGGGGACGGCGCGCACGTTGTCTGCGGAAACACCGAGCCAGCGGGCGAATTTCAAAACCGATTGCAGCAGTCCGCCGCTGATGATTGAGACCTCACAACCGCCGGCTTTCAAGGCGGCGATTACTTCTTTTGCGTTCGGGACGGTGTTCTCGCAGTAAGCGCGGGCGATCAGGCGTAAATCTGCACGCGTTGGCTGCAGTCTTTTCAGGCGTTCGTTGTACACCGCCTCGAGTTCGATTTCGCCATCCATCGCTTTGCGTGTGAGTTCGGAGATGTATTCGAATTGACCCTTGATGCGCGCCAGTTCGTCGATGCCTTCGATGGAAGTTAACGTGCTCTCGCAATCGAAGAACACGTGCTGAAAACTCTGCAATCGGGATACGGGTTTTTGACTCATGCTGCCCAACTTTTCAATCAAGCGCTAAGGCTTGTCGTAAACTGCTCACCAGACTCGCCGTTGCTTTCGGGGCATCGCTGGCGTTTCTCGCCGCATCGATGATCGCCGAGCCGACGATGACGCCGTCCACCAGTGAACCAACGGTGCGGGCTTGCTCGGGTGTCGAGATGCCAAAACCGAGTGCCAAAGGCGTGGCCGTGTACTGGCGTACGCGCTGGACAAACGCCTCTAAATCTTGCGGCAGGGAATCGCGCGCGCCGGTCGTGCCTGTCAGCGACACCAAATAGAGAAAACCTTTCGAACGAGCCGCTGCTTCCTGAATGCGGATCTCGGTCGACGTCGGTGCCAGCATGTGCACGTAGGCGAGGCCATGCTCTTCTGCGAGCGATTCGATCTCCAGCGCCTCTTCGGAGGGTAAATCCGGAACGATGAAACCATCTACGCCGGCTTCTTTTGCCTCCCGCACGAAGCGCTCGACTCCGAATGCGAGAATGGGATTCATATATCCCATGAAGAGAATGGGTTGATTGACTCCCCGAGAGCGTAATTCTAAACCAAGCCGGAAACATTCGGCTACGGTAATTTGATTTTCAAGCGCGACCTGGGTGGAGTATTGTATCGATAGGCCGTCGGCTAGGGGGTCGGAAAAGGGGACGCCGAGTTCGATCAAATCCGCGCCGGCACCTGCAATGGCTTCGATGATGTCCAATGATTGAGGGGCATTGGGAAATCCGAGCGTGAAATACGGCATCAGGCATGCGCGTGGATGGGCGTTGGTAAATGCGGCCGCGATGTTATCCATACCATTCATAACACTTATATCACAAATAGGTTTTCTATTAGCTTGGAAACGCTGTCCAAGTCCTTGTCGCCGCGTCCGGAAAGATTGATTAGCATGATCTCATCCGCGGACATTTTTGGCGCCCGTTGAACGGCTTCGGCCACCGCATGCGCCGACTCGAGTGCGGGTATGATTCCTTCGAGACGGCTGAGCAGCTGGAACGCCTCGAGCGCTTGATCGTCCGTGGCGTATGTGTATTCTGCGCGACCGATGTCGCGCAAATAGGCGTGCTCGGGTCCAACCGCAGGATAATCCAAACCGGCCGAGATCGAATGTGTTTGGGCGATTTGGCCGTCTTCATTTTGTAACACATAGGAATAGGTCCCGTGCAGAACACCGGGCCGCCCGATGCGAGCGTCACTGAAGCGGCTGGCGTGAAGTCCGCTCTCAATGCCTTCGCCGCCGGCTTCGACGCCGACCAGTTTGACATTATCGTCCTCGAGGAAGGCGTAGAAGAGACCGATGGCATTCGAGCCGCCGCCCACGCAGGCCACGCAAACGTCCGGCAGCGAACCGGCCTGCTCGAGTATCTGCACTTTGGCTTCCATGCCGATGACGGTCTGGAAATCGCGCACGATGGTGGGATAGGGATGCGGTCCCAAAGCCGAGCCGAGTAAGTAATAGGTGTCTCCTACATTGGTGACCCAATCGCGAATGGCTTCGTTGATAGCGTCTTTGAGGGTTTTGCTTCCGGATGTCACGGGACGTACGTCTGCCCCGAGCAGCTGCATGCGCAGCACGTTCATATGCTGGCGTTCGATGTCGACGCTGCCCATGTAGACAACGCATTCCAATCCCAGCAGTGCGGCAACGGTTGCCGTAGCCACCCCGTGTTGGCCGGCGCCGGTTTCGGCGATGATGCGCGACTTTCCCATGGCCTTTGCCAGTAATGCCTGCCCCAGGGCGTTGTTGATTTTATGCGCGCCGGTGTGGGCGAGATCTTCGCGTTTCAGGTAGATCGTGGCGCCGCCGAGATGCTCGCTCAGTCGTTTGGCGTGGGTTAATGGCGTCGGGCGTCCGGCGTAGGTTTTCAGTAGTGTGTCGAGTTCACGTTGGAAGGCTCCATCCGCGCGCAATGCCTGGTAGGCACGCTCCAATTCCTCCAGCGCGGGCATCAAAGTCTCGGGGACGAATTGTCCACCGTAGGAACCGAACTTGGCGGCGAATGGTACAGTGCCTTTCAACATGCAGGTTTCTCCGTTTCTCGTTTTCGTATGGCGTGTATGAACGCCTTCAATTTAGTTACGTCTTTCTTGCCGGGCGCACTTTCCACACCGGATGCCACATCCACACCCCAGGGCTGCACCTGCTCAATCGCCGCAAGCACGTTGTCCGGCGTGAGTCCGCCGGCGAGCAGCAGCGGCGTCGACCGGGCCAGTTGGGCGGCGATGCCCCAATCCGCCAGCTCACCTGTACCACCGTAGAACCCCAGTTTGCAGGCATCCAGGAGCAAAGCCGGGTAGGGGGCGCCGATTCCGGCAAACTGCTGGCACAGCCGCCTGGCTTCTTGCTCCGATTGGGGCCGGATGGTTTTGTAGGCGCGAGCTGCGAGCTTCTTCACGTCGGTCGGCGATTCATCGCCGTGCAGCTGGGCGTACTGCATATCGCACGCCGCCAACGTTTGCTCGATTGACTCGGTCGATTCGTTCACGAACACGCCGACCGTCTCGATGAGCGGGTGTCGCTGGCGAATTTTAGCGACGATCCCGGCGCAGCCTTCGATCGTGATCGATCGCGGGCTGGGAGGGTAGAAATTAAAACCCAGCATGTCCGCCCCAGATTCGGCGGCAGCCAGTGCATCTTCCAAGTTCATGAGGCCGCAGATTTTGATCTTCAAGGGGCTAGCCTCCTGCGAGCTGACGAACCTGTGCGCCGATGTCTTCCGCACGCACGAGCGCTTCACCCACCAATATGGCGTTGGCTCCCGCTGAAGCAACTCTGGCTACATCATCAGGCGTATGGATTCCGCTTTCGGCAACGACGCAAATTTCTTCTGGAATCAGCGTCCGCAGCCGAGCCGTGGTCTGCAGATCGATGCTGAAATCGCGTAAATCCCTGTTGTTGATCCCGATGAGTTCCGGAGACAGTTCCAAAGCACGTTCGAGTTCATCTGCGTTGTGCACCTCGATCAGCGCAGCCATGCCGCATTGGCAAACAAGAGTGTATAGCTCGGATAGTTGCTCCGCGGACAACGCGGCGACGATCAGCAGCACGGCGGCAGCGCCTGCCCCGCGTGCCTCGTAGACCTGATAGGGATCGCAGATGAAGTCTTTACGCAGCAGGGGTAGGTTGTCGAACCGATCGGCAATAGAACGCAAATCCTCCAGTTGTCCTTGGAAGTATCGCTGGTCTGTGAGCACGCTGATCGCCGCGGCGCCATTCTGGCGGTAGATTTTCGCCAGTTGAAGGGGATCGAGGTCGGCGCACAGCACGCCCCGGGATGGGGAGGCGCGCTTCACCTCGGCGATCAGCGCCGGTTGAGACGGCGAGCTGCGCAGAGCGTCGACGAAGTCCACGGCTGGAGGACGTTCGTCAGCCATCCTGCGAACAGCTTCCAGGGGTAGGATCGCTTTGTGTTCCGCGATTTCCTGGCGCTTGTGCGCCATGATCTCTTCCAAGAGACTCACGAAGAAAGCTCCTTAGTGCTGCATCATTTTCTGGCTGAATTCGATGAACTGTTCCAACTTCTCCAGCGCCTTGCCGCTTTCCAGCGATTGGCGTGCCTCATCGATTCCTGCGGCGAGATCGCCGCTTTCGACCGCCACTGCAGCCCCGGCGTTCAGCAGAAGTACGTCGCGCTTTGGCCCAGTATCTTTGCCTTGGAACAGGTCGAGGATGATCTGCGCGTTTTCCGGCGGGTCGCCGCCGCGTAGAGATTCGAGATCGGATCGCGGCATCCCCAGTTGTTCAGGGTCCAGGTCGTAGGTGCGTACTTCGCCGTTGCGCAGGTGGCTGACTTTGTTGGGCCCGCTCGTGGCCAGTTCGTCGATGCCGCCGTGTCCGTTGAGGACCATGGCGGCCTTTCCTCCCAGAGCAGAAAGCACGTTGGCGATCGGCTCGGTGAGTTCGGGGTCGTAGACGCCCAGGAGCATGTGGCTGGCGTTGGCCGGGTTGGTAAGCGGCCCGAGCAGGTTGAAAATCGAGCGTTGACCCAGTTCGCGGCGAGGGCCGATGGCGTGCTTCATCGCCGGATGGAAGCGCGGTGCGAACATGAAGCCAATGCCGATCTCCTGGATGCACTCGGCCACTGCTTGCGGTTCCAGATCTACCTGCACGCCCAGTTCGTCGAGCACGTCGGCGCTTCCGCAGCGCGACGAGGCGGCGCGATTGCCGTGTTTGGCGACTTTGCGTCCCGTCCCGGCGATGACGAAGGCTCCGGCGGTGGAAATGTTGAAGGTGTGGGCGCCGTCGCCTCCCGTACCGACGATGTCGAAAATCGGTTCCTCTCCGTTATCCAGGGGAACTTTACTGGCGTGCTCGCGCATGGCGCGGGCGCTGCCGGTAATCTCGTCCACACATTCCCCCTTCATGCGCAGCGCCATGAGGTATCCACCGATTTGTGCGTCGGTAGCCTCGCCGCGCATGATGATCCCCATGGCGGCTTCCGCTTCCTCGGGAGTCAAATCTTGATGATCCAGCACTTTGGCGAGAAATGGTTTTAACATGACATTCACTCCTTATTTATTCTTCCCTGACCGCAGCAGGTTGCATCTCTGCTCTTTGCGCGCCATTGCGGTTGAGGGAGAGGAAATTTCGCAGGATTTGCATCCCGTGTTGCGTGAGAAACGATTCGGGGTGGAACTGCACGCCGTAGATCGGGTATTCCCGATGCCGTACGCCCATGATCTCGTCCGCATCCGTGCGTGCGGTGACCTGCAGACTCCGGGGTATGGGATGATTGATGATCAGCGAATGATAGCGCGTGGCTTCGAAGGGGCTGGGGATGTCGACGAACAACCCGTTGCCCTGGTGGTGAATTTGCGAGGTTTTTCCGTGCATCAGGCGTGGGGCGCGTACGATCTCGCCGCCGAAAACGTGGCCGATGCATTGATGGCCGAGACATACACCCAATATCGGTGTCGTAGCTCCCATTTTCTCGATGAGTCGATTGGAAATGCCGGCATCCAGCGGTGTGCCGGGACCGGGCGAAATCACGATATAGCTTGGCTGCAGGGCTGCGATTTGTTCGACCGTGACCTTGTCGTTGCGAAAGACTTCGATCTCGACCCCAAGTTCCCCGAAATATTGAACCAGGTTGTAAGTGAATGAATCGTAATTATCGATCACTGCAAGCATCAGATTTTCCCTTTCTCCGCCATTTCCAGAGCGACGGCGAGTGCGCTGGCCTTGTCGATGGTTTCCTGTAGTTCGCGCTCCGGCACCGAATCTGCCACGAGGCCTGCACCTGCCTGGATATGAACCTCATCACCCTGCATAACGAGCGTGCGGATGGCGATGCACGAGTCCAGCGACCCATCGTAGGAAAAATAACCGATTGCCCCGGCATAGGGTCCCCGGGCTTCGCCTTCCAGCTCGGCGATGATCTCCATGGCGCGGATCTTCGGCGCACCGCTGACGGTGCCGGCGGGGAAGGTGGCACCCATTAAGTCGAAGGCGTCGTATTCCGGCTTGAGGTTTCCCTGCACCTGCGAGACGATGTGCATCACGTGAGAGTAGCGTTCGACTGCCATTTTGATCGGAACGTGCACTGAGCCATAGTCGCACACACGACCGAGGTCATTGCGGGCCAGATCGACGAGCATCACATGCTCGGCACGCTCCTTTGGATCGGCGAGCAATTCTTGTTCGAGACGATTGTCCTCCACTTCGCTGCCACCACGCGGTCGTGTTCCCGCCAGGGGACGGATTGTGGCTTCGTTTCCTTCTAAACGAACGTGCATTTCCGGAGAGGCGCCGATGATGTGTAAGGGTGGGTCCCCGGCGAAATCGCCGAAATTGAAGAAGAACATGTACGGCGAGGGGTTCAACGCCCGCAGCGCACGGTATACGGAGAACGCATCGGCGCTCGTGCGGCGGGAGAAACGCTGCGAGACGACGACTTGAAAGATGTCTCCGGCGGCGATGTATTCTTTGGCGCGCTCGACAGCCTGGCAGTACTGCTCGGGGGACATGTTCGATGTCAATTCCTGAGGTTCATTTGTCCCTGTTGTAGCGCTTTGCGGCTGCAGCGGACTGCTAAGGTGTTCCTGCAAGCGATCGAGGCGTTCGTTGGCCTCCTGTAGTGCGGATTGCTCGTCGCCATCGGTTTCGGCGTAGGTCAGCATCACCAGCCGGCCGAAGGCGTGATCGAAAGCAATGACGGTGTCGGCTTGCAGGAAAACGGCGTCCGGCAGGTCGCCCACCGGCAGCGAGGATAAGCTGGGTTCGAAGTAGCGCATCATTTCGTAACCCAGGTAGCCGACCAGTCCACCTACGAAGCGCGGCAGCCCGGAGGGCAGTTCAGGCCGATGCTGCTGGATTTGTACCCGCAGAGCTTCCACTGGGCTGCCGTCTTCTGGTAGGGTGGTTTTAGACACACCTGCAGCGCTGTGATGTTCCAAGCTGTTGCCGCGCAACACGAATGCCTCGTAGAGACCGGCACCGATGAATGAGTAACGGGCGACCTGTTCGCCGCCGGTCACCGACTCGAGCAGGAACCCCGGTCCGAGCCCGGACAGTTTCAGGTATACAGATACCGGTGTTTCCAGGTCGGCCGGCAGCTCTCGCACCACGGGCACGAGATTGGTGGGGCGATTTTCGTGGGTTTGATTTCGCAACGTCGTTTTTTCCATGCGCTTCACTTCACTCTCAACAAAATAAACCCTCTCTCATCGTTGGGGACGAGAGAGGGTTCCCGTGGTGCCACCCCAGTTAGGCTCGATGCTCCTATGAAAAAACCCGTCGGTGATGACGACGGGTGGGAACATGCCAGCCTCACTTATTCCGGTACGGCGATGCTACTTCGATCATCGCTTATACCTTCTGCCTCGATAACGGTGGCTTTCCGGCGCGGACTACTCGGTTTCAACCTTTCGGCCGGCAGCTCCGGGGTCCATTCTCCACTGGCGTTGGGGCGGGATTCTCATCTACCTCCCGCTTTCTGTGCCTTCGTTTCAGCTGATACTCTTCCCCTTCATAGCTTTTATTGCATATTTAGTTGCGTCGTTTATACCAAAATCCTGGAGGCGTGTCAAGAAGAATGGGTGAAATGCGCATTTTACTCACGCTGCTCCTGATTTGAATCCACCTCATCCCACCGCTGCCCGATGAAATGATCCACGGCTCGATCGTTTCAATCGCTGCGCTGAGCGTGCTTATAACTTGATTGTCAAACGGCGGGCGCCCTTCTTGGGCGTCACAAGGACACCCAGGGGATCGTCCTTTGCCGCGCCTCCTTCTACACCCTGGACAGTTTCGATACCCCGCAGCAGGATGGACCAACCGCGGGATTTTCCCTCCGCCTCGACGCGGATTTGCTGCCCGGTCCGGTTTATCCGGATGCTCAGCGCCACATCCTCATGCTGCGTAGTCACGCGCGCCGATGCTGCAGCACCATCGTCGAGCTGGAAGACGTGAAAAGTCACGCCATCGGCATAGTCATAATCGGGCTGCTGCTCGTTCTCACCCATGGGCAAGACCGTATTGGGCCGCACCATGAGCGGCAAGCTGAGATAGTTGTGGCGCTCGCGCAGCCAACGACCGCCCTCGATCACCTGGCCGCTTAACAAATTCGTCCACTTACCCCGTGGAAGGTAGTAATCAACCTGTCCATCTTCGGAAAAGACCGGAGCCACCAGCAGCGACTCGCCCAACATGTACTGCCGGTCGAGAGTATCGCAGCCAGGGTCGTCGGGAAATTCGAGGATCATCGAACGCATCGTCGGCAGGCCAGTCTCGTGAGCCTCACAGGCCGCGCCAAAGAGATACGGCATCAGGCGACACTTGAGTTTGGTGAAGAGACGCAGTACGTCCACGGCTTCGTCGTCGAAAAGCCAGGGGACGCGATACGAGGCGTTGCCGTGCAAGCGGCTGTGGGAGGACAGCAATCCGAAGGCACACCAGCGCTTGTACACCTCAGCCGAAGGTGTTTGTTCGAATCCTCCAATGTCGTGGCTCCAGAAACCGAACCCGGAAAGTGACAAGGACAGGCCGCCGCGCCGTGGAAACGAAAGGCGTTCAGCGGACTGGCCCAGGTCATCATCCAATCCTCCGATCAGCCTGGTGAACTTGTCCTGACAGCCGTTTCGTCCGGGCTGGCGTCAGCAGTCGTCCGGGTGAAAACTGAGGCGTCTTCATAGGAGAGTCTAACGTGTCCTCTGGCGAAAACGAGGCCAAGCGATCCACTTTCGAGCCGACGTGGGAGTCGCTGAAGGCCTATTCCGTCCCTGGCTGGTATGCGGACGCCAAGTTGGGCATCTTCGTTCATTGGGGAGTGTATGCGGTGCCCGCTTACAACAACGAGTGGTACTCGCGCAATATGTACCTGCAGGGCTCGGATGAATTCCAGCACCACGTCGAGACGTATGGCCCTCAAGCCCGGTTCGGCTATAAGGATTTCATCCCTATGTTCAAGGGGGAACGCTTCGATGCCGACGCTTGGGCGGAGCTCTTCCGCAAGACAGGCGCGCGATACGTCGTGCCGGTGGCGGAGCACCACGATGGGTTCGCCATGTACGACAGTTCCTTTACCCGATGGAATGCCGTTAGGATGGGACCTCGACGGGATGTGATCGGCGAGCTGGCAGAAGCGATCCGCCGTCACGGATTGGTCTTTGGCCTCTCCTACCATCGTCTGGAAAACTGGTGGTTCTTTGACCAGGGGAAAAGCTTCGATTCCGACGTGCAGGATCCAGACAACGCCGGTCTCTACGGCCCAGCCATGCCAGGCCCAACGCCGGGAACGGAGGAATGGAAGCTGCGGGATTGGTCGCCCGCGCCGGACGCTGCGTTCCTCGATGAGTGGTTGGTCCGCGGTTTAGAACTCGTCGACAAGTACGAACCGCAGATTTTCTACTTCGACTGGTGGATCCAGCAGCTCGTCGTCGAGCCCTATTTGAAAAGGTTTGCCGCGCAGTATTACAACCGCGGCGCGGAATGGGAACAAGGGGCGATCATCATCTACAAATACGAAGCGTTTCCTGAAGGTGCAGCGGTTTATGAGGTCGAACGGGGTCAGTTGGCGGAGATCCACCCCCGAGTCTGGCAGGCCGGCACTTCGATTTCCAAGTCTTCCTGGGGATACGTGGCGAATCAGGAATACAAGACGGCCACGGAGATCATCGGGGATCTGGTCGACGTGGTAAGCAAGAACGGTGTCATGCTGCTAAACGTCGGCCCTCGCCCCGATGGCACCATCCCCGAACAAGAAGAAAAGATTCTGCTCGAAATCGGTCGCTGGCTGGAAGTGAACGGCGAGGCGATCTACGGCACTCGCCCCTGGCAAGTCTATGGTGAGGGACCAACCGAAGTGGGTGAGGGAGCCTTCAGCGACACCGAGCGAAGTGCCTACACCAGCAGGGATATCCGTTTCACCACCAAAGGCGACGTGCTCTACGCCATCTGCCTGGCCTGGCCGGAGAATGGCGAATTCATCATCCGTTCCCTGGGCAGCGACGAGTACACAGGAGAGCAGACGATCGGGCAGGTGAGTATGCTCGGATATCCCCGGGCGCTGTCCTGGTCTCTTGAACCAGACGGGTTGAGAATTAACGCGCCGACAGAAAGGCCCTGCCAGCACGCGTATGTGTTCAGGATCGAGCCTTGAACTTCTCGTTCGAATAGGTCAATGTGCTGCAGCATCGTACGCGGCGGCACAATTTCGCTTTATTTCGTACTGCCAGAGTCTGCGGTAGAAAGCCTGCCGATTGTGAAAAATGCAACTTGGGTCTTGACAGCGAGGTTCTTTTTTGCTACTCTCATCCCAATTATGGTCGATGTAAACATTTCCGTTCTTCGTGGTCGTAAGCCATTGCCAGCTAAGATGGGGGTGTCTGGCTAGTTGCTTGCGTGTATTAAAACACACCACCAACCCGCCAGACATTTGGCGGGTTTTTTCATTGTGAGCAGGTCATGTTGAATATCGGAATGGAAAATGGGAAGAAGGAAGGCAAGGCGCCAGATCGAGGGCTCGGATGGTCGTGGATTCCCCGTTAGCGGGAAAATCGTCGGCGGTCCGGGCAAAAATTCGACCGCCGCTTTTCTTAAGTCGTAAAAGGGATTGTTTCTGGAGTTATCGGTTTGAGGTGGTTCAGGGCAGTGAGGCTGTTGAAAAACGGAAGTTAAAAAGCCGGCACATGGAAAAACCATAACCGGGGAAAAAGAAATGAAAACCAGCAACGATATGGATCGGACATCGAGCAATGATTACCAGGAACTCGGGAGCGATTTCGATTTGAGCAGCCCGGAGCTGTCCGCCAGCGGCAGGATTCATTGGAATCTGCCCACCGAGTCGCTTTACGAGCAGTCTATCTGCCGCCAGGAGGCGATGATCGCCCGCAACGGCGCCTTGGCCGTGCGCTCGGGAGCCCACACCGCCCGGGCCGCAAGGGATAAGTTCATCGTACGTGAAGCAAGTACTGCAGACGATGTTTGGTGGAGTGAAAACAATCAAGCCTTCTCGCCACGGAAATTCGACCAGATTTTATGCAGGCTCAAACGGTACACCGCCGATAAGGACCTATTCGTACAGGATTGTTATGCAGGCGCGGATCCGCAGAACCGTCTGGCGATCCGCATCGTCACAGAATACGCCTGGCACAGTATTTTCGCCTGCAACATGTTCATTCGGCCTGTTGATCAAGCTGCTTATGGCAATTTCAAGCCTGAATTTACGATCGTCTGTGTTCCCTCATTCGAAGCCATCCCTTCCATCGACGGCACCTGGACAGGAACTTTCATTCTGCTCAACTTCGAACGCAGGATGTGCCTGATCGGGGGAACCGGATACGCCGGCGAGATCAAGAAATCCGTCTTTACCGTGATGAATTATCTGCTGCCCCGCAAGAATGTGCTGCCGATGCACTGCTCGGCCAACATTGGAATGCGTGGCGATGTTGCTTTGTTCTTCGGGCTGTCCGGTACGGGAAAAACCTCGCTGTCCGCCGACGTTAGGCGCTGCCTGATCGGTGATGATGAGCATGCCTGGGGCGATGAGGGCATCTTCAACCTCGAGGCAGGCTGCTATGCTAAAGTTATCCGGCTCAGCCCGGATGATGAACCTCTGATCTACCGGACCACATCACAGTTCGGCACGATATTGGAAAACGTCGTCTGTGCATCATCCTCGCGTACGATTGATCTGGATGACGACGACATCACCGAAAATACACGCGCTTCGTATTCGCTGGCCCAAATTGACAATGCTTTCGACGGCAGCGTCGCAGGCCAGCCCCAGAACATCGTGTTGTTAACCTGCGATGCCTCCGGCGTGATGCCGCCCATCGCACGGCTTACACCCGAACAAGCGGTGTATCACTTCATATCCGGCTACACGGCGAAAGTCGGTGGAACCGAAGCAGGGCTGCGTGATGAACCCATAATCACTTTCAGTAACTGTTTCGGTGCGCCGTTTATGGTGCATCATCCGACGGTTTACGCAAATTTGCTCAGAGAGAAAATCGAGCGGCAGGGGGTCGATTGTTGGTTGATCAACACCGGTTGGGTCGGGGGGCCTTATGGTGTGGGGGAGCGCATCCGTATCGACTATACGCGAACGATGATCGAGGCGGTTCTGAGCGGCACGCTCCAGGATGTGGAATTTATCGAGGATCCCGTCTTCGGGTATGAGGTTCCCCGTGCGTGTGAAGGAATTCCGGAAGGGATCTTGGATCCAGCATCGAGTTGGCCGTCACGTGATGGTTATTTAGCACGTTACCGTCAATTGGCGGCGAAATTCGTCGAAAATTTCCGGCGATTCGAGCCACGCTGTCCGATCGAGATTCGCGTCGCCGGGCCACGCATCGAGTCTTTGGGTTCTGTATCATGAACAGACTATCGCAATCCAGACAACGTATCTGGTATCGCTTTCTTTCGTTTGTTTCCATTATTTATCCATTGGAGGGTACTAAAATGTCGACTACGAATCTACCTTCGACCTTTGAGGAATTGCGAGCCACAGCGCATGCCTTTGCCACGCGGCAAGGCATCCGCCAGTGTAATTCGCCGAAGGATCTCAGTACGAGTATCGCGGTTGAGGCTGCGGACTTGATCCGTCTGTTTCAACACCATTCAAGCGAAGACAGCATCACCATGACCGGAGATCCGATAATGCGGGCGAAAGTCGTCACTGAATTGGTGGATATTTTCATCTATACGCTGTGCCTGGCGGATCAGATGGATATCGATTTGTGCATCGCAATTCAGTGTAGAACCGAATACGATCATTAGCCGGAATGGTGGTTCTGCATTTGGAGATTTCGACTCTGTAGAAACCTTGATTCTTTTGAATTCGTTGTGTTATAGGTCAATGAAAAGGTCAGTGTAATAGTTCAATAAAAATGTCAGGGTG
>CAYYVY010000076.1:1637-15090 GCA_964475265.1 uncultured Anaerolineaceae bacterium | reverse complement strand
AATTCCGCCACATCACATTCCCAATGCTCATACGCATCCTTACTCCCTTGTTGATAGCTTCGTTTACCTTTAATTTCAACAATTTCAATTTGATCTACATCTTCAATCAGGGAAATCCGCCGATGCCCGGAACGATTGTTCCCATGGGCTACACCGACATCTTGATTTCATTCGTCTTCAAGTTAGCGTTTGTGAACGCCAACGTGGCGAATTATGGGCTGGCCGCAGCGATCACCATTATTGTGTTTGTCTTCGTTGCCCTGATGGTTGTCGTCCAGGTCCGTTCGACGAGAATTTTCGCGGAGGCTGAGTAAAATGACGACCTCTCAAGAACAGGCTATCCCTACAATGGGAATACTATCCTCGCGAAGTCGGAGAAGATCGATCAGTCGAGGAATTCGTTATTTCATCGCACTCATCTTGATCATCTACGCCGTTGCCCCTGTGATCTGGGTGTTCGGCGCTTCTCTCAATCCGGCGAAATCCTTGGTCGGCGGCACGATTTGGCCGAAAAATGCGAGTTTGATCAATTACGACCAATTGTTCAACCACCCGCAGTATGATTTCGAAGGGTGGCTGTTAAATTCTTTCAAGATTTCTGGAATTACGACCATACTGACGGTGTTGATCACCATCAGCGCCGGATATGCGCTCTCGCGCTTTCATTTCAGCGGGAAACAGAATTTCATGACGGCGATTTTGATCATCAATGTTTTTCCGGCGATTCTGGCCATGGTCGCCTTGCGTTCGATGTTTCAGCAAATTGGTCTCTTCATCGAGCAGATTGGGCTGGACTCCCACGGGGCGCTGATCTTAATTTACACTTCGACCGCGATGGGCATCAATGTGTTGATGGTTAAGGCTTTCATCGACGCCATTCCCCTGGATATCGATGAGTCGGCGCGCGTGGAAGGCGCGAGCCATTTTCAGACCTTTCGTTACATTATCTTTCCCATGATCTTGCCAATGACGATTACGATTGCCGTACTGACTTTCATGGCCTCGTATGCCGATTTCATCATCGCCCGCGTGATCATCCAGAGTATGGATAAATTGACCGTGATGGTCGGGCTGAACCTGTTTACGACCATCCGCTTCAATGTAGATTTCGGCATGCTCACCGCAGGCGCGATCATCGCGGCTATTCCGATCATCCTGATCTACATCCCGCTGCAGAAGTACGTGATCGGTGGGTTGACCGCAGGAGCCGTAAGAGCATAATTCGGTGGACTGGCACATCGGCACCTCTTCTCGTTCTCTTCAGAAAGGCGCATCACGATCTGCGAAGTTGCGAAGGCATACAATGCTTTCGCAACTTCGCAATTTTCCTCAAGTACACGAGTGCTTGAGACGATTATTCTTCAAGGTGTGATATTTCGTTCGCGGCGCCGGATAAAAAGCGCAAGATTCGGGTGGAATACTGTGTGCGTTTCTTGTATGCTGTACCTATGAATGAATGGATTGTTGAACAGGCGGACAACTACAAAATCATCGAAAATGCGATCGAATATCTGGAACGCAATTTTAGGAGTCAACCCAGCCTCGATGAGATTGCTGCAAGCGTGAACTTGAGCAAGTTCCATTTTCAACGCCTGTTTAAACGCTGGGCGGGCGTGACGCCAAATCAGTTCCTGCGCTACCTTACGGTCGAGTATGCCAAAATGCGCCTGCGCGAAGCACAGAACATCTTCGATGCCTCGCAAGATGCGGGTCTTTCAAGCCCGAGCCGCTTGCACGATCTCTTCGTTACCTTCGAAGCCATGACCCCGGGAGATTACAAGCAATGCGGAAGGGATTTGGACATCTCATACGCTAATCTTCCCACGCCGTTTGGCGAATGCCTGCTGGCGACAACGCGGCGGGGGATTTGCGCGCTGTATTTCCCAACGCAGAGTGACTTTCAAGCGAGTCTCGAGGAATTGAAGCGCGAGTGGCCAATGGCCAATTTCATCGAGGATCGGCCTAAGCTGACACCCATGGTCCAAAGAATTTTTACGCCGCCTCTCGCGGATGAAGCGGGGAAGATTCAGCTGCTGCTTAAAGGCACCAATTTTCAGATTCAAGTCTGGCGGGCGCTGCTGGCGATTCCAAACGGTGCTATGGTGACCTATCAAGATGTGGCGGCTTCAATCTCCAGACCGTCCGCCGCACGTGCGGTGGGCAACGCCGTCGCACGCAATCCGATCAGCTTCATCATCCCCTGCCATCGCGTGATCCGCAAGGCCGGTGAAATCCAAAACTATCGCTGGGGATCGACGCGGAAGAAGGCCATACTGGGATGGGAAGCGAGCCGGATGCAGGTCGTGGCGGCTCGAACCTAGCGTTCTATCGCCGAGTTTTCACCCCATCATAACTTCGAGGTCGTTTTCCTCGTCCAATTGATCCACCGGAAGCAGATTGTCCGCCAGGGCCGATCCGTTGAGCGACATCGACTTCACCCCGCGGCAAACGTTGTCCGGATTCTTGACCTCGATCTTGATCGTCTTGCCGCGGAAACGGCGGGTTGCCTTAAATCCCTTCCAATCCTTTGGAATACAGGGATCGATGCGTAAACCGTCGACTTCCGGACGTATGCCCAGGATGTACTGAGTCATGCTGTAGTAGAACCAGGCCGCCGCTCCCGTAAGCCACGAGGTGCGGGTGTTGCCCGCACGTGGCGAGAACACCGAATACGTGGTTTGTGCCTGCACGTATGGCTCGCTTTGGCGGATTTCTGCCCGATCGTTGTAACTCGCCGGCATGCATGCTCGCAGGTACTCATAGGCACGATCTCCGTTCCCCAACATGCACTCCGCCATGATGCCCCAGCCCTGCGTGTGGTGGAAGATGCCGGCATTTTCCTTGATGCCCGGATTGAAGACGACGGCGCGCATGACGTCGATGGAGGTTAAAACAAACGGTGGGGCACTGAGCATGAGCCCGTGCGGAGTCGCCAGGTGTTCCTTTACACTCTGCATGCAGCGAGATGCTTGTTCGGGGGTTGCCGCCTCGCTGATGACGGACCAAACCTGTGTGTTCAGATAGATCTGGCCTTCGTCGAATTCATGGGTACCGTATACCTTGCCCTGGTCGTCGATGGCCCAGATGAACCAGTCGCCATCCCAGGCACAGGCTTGAATCTTGCCGTCCAGGGTTTCGCGTTGAGCGAGCGCCCATTTACGTTCATCTGGCCTGCCCAGCCGATCGGCGATCTCGGCATAAATCGTCAACCCCAAGCGCACCTGAAAGGCGACGAAGAGACTTTCCCCTTGATATCCCAGGTGCAGGCAATCGTTCCAATCCGCCGCTAATCCGCAGGGCAGTCCGTTTCTGCCCGTACGTTCCAGGTTGAATTCCAGGGCGCGGCGCAGATGACCGAACACGGTGGCTTCGCCATGATCGGCGTAGGGTAGCACCTTGTCGTAAAAGGCGATGTCTCCGGTCTCGGCGACGTACGCCGGGACTGCATTGAAGAACCACAAGCAATCGTCCGAGCGGAATTCTTCGCCAGGGGGTGCCTGTTCCTGGCCGGGACGATGTCCGAACGGCTGGATCAACGGCATGGCACCACCGTTCGAAACTTGCCCCGTGAGCATCAGTTCCAGCCGCTCCCGCGCTTCTTCCGGGATGGCTGCGGTCACGCCGATGATGTCCTGGACGGAATCCCGGAAACCCAGCCCGTCGCGCTCGCCGTTGTAAACCAGGCTGGCGGCACGCGACCAGGCAAACGTGATCAGACAGTTGTACAACCCCCAAACGTTGACCGAGTGATTCAAACCCTCGTCCGGGGTATCCACTTCCAGGGAACCGAGTTTCGAATGCCAATTGTCCTTCAACCGCTGAAGCTCATCTTCGGCACGTTCGAGCGAGCCGAACTCAGCGACCATATTTTTCCCAAAAGAGTTGGCATCACCGATGCCTAACATGACGAGAAGCTCTTTGCTTTCCCCGGGTGCAAGGCTTAAATTGGTTTGCAGGGTTCCGCAGGCATTATCGCCGTAAGCGTTGCTGTTCGTACATTGACCCTGTTCTACGGCGATGGGGTTGTGGTAGGCGCGGTAGGGCCCGAGAAATGCCTCTCGGCTGGTGTCGTAGCTTTCGACGGGCGCACCGATGAGAGTCATCCAGGTCAGGGTCGAATAGCCATCCTCCAGACTGAGTTCGTCGTTGGCCGGGAGGTTATCGTGTATGGAGATTCGCAACATGCCGTTCTCGTGCTCCGCACGTACGATGAAGAGGGAGTACTGCAGGTTGACACGGTCCTGCCACGTTATCCACTGATTGGTAAATTCGCAGAACGAGAAGACAGAAATATCCCGCGGCCGCTCGCTCTCGTTGGTCACCTTCAAACGCCAGTATTCGAAGGTTTGTCCCAGAGGGACGAAGTACGTCGTTTCTGTGGCGATCCCCGCGTACTTCGATTCGATCGTGGTATACGCCGTTCCATGACGGCAGATCGTTTCATACTGATCCAATGGTTTCCCCACAGGCTGCCAGGACGCCGACCAATAATCTCCATTGTCCCGATCGCGCAGATAGAAATAGCGGCCCGGTTGGTCCATCGGAATACTGTTGAAACGCAGGCGCAAAAAACGCCCGCGCGCGCCAGAACGAAAGAAGCCATAGCCGCCGGCGTTGTTGGTGATGATCGCGCCGTACTGCGTCGATCCCAAATAATTGCTCCAGGACTGCGGGGTGTCGGGACGGGCGATGACATATTCTTTGGCCGTGTCGTCAAAGTAGCCATACTGCATTGATGAACACTCCTTTAGGGTGAATTATTAGCTGCTTGCGTTGCCCAGTTCGGTGGTGATCTCCTCCAGCACCTTTAAACCCACCTCTTCCGCGCGGTATGCCCTCTGCAGGGCGTCGACGGCCTTAAGGCGACGGTCTTCGTCTTTGAAGTGCAGCGTCTGTTCTTTTTCGGAAACCCCAATAACCGGGAATAGATCCGCCACGAGGCGCAGCTTCTCCGCAACAACGTCGTAATGTCCTATAGCATCATCCATCAGTTCCGCACAGCGGGTGTCTACGATCGATTTGGCTTGCTGCAGGAAAGCCGATGCGTTCTGCCTGCATTCCGACCAAACAGCGGCGTTGTAAGCCGCACCACCGTTCCCTCGTTGCTCCTCCAGGCAGGCGATCCAGAGCTTGTATCCTTCCAAACCTGTGGCGTAGGCAGGGAAAGTCCATCGCTCTGAATGCTGGGCAATATCGAGGGCGAAGCTCAATGCCTGGTGAATGGCGGCTTTTGCATCGGCCGCTTCGGCGGGATCGATGATCGAGATTTCCAACCAACCGATTCCGCTATCCGCAAGTTTATTCCACGGCATCGGGCCACAACCATCATTGCATAGCGGACCATTAAAGAGGTAGCCGGTTTCGTCGTACCCGTGGATCACATAGTACTCCGGGATTTTGAGTTCCCAGGCGTAGCAGGGTCGGCTTTGATCGATGGCTTCCCGGACTTCGCGCCAGGCCGTTTCCCGCTTCTCGGTGAAATCCGGTTGTGATTTATGCGCACTGATCTGGTGAATCTGACAGCCGACGTTCTGGCTGAGTTGAGTCGTTATAGCGCTCTTCCACGCCGTCGGACCGCTGGGGCAGAGTTCCTCGTGAACGTTGAGGGCGAAGGCGTAGCCGGATAGGCCAAAGAGCCAGGCGTCGGATACTGCCACACCCAGGTAATCGAGGCAGCCCTGCAGGCAGCCGAGCTGCGAAACCCATTTCGGTTTCCAGCGCAATCCATCCAATGTTTTCATGCTGCGCGGATCTCCGCTTTCCTCATTGTGAGGCGTTGATCGTTTACTCTGGATCGATGTCCGAATCGATTTCCAACAGCTCGATGGCGGCGCCGAAATGCTCCTGTCCATCCAGGTATGCATAGCGGCCGCCTTCGAACTCGCCGCGCTGCACGAGCTCCAGCTCGTGTCCGTTGAGGTCTATCAAGTGTCCGTCGATGTCATCGACCTCAAAAGCGATGTGATGCAGGCTCGGACCATGCCGATCGAGATGATCCTTCCAGGTGCTCTTACCCTCGACGGGTTCGATCAACTCCAGCATAACGGGCCCGATACAGAAAAATGTTAATTTGGCGCGCGCTGTCGAGGGTTCACCTTTGTACTCTGTACGTGCCTGCTCCACAGGCGCCGTGATGATGATTTCAGGTTCCGCCACGCCCAGCGCTTTCGACCATGCCCGGGCTGCTTTTTCAATGTCATCCACCACGAGGCCGATTTGCGTAAGTGATTTATCTTTCAGCAGGGCCATCTTCATCGCAGCTCCACATCATTCGTGTTTCTTGCTATTCCAAAGAGGAACAGGCGGATCGTCATTACCATTTGAACCCAACCGCTTCGAGAAACGCCCGTGCGAGTATCATGTGTCCGACCAAATTACAGTGAATGTGATCCTCGGCTAATGACTTGGCGTCGCGGATTCTCAACACGCGGTCGAACGCGGCCTGGGTGTCGACAAGTATCACGCCGTGCTGCTTGGCAATCTCCCGCACTGTGTCACTATAACGATCCATCATGTTCCGCATCGGATCGGAGTGATCGGATTGGATATAGTAGGGCGTCATCAGCACCAAGCCCTGGAGGCGAGGTTTCGTCGTATGGACTAATTCACGCAGGGTGTTTGAATACTCGTCGAGGGAAACCCGCGTTTCGCCCCCGGATATAAAATCGATGGAACGCCAAACGTCGTTGATACCGATCAGGATCGAAAGCCATTCCGGGTACCAGGCGAGGACGTCTCGCTCCCAGCGTTCGGCGAGATCAGCCACCGTATTATTGGCCTCACCAACATTAACGATGTTCACCCGTTCAGTTGGATTAGAGGCCGTGATTATGGCATCGATCAGGCTAACGTAGCCGTTCCCAATTGCTTGTGGATTGTCTTCGACCGCCGGATGGGCACGACCACACTCGGTAATCGTATCACCGATGAAAACCAGGCGACTTCCAGGGGGGATATCCATGATAACGATCCTCCTTTTTTCAGGAAACAGTGTTTTACTCGAAGCTGTACTTCAGACCAGCTTCGGCGCGAATGGCGTCCATTAATTTCATGTTGGCAAATGTGTCCTCATGTGGCATTCCGGGACTCTCGAGCATTCCTGCACGGATGCAGCGCATCGCTTCCTCGATCTCGTACTCGAAGCCGGTGGCTCGAAAAGGTTCGTGTTTGGTCTCTTGTTGATCCCCTTTGATCAGCGTGGCTTCAGTGGCGCACCAGAAGTTGGGATGGATGCGGATGCGTCCTTCGGTTCCGTATATTTGGAAGTCGTTGGCGCCATCCACGAGAAAGCTGCAGGTGAACTGTGAGATTTGTCCGTCAGAGTAGACCATTGTGGATGCAGTCAGTGCATCGACGTTGGTTTCGCTGATGAGACTGTGGGCGCTGAACGATTGGGGATTGTCACCGAATACCCATTGGGAGACGGCAATGTTGTATACGCCGATATCCAATAATGCGCCGCCTGCCAATTCGTGATTCCAGGTGCGGTGTTTGGGATCGCTTGGTGCACGAAAGCAGAAGTTGGAATCGAGCAGTTTCAATTCACCGATCTGTTCCTCGTCCAACCAACGCCGGATTTGGTCATAGATCGGCAAGTAGCGCGTCCACAGAGCTTCCATGAGAAAGACGCCTCGAGATTTGGATGTATCGAAGAGATTCTTCGCATCGCGGGCGTTAACCGTTATTGGTTTTTCACACAACACGGGCTTGCCGGCTTCCAGGCACAACATTGCCTGATCGTGATGAAAGGGGTGCGGCGTGGCGATGTAAATCCCATCTACGTCGTGATCTTCTACCAAAGCTTCGTAGGATGCGTATGTTTTCGGCGCTCCGTATTCCTGCGCAAATTCTTTCGCTCGGTCGGCGTTGCGGCTGGCAACGGCATACAATTGACCGTCGTCGATCACTTCCATGGCCTTGGCAAAGGAATGGGCGATCTTTCCCGGTCCTATCACGCCCCAACGGAATTCTGATGCGGACATGAGTCCTCCTTTGTCTCCGACTATTCTACTTTCATCAAACGATTGCGCAAGAAAACTGACAGCCTCTGCAGCGTTGTTTTCTCAATGTATACGTTTTTTGCAAAGCGTGAACGAGCAAGTTACAGACAAGATTCACCTCCTGTCGGCGTGCTGCCGCCAGCCGACGGTAAGCTTCTCCGCTGTCAGTTTGATGTGATCGTTCCGCACGACGACCGTGGCGCTTTCCCCGGGTGCCAGATCGAAGTAGTTGTCGCTGAAAAAGGTTCGCTCGTCGGGAACGATCAGGTGAAAGTAGAAAAGGTAGGCAGATGTGCGCACTTGCACCTGCAATTCGTGTTCGCTGATGGACTCAATCGTCACGTCGGGTTCTTCGATCGTACGCTGTAAGTCTTTGATCGGGGCGAAGAAATGCCGATTCGCCGGGAAAGACCGGGTAGAAGAACGAACGTTGAGGAAGTGATCCGTTCGAGCCTCGATTTGGGTTGTGTTGGCCTGCCACACTCGTTGGCTGCAGTTGGCCGGGATACGCACTTGCAGCGGTTGCTTCCAGGTCGTGTCTCCGGCGAAGCTGCCGTGCTGAATCACGATCTCGTCGCGGAATTCCTCGAGCGTGTCGTTGGTGATCCACAGCTCGACGATTCCGTCTTCTGTGGAACGGAAGGATGCCATAAGCGGTGCGTATGCGCGCTTGACGTAATAATAACCCGCCTTCCCAAAGCCATAGTAATCGACGATGCTCCAGCTTTGAACCGGCCAACAATCATTGAACTGCCAGAGCAGCGAACCGGAGCAGTGCGGTTTGCGCCGGCGGAAATGCTCGATGCCGAATTTCAACCCCTCCGCCTGGGCGATCATGCTGAAATCGATGAACTCCTGTAGATTCTGCGGCAGACCGGTCACGGCGAGCATCAGCCGATCGCCCTTGTCCTTGGGATTGTCCTTGTTATGGTGGTCCATCGAAGGACTGTGGTGGTAGAGTTGGTCGGCCGGCATGCAGCGGCGCAGCGTCTCGTGGACCGGGGAAGCGTGCATGCCGAACTCACTGATAAAACGTCCCATGTCTTCGGCATAATGCAGGAAGGAAACGTCTTCCGGTGTTGGTGCACCTGTTCGAGTGGAGATGACTTCCCGGGCGGCTTCTTCATCCACGGGAAGGCCGTGCCACACGTTCCAATCGTGCACGTCGCCTTCATCCATGCTGTTGGGATAGGGACCACCGAAGGAACTGCCCGGCCAGTAGGGCGTCACGCCATCCAGTTCTTCTACGGCTTCTGGCATGATCTCGTCGTAGTACAGCAAACCCGGCAGCGAGCCTATCTCCTCGGTTAAAGATACGAGGCGGTGAAGCATTTGGTTTTCATTGTTTCCACACCAGAGCGCCAGGCATGGGTGGTTACGCAGGCGTCGGATTTGATACCGAACCTCTTGGCGGACCTCTTCAACGAAAGCAAGATCGTCTTCGGGGTAGGGCGCACAGGCGAACATAAAATCCTGCCAGATGAGGATCCCCAGCCGATCACACAACTCGTAAAAATCGTCGTGCTCGTAAATCCCACCGCCCCAGACACGCAGCATGTTCATGTTCGCATCACGAGCGATCTCGAGCAGCTGCTGGTATCGCTTCTGCGTCAACGCCCCAACAAAGGAATCAGCCGGGACCCAGTTAGCGCCGCGAGCGAAGATTGGAGTGCCGTTGAGAATGAATCGGAAGAAGCGTGTTCCCGGCTCATCCGCATCGAGCGATTGATCTAACTCAAGTGTTCGTACGCCAACAAGCTGTTCCTCTCGATCCAGCTCGGTGTTGTCTTGATGTAGGAGTCGGATTTGGAGCGAGTAGCGGAATGGCTCTCCCAGATCGTGCGTCCACCACAACTTCGGATTTTCCAAATTAAAAGTAGCTTGGCCGGCATGATTTGTATCATGCTGCTTTAGCGGAATTGATTTTTCTACAACCAATTCATGCGTACTTGGATCGGAGAGTGTGATTTCAGCTTCGAGTGCCGTATCACCGGAAAAACGCTCTGCCTCGATTTTGACTGCGAGTTCAGCGTTTTTTTGGGAAGCAGCGATCTTCTGTGTGAAAAAGTGTAAGCCGCAGATTGCAGCGGTTCGCTGGCGCCGCAGCTCGACTGGTCGCCAGATGCCGATGGTCGGCAATCGCGGACCCCAATCCCAGCCATAGCCGAACTGCGCCTTGCGGCTTAGATTACGCCACGGATCGAGGTGGGGTCGTCCAGGCCAATGGAGTGGTTCTTTGTCCTGAACATGAAGATGGGGAGGATCGAAGCACAGGGCCAGTGTGTTGACTCCATCCGTGCGCATGATTTTGCTTACATCGAAAACAGCTTCCCGGAACATGTTCGCATGCTTCCCGAGTTTTTCGCCGTTGAGCCATATGCTGACGTAGGTGTCCAGCCCGTGAAATACGAACTGCAATCGCTCATCGGGCAGCAGTGGTTGCTCATTGAAATCGAATTGGAGGCGGTACCACCATTCCCTTTCTTCCATCCAGGCGCATTCGAACTCATTCCTGTCAAAGAAGGGATCGGGTATGCGTCCGGCGTCGATTAGGGTGCGATGAACGTCGCCGGGAACAGCGACGTCGATCCAACCTTCAGTTGATACTGAGTCTTTGTGAAATTCGAAGGCAACACCCTCACCGGGTTCGCACTCTCGGAGCTTCCATGATTCTGATAAATGCATCTTGTTGTCCGTACTAACGGAATTCGAGTCCAGAAGATATTATTCGGTTTTCCTTAATTATGCGAAAGCCGAATCGAAAGTGAATTCGACTTCCAGTGGTTATATCATTTTAAGATCTAACGTGTGAGTTATTTGGATGAACAAAGTCTCTTGCAGCATCCAGGGTGGAGAAAGGATGCGAAGATCACGGCTGCGGTCGGGCGGGAAGGGACAGCCGCAAATCGTTGATGCCGCTGCTTGCAAGTGGCCATTCGCCGCGAACAGCATTGCGGGTGAGATCGTCAATGGACTGGGCATAGCCAAACAGCTGCGGGTCGCCGGTGTTATACAGGCTTGCTTCAGCGTTTGCACCGATCTGGCTGATTCGTGCCAATTCCGCAGGTGTGAAAATTTCATCTTCTAGCGCTTCTTGAAACGCTTGAACAAAATCGTGCGCCTGAATGAAAGCTTCCACGCGATTATCCGCCACCTGGCCGGATTGAGGCTGGATGTTCATGTAATAGGTTTCGCGGCGGTCGATTTCACGCAGCAGCGCATCGTGCCAGGACATAATGTTCGGCTCGATCCCGCTCGCCGTCCACGCTTCGTCGAGACGATCGAACGCCTCAAGATCGATCATGCCATCCGATTTGATTTTGGCGTCCAAATCGTCGATGGAATCGATTGCGTCTTCTACTTTGACTTCGAACGCCATTGTCTGGTTGCTGGCTTCAGGGGAAAGGGCTGCGTAGCGATTGGAATAAACCTGGAAGGCTTGCTCGAGTTCGGATTGCGCCGCGTGGACGATCTGCAGCAGATCGAGCAGTTCTTGCTTGACCTCTTCCGTCAGGTCGTCGTTCGAGACGACGTCCCCCGCGGCTGCGATGAAGGATTCCACAGCAGCATCCAATCGTCCTGCGTTTTCGACGATCAAGGCAGCCAATTCAATCTCGCTTTGGTTGGTGTAGTCAACACTAGGTGTGAGCGTCGGATCCGCTGCTGCGCTGGTCATTTGACCGGCCGCGGATGAGTCGATCGCCGTCTTCGGCCCAGTCGCGCAAGCGGATAGGAAGGCGAACAGGATGATCGTTTTCCAAGCTATCGCGAAAGTCACTCGTCTCATCTCGTCCCTTCTTCCGGGCTGTAAATCGACTGATACCATCCCCAGCCTCATTCTTCCCATCGTTCCGACGCCTCTGACAACAGGGCATGTAATTTTGCAGGTGGGAGGACTGGGTATCTGCTAAGAATTGTACCCAAGACGGGACATACTCTCGGGCAGCTCGTCGAATCGAGATAGGCCCTGCCCAAATGTATGGCTCATTGGATCGTAGTGGATCGAGGAACTATCGTCGTAATTATTCCGGCAGCTGGCTATACTCGGGAGTCCGTCTTCGAAGGGAATTCAGGGGACCGTTGTCTCCGTCTGCATGGCCGTTGAAGTTGGCGTTTCCGATGCGGGAAGCTGGGTTCCGGTTGGAGTTGGAGTCGTCGTTTTTCCATCGCCGACGACGATGAGCACATAGACTTCATCGCCGAAGAACGTTCCGTTTGTTGTCGTCATTCTCCAGTTCCCCTGATAGCTTCCTGGATCGGTCGGGGCCGTCATCACGATGGAGAGGTCGCTTTCATCTCCGGGGCGAAAGGTTTTGTCCAGGGTCAGCGCTGCGCCTCCCATCGACTCGCCGTAGGTGAGTTTGAATTTAAACCCGATTTCCCAGTTACAGGAGCCCGAGTTGCGCACGCGCCAGGTCTTGGTGAAGATTTCTCCTGGAGCCATCGTCGTGTTGTCGGGAATGGTTACGTCCGACACGAAGGCCATACGATAGCAGGTGGCCGTTGGCCCACTCGCTCCGTCCTGTGTGGATGACGGCTTGGGGGTGTCCGTAAGCACAGGTGTGCTTGTCGTTGTAGGGGAAGGTGAGGGAGTGCCGGTTGGCATCGCGAGCGCCGTTTGCGTCAAGCCGGATGAGAACGTGGCTACGGCCACCGTCTGAATCTGTTCTGGCTGCAACGTGGGTGTGGCGTTCTCATCGCCTGGACTACATGCGTTGAGTAACATGCTGCATATAAAGCATAGCCCGATCAGAGGGCGTTGAATGGTATCCTTCTTCAATGTTGTTTCTCCCTGTACCTTGAACCACTGTCCCCTGTCTTTATTTGACGGAACCATCGGGAAGGGTTCAAAGGTCTAAAAGTTGGAAATTAGCCGCGTTTATCCTTTTCAAAACGCTCGGGTCGGGATGGACATATGCATCGATTTGTGGAAAATGAGTCTACCGCACTTACATTTGGCCTTCAAGCGTCAGTTGCACAGGTATTTAGTCGCCGGTCGAACACTCATTTCGAGTGATGTGTTCCGGCGTAACTCCGCGAACTTAGCCGAAGTTGGTGTATCATCATGCTCACGAATTGTTGGCCATATATGATGTTTTAGGTATGTTGCTATGATCGACACCAAACTCATTCTGATCGAAGGGGTGCCTTGCTCCGGCAAATCCACCACCGCGGAGAGTCTGGCGAGGGATATCTCGGCGCAAGAAATCCGGTGTAATTGCTATCTCGAGTGGTCCGAGGACAATCCAATTTCCATCGGAAAAATGGAAGATTTATCCGAAATCATCGCCTCCACGCATTCGCGTGAAATGCATATCTGGCGTCAGTGGAAAGGATTCTGTGAGAGAGCAGAGCAGCAGGAGCAAGTCAACGTCATCGAGAGCCGCCTCTGGCAAACACATGGCATGTACTTGTACCTTTCGGGTCACTCGGAGCAGGATGTGCTGGAAAGT
>CAYYVY010000076.1:0-1627 GCA_964475265.1 uncultured Anaerolineaceae bacterium | reverse complement strand
CAGCTGAATTCCATTATCGCCGTGCTGAACCCCGTTCTCATTTATTTAATGCCGACGAATGTTGCCCAACTCCATACGAAGATCGCGGAGGAGAAGAACAAAAACTGGCATCAGTCGGGCCGAGAAGGATCGTGGGAGGACTGGGGAAACGAGATATACGAACAACAGCAATGGTTTACCCGGCGTTCATTGACGTCGCAGGCAATGCCACGATTTTTCGAAGAATGGATGCCCATCGCCGAGCGACTCTTCGAACGATATCCTTTTCGGAAAATCAAAATTCAGGATCCGCAAGAGGATTGGGAACAAACGCTCGACAGCCTGCGAGACTTTTTACATCTCGGCCGTGGATAAGATTGGGAGGACGGATGTTGATCGATGCCCATGTGCACATAGATCTTTATAAAACAATAGATGAAAGTGCTTTGGCTTCCGCGTTAAACGAGATTCAGTCACGGGAGATTTTTTCGATCAGTAATTCGATGGATCTGCCCTCCTATGCGAAGAATAAACAGATCGCCGAAACGAGTGAATATGTTCCCCCTATTTTCGGTGTTCATCCTTGGAACGCCGGCCAATATATAGATCGCCTCGAAAGCTTGGACGAGGCGATCGGAGAAAGTCCAATGATCGGAGAAATCGGCCTCGATACTTTCTTCGTGGAAGATGAAAGTGAGTATCCAAAGCAAAGAAAGGTGCTTGAGTATTTCTTCAAGACTTCGAAAGGACAGGACAAGATTGTAAATCTGCATACCATGGGTGCAGAGGAGACGATATTCGACTTATTGAAAGAATTCGATCTCCCGCGGGTGATCATTCACTGGTATTCAGGACCGATGGACGTTTTCGAGAAATTAGTGGACATCGGTTGTTACTTCACCGTTGGGATTGAGGCGTTATTTTCAGAGCATGTCCAGACGATCGCTCGATCAGTGCCGTTGGATCATTTGCTCACCGAAACCGACAATTCTGGAGGCCCCAAGGCGTTCCTTGGAAAATGGGGTACACCCAGGTTAATCGAGGATGTTATCCATAATGTCGCTGAATTGAGGGATGTAAGCGACGAAGGACTCATCGCGTTGGTTCAATCCAATCTGTTGAACCTGATCGGGGACGACCCATGGTTTCGGGATACAAACCTGGCGCTTCTAGAAGATGGGGATCAGGATCTGATATATAACGCTTTACGAAAAAAGATATGAATGAGCATTTAATAGATATTCCTGCAACTATGGAAACAGAGAGACTACAGCTGCGGGCCTATCAGGCGGGAGATGGCGGCATGCTATACGCGGCCAGCCTGCGAAATCGGGATCATTTGTCCGAATTCGAATCGGGCAACGTTTTGATGTCCCTGAATGACGAGAAACAGGCAGAGGGAGTCGTCAGAGAATTGGGGGAGAAATGGGCTGCGCGTGAATGTTTCTTCATCGGGTTGTTTGAGAAAACGACAGGTGAGTGGGCCGGACAGGTATACGTCGGACCGACCGACTGGGAGCTGCCGCAATTCACGCTTGGATATGTCGCCGACGTACATCACGAGGGGAAAGGTTTCATCTCCGAAGAGGTCCGGCGCGTATTGAAACTGCTTTTTGAAGACCTGGGTGCACACCGGGTGCGCAGCGAA
>CAYYVY010000075.1:0-15160 GCA_964475265.1 uncultured Anaerolineaceae bacterium | reverse complement strand
CGCAGCTTACCTCTTAGTCCAACCTTCAAAGTTGCACTTCGGAGTTGAATCTAGCAAATGCCATAGACAAGGAACGGGTTGATTAAAAATGGATTATTGGCGAGATCTACCGACGGGCCCTAGCCCACCCGAGCAGATCTATGCCGTCATCGAGTGCCCGAAAGGGTCGGAAAACAAATATCAGTTTGACACGGAAAAATCGGCCATTGTATTGGACCGGGTTCTTTACTCCGCAATGCATTATCCGGGCGATTACGGCTTCATTCCGCGTATGCTTGATCAGGATGGGGATCCGCTCGATGTGCTCGTATTGGTCACCAATCCAACCTTCCCGGGCTGCATTATCGCCGTTCGTCCGATCGGAATCCTTCGGATGGAGGACGATAACGATCGCGACGACAAGATTTTAGCTGTACCGATGCATGATCCCAGGTTCAACGAATACAAAGGATTGGATGATCCCCCGAAACATATCCTCGATGAAATTGCCTATCTCTTCAAAACTTACAAGGAACCCGAGGGTAAACATGTGGAGGTGATCGGCTGGCGGGGATTGGAGAACGCAAGGGACACGATCATCTCGTGCCACAAGCGTTTCGCTGAGCTGACTTGAGCTCATCGTGATGATGACCAGCCACATGGTGTTTTTTTTCACCCCTCTTCGGGTCTTTGCATGATGCGTTTCACTCCGCTTCCGCACTTTTTGTGGATGGTGACAGTAGCGTTTAACATTCGTTTCTTCGTCGGCCTGGTTGAACACACGCAGCAAGTCACATACAGTGGATTTATGAGCTGTTGTTCGAGCGGTTCGTCGTATTCGTGGTGATGATCGTTGTCGGTACACTTACATCGTCGCTGACGTATTTTCTATAGAACCCTGAAATGGCCGAGCGACCAAGCGATCCCCCGCGATCCTCACGAGATTGGTCATCGTAATACCTCTAACTTCCTGTCAAAATAGCGCTCACTCAGACTGGATTTGCCCTGCAAACTCGTTGCGAAGATTAGCCGGGGCGTTCTCGGTTGTTCTAAGTAACGCTTAATTTGTTCTTTAAACTGGCATAAAGACGCTCGGGCTACTTCTGCGGGAGAATAATTGATGAAGCGTTGAAAGAAAGCCGATAAATGACAATTGATAGGAGGATATGAAGAACATGCGAAATAGAAAGCGGAACGATAGGATGGATCAGACGGAAGTCGTACACATTTCAGAATCGCCAATCTCACGCGCCTTGTTTGGTAATGTGCGTTGGGCTTGGCTGTGGTTGCTTGCCCGCTTGGCTGTCGGATATGTCTGGATTCACGCAGGGTGGGGAAAATTGAATAATTCGGCCTGGGTCGGATCCAATGCTGGCGCAGGGCTGAATGGATTTATACAAGGTGCGCTGCAGAAGACCGGAGGTGCACACCCCCAGGTTCAAAGTTGGTATGCATGGTTTTTACAAAACGTCGTACAGCCGAATGTGCATATCTGGAGTTATTTAGTATCGTTCGGGGAGTTCCTCGTCGGAGTGGCGCTGATCCTGGGTATTTTTGTAGGTATCGCCGCATTTTTCGGCATGGTCATGAACGTTAATTACCTGCTGGCCGGTTCGATCAGCACGAATCCACTCTTGTTGCTGGCCGCAGTCCTGTTGGCTTTAGCCTGGCGGACGGCCGGGTGGATCGGCCTGGATCGATGGATACTCCCAGCACTCGGCACGCCCTGGAGTCCGGGCTACGTGTTCCATATCCGACACGGCGCTGCCCGAAAAGGCCACGAAACGCTTTCGGCGTGAGAAGGTTAATGGAAATGGTTATCGGAGAAGATTGCCGATTCGAACCTTCAATTGAAGCTGGAATTTATGCAGAAGGGAAACCATGGAGCATTCCATAGCCTTGTCCGAAGAAAAAAACGACCGGATCGGTGTGGATGCCTCCAGCCCGCGATCGGAACGCATCCAGGTCGTTGCAGGCAAACCCGCGCGGCTCTGGTTAATGCTTTTCACGCTGGGATTGGCGTTATGGGTCGTCATCCATAATTTTTCCCTGTTCTTTGAAATCCTGGCCATGCTCTTCGGCGCGCTGTTGCTGATGTTGGGGCTGGAGCCGGTCGTACGGCGCATGGAAAAATGGCACATACCCCGTCCACCGGGTGTCATCCTGCTCTATCTGTTGCTGCTGGCGATCGTCTTGGGAATCGGTGAGTTGATGCTGCCCCTCTTCAATGCGGAACTTTCGACTCTGCAATCTCAAGGTCCGGCGCTGTGGAATTCGATCTCGTCCACGCTGGCGTCGACGCCGCTTGTCGGGCAGCTCATCCCGACGGCGGGTGACGCGGCGAATGCGTTCACACAACGTCTCTCCGCCGTGATCCAGGCGATATTGGGGACGGTGAGCAGTTTGGGGAACGCCTCCCTGGATGTCGGCATCGTTTTTATTTTGGCGTATTTCTTCGTGGTTTCGAAAGCCAGTTTTCTGGAACGTCTGCCGGATTGGATCCCGTCCGGAAGTAGTGCAGAAATGCGCCGTATCGGCCGTCGCGTGTTCGAGGGTCTCGGACGCTGGGTGCGAGCCCAACCGTTGGTCATGCTGTACTTTGCGTTCGGTTTCAGCATCGGGCTGGCTCTCCTGCACGTGCCGTTCGCACTGGCGATCGGACTGGTCGGAGGGGCTCTGAGCATTGTGCCGATCCTGGGTGAAATTGTCGCCGCCTTGTTGAGTGTATTGAGCGCCTTGACGGTCGATCCGATTCTGGCGTTATGGGCACTGCTGGTTATCGTTGCGTTGACCGAAGTGGAAATCCATTTGATCGCGCCGGCGCTCTTCGGGCACGCGCTGGAGTTGCATCCGGCGGTCGTGCTAATGGCGATGTTTATCGGATTGAAAGCCGGCGGATTGGTCGGTCTGCTGTATTCCATCCCGATTGCCGTCGTGGCGATGGTGCTCCTGGATGAATTTCGACAGTTGTGGGTGAGCGAACGTGGGGGAAATGATACCTAGATGCATCCGACATGGGTCCCGAATGAACCGACGAACGATCTCGTTCGGCGAATTATTCCGGAGGCGAATAAAAATGCCAGGTTATCGGAAGATCCCGCCTTTATCGTGGATCGACCCAACAACCCGCTCGGAGATTGTCGTGATTTAAACTCGCCAGAGAAATCATTTTGCGAGCATTCATCCGTAGTTAAGCTTGGTAAGTGAATCTGAGATTTAAATTACCAATTGGCGCTACCAAAAAGCCCGTCAGGCACCCATGACGGGCTTTTTTTGTATTTTGTGGGTTGTACAATCCACGCATTCCGTAATTTCTATGGGACAGCGCATGGGTTGTTTGTACCATTTTTCACAGATTGCATGGGGGACTAGTCCAATCGAAAAAATCGGGCGAGTACCGGATTTACGGACCGTGCTCCAGACTCTACGATATAGATGAAACAAGAAGCGAAAGGAGGGCTGCAAATGAACGCCGAATTTACGTTGATTGTTCTGACTCTAATTCGATTAGCGCTTCCAGCCTTGCTTCTGTTGGTGATTGGAACGTGGGCTACACGAGATCGAAAAGGTGGGAAAGGAAGAGGATGATGGAAACATTTGGAGCCGTACTTCTGGGTGTGCTGCTTCGATTTGGGATTCCGATACTTCTGACGGGCGTCGTGGTTTATTTTCTGCGCAAGCTGGATACGCGCTGGCAAAAGGATACAGAAGCGACCAGTCTCGTGCCGACCATCCGATGCTGGATCCTCAACGATTGTCCCATGGAACGAATGGAAAAGTGCCCGGTGTACAAACAAGGTGGAAAACCGTGCTGGCAGGTTTTTCGAGATGCGGATGGCCAGTTACGCGAGAAATGCATGGGTTGTGACGTGTTCCGTAACGCACCTGCGGTAACCCAGGTTTAAGAACCTCAGTCGAGGAGATGTATACGATGATGAAACAATGGATTAGGATGCTCTGCTTTGGAGTGATGTTCGCCGTTCCCATGGCGGTTACGGTGTTTATTTTCTCCATCAGCAGCGCACAAGCGCAGTTTACCGCGGCTTCAACCGAGGATTGCCAAATCTGCCATGCAGGATTCCAGGAGTCATGGGAAGAAGGTTCCCATGGACACTCCGTCAGCGATCCGGTGTTCCAGGAAGCTTGGCTCGAGCAAGGCCAACCCGCGATGTGCATGGGTTGTCATACGACGGGATACGATCCCGATAGCGGAACCTGGGACGAAGATAAAATCAGCTGCGTGGCCTGTCACAGCCCAATCCCGGAGGACCATCCCACTCAACCGATGCCCGCTGATCGATCGGCGAATCTCTGTGGCACTTGCCATACGGAGACGTATTTCGAATGGCAGGTCAGCGGCCACCGTACTGTAAACCTGACCTGCATCGGCTGCCACGATCCGCACGCCACGAGCTTGAAATCGAACGATGCCTCCATGCTCTGCGCAACGTGCCATCGCGATCGGGCCTCCAATTTTGCCCATTCCGCACATAGTTCGGAGGGTTTGACCTGTGCAGACTGCCACATCAGTCCTGTGGAAGGTGCATCGGGCGAGAAGGGGCATGCCGTACGCGACCATAGTTTCAACGTGCAGTTGAGCACGTGTAATGCCTGTCATGTCTATCAAATGCACGACCCCGTCCAGGTTCACCCGGAATCCGCCAGTTCGGGACAGGTGGAGGGCATAACATCGACGGAAATGGCGCTCATCAGCGACGATCCGGGAAACGTCAATCCACTCGGCTTTGCCACGCTTGCAGGATTGGTCGGTATGGCGGCCGGAATGATCCTTTCGCCGTGGTTAGAGCGTTGGTACCAGCGTTTCAACGGTCGGAAAGAACGAGGTGATGACGATGCCTGATCACGCAGTCGATCGAAGGGGATTCTTGAAGACGGTCGTAACCGCAGTTACGACGTATCTCGGCGTGCGTTGGGTGAAAGACGCCTCGGCGTCGTCCGGCCCTGAAGGATCCAGTCCGCATCGTTGGGCGATGGTGATCGATCAGGAGGCTTGTACCGGTTGCGGCTATTGCACGCTTGCGTGTCGGGCGCATAACGATGTCCCACCCTGGATATCCTGGAACACAGTGGTCGAGGCGGGTGAATATGGTGGTGAAACCATGTACCTCGCTCGTCCCTGCATGCATTGTGATCACCCCGCATGTGTCGAGGTATGCATGGTGGGTGCTTCCTACAAGCGTGCGGACGGCATCGTGATGATGGACTACGACAAATGCATCGGTTGTCGCTATTGCGAGGTGGCTTGTCCCTATCGCGCCCGTTCTTTCAACTGGAAAGCGTTCACCGAACCCAATCCGGCTGTACCGGAATGGGGACAACCGGAGGTGGATCGACGGCCACGCGGGGTGGTCGAAAAATGCTCGTTTTGTTACCAGCGAATCGATCGCGGCCTGGCACTGGGTCTGACCCCGGGCGTTGATCCGGAAGCGACACCCGCATGCGTCGTCGCTTGCCCCGTAGGAGCACGCAGCTTCGGTGATCTGAACGATCCTGATTCAAAGGTCAGTCAGATGTTGCATTCCATTCCATCGTACCGCCTGCGGGAGGACCTGGGTACGGAGCCGCGGGTGTTTTACCTGCACGTCCACGATCAGGAGGTGAACGCGTGATGTCCAAGATTAAATCTCTCAAGTTCACACGCTTTCAAGTCTGGTTGCTCATCCTCGCCTCGCTGATGGTGGCGGGGGTGGTCGCGGGTTTTATTGTCTTCACCCAGGGATTGATCGTCACCAATCTGAGTGACCTGGTGCCCTGGGGGCTGTGGATTACCGTCGATCTTTCCTCGATCGCTTTGAGTGCAGGAGCGTTTTTGCTGTGTGCCGCCGTGTACTTGCTGGGACTCAAACGCTTCCAGCCCGTTGCGCGCACGGCGACGTTTATCGGGCTGATCGGCTACAGCATGGCAGTATTGACCTTGCTGCTGGACATCGGCCGGCCCGACCGGTTCTGGCATGCGCTCGTATTTTGGAATCCGCATTCCGTGCTCTGGGAAGTGACGATGTGCGTGTGCTTGTATCTGACGGTGCTGGCTGTCGAGACTGCACCTATTATCGGACAAGCCGCCTGGACGCAACGACGTTGGCCGCGTCTCGCACAGCGACTTGAGTCGCTGCATCGCTTCGCACCGTATCTCGCGGTTGCAGGATTACTGCTTTCGATGCTGCATCAATCATCTCTGGGGGCGACGTTCGGTGTCTTGAAAGCGCGTCCGATTTGGTACCGTCCCGGGCTGTCGGTTTTGTTTATCATCTCGGCTGCCGCAGGCGGCATCTCGTTCACCACGCTAGCCTCCATGCTGACGGCGCGTTTCAGCACACGGGCGCGGATCGACGACCGTTTGCTCGAACGGCTTGCGCATGTCGTCGGCTGGATCCTCGTTGGCTACCTGTACTTCCGCTTCTGGGATGCGTTTTCCATGACGTACACCTACCAACCCGGACGCACCGAGGGACTGGCCGTATTGACCTCCGGTCCTTTGGCGCTGAATTTCTGGGTGGGGGAAATCATCATGGGTGCGTTGATACCTGCGGTGCTCTTGCTCAACACCCGCGCGCGCAGCAATCCGGCCGTACGTATGCTGGCGTTGGCCATGGTGGTGCTTGGGCTCGTTGCCTATCGTTGGGATGTCACGCTTGCCGGACAAGTTGTGGTTATGTCGTACCTGCCCCAAACGAACATGACCATGTACACCCAATACTTCCCATCCCTGATTGAGATCCTTACAGGGGCAGGCATCGTTGCATACGGTTTGATGGCAATTACGCTCGGGGTGCGCTATTTCAACATCGTGGATCACGAACAACCCCAGTACGAAGCGGTTTTCGATGAAGCCTATGCCTCGGCTTCCGCGGACTGAAGTGTAGATTTCCTCCCGGCCGTTGTGTGTCCCGGTCGGGTAGCAGTCGCTCTGGTCAGCGGCGAGTTCGAGATTGAAGACCCGTCGTTTGATGGAAGAAAATCTGCAAATAAAAACAGAACTGCCGCATGGCAGTTCTGTTTTTTCTTCGCCTGCTTGTATGTGGGGATTACTCGCCCAATCCCATGGCTTCCAGAGAATATTGGAGCAGTGCTTTGATGTAATCCGCGTTGTGTACTCCCAGACTTCTATCCTCCTCGATGTAGATTAGGTTCCACAGGGCGGCGGCTTGCGCTTCGGGGTAAGTCCCGACAACCGGATGCCCATCTGCGTCGAGCAGACCGGCGGCGACCAGGGCTTCCTCAAGCTCATCCATCATCGCCTGGACGTCGCTTTGGACGTTGTCAATGTTGAAATCTTCGGCGTCCGCGTGGCACATGGTACAGGTCGACACATCTGGTTCAAAGGTGTGGTTGTTCGTGTCACCCAAATGGCAGGTCACGCAGGTGTCTTTCACCACGCTGGAGTGAACGCCGGGCATGTTGGGCACGTCGCCTGCGCCACCTACACCGAACAGCATCGTGCTCGGCGGGCTCATCGGCCCCCAATGCGTGCTGGAGACTTCGACCATGCCGTCCACGGCTTCGGGATATCCCGAGAGCGGTTGGTGGCAGTTGGCGCAGAGATTTCCTGCCCCACCGTCGAACGTCGCGCTTGCGATGACGTTGAAAGTCACCGGGTCGCTGGTCTCCACCGCCCAGTCATCGGTGGTGTAGGTGGTGTGGATCTGGTGACACGTGCGGCAGTCCGTACGCGTCGGATTCGGGTCGCCGCTTTCGAGTTGCGTTGCGGTGAGACCCTCGGCGATCATCGTGCTGAATGTGCCGCCGGAGTGGCATCCCGCACATCTGGAACTGGCTGCGCGTACGAAGGTTTCGCCTGTTCCGTGAGCGGATTCGCTCCACGCTGTATGCTTGCCGGTGATCAGCGATGTGTCGTTGTGGCAGCCGGTGCAGCTGAGCTCGGCTGCCGTGGGCGGTTCTCCTTGCGGACCGGCAGGGCCCTCAGGACCCGCCGGTCCGGCCGGACCTTCTGGGCCTGCACAGCCGGCCAGTACGATGGCCAGAAGGACGACACCACCCCATAAAATTCGTTTCTTCATATACGACCTCCTGCTTGAATTTAGGTATCTAGCATACCCTTTTGCGTGCTTCGTTCGAATCGGATTGCTTCTTTCGCCTTGTGTTCGTCTTCCACTTCCGCTTATTCGCCATCTTCAGGTTTGGATCGAATGACCACCTCGAGCAGATCGTCAACTTCCTTTGCGGTATGCTGTTCGCTGGTCACGACCTGGAAGCCCTGGCGCTGCGGATCGAGACGAACGATCGTCAACGAAGGCAGCTGTTCCAACAGTTGTGACAGCGAGCAGTGGCGGCTGGCTTCCGCATCGCTGTGGTCAAGGATTACCGCCCGAGGTGAATACGAGACGATTTGTTCCAAGGCGTCTTCTTCTCGGGCATCCACCACCTGCAATTCAACTTGTTCTTCATGTTCCTTGAGTCGGCTAAGTACGCCTTCGGTGTACAAGGAGCGACTCGAAAGAACGACGACCTTCGGCTTCGCCATCCACACCTCGATGGATTGTATCCACCCCATAAGATTAATGGAAGATGAGTGAGCCTGACCAGACCCGAGCGGTTGGATGTGCGGTCTATTTAGGGTAGGTTGGGACACGTCCGTGCCTACCCGGATGGGCGGGTCGTGCGGCCTCCATTTGCCTGGTGATGGTTGTGCAGAAGATTGAATTTCGTTGACGTTGGGGATGAGATGATGAGCATGGGAGCGAATTTTGATTTTTATAGCCTCGACTTCTTCTCTGCTCCTTTCTGGTCTAAGAGACCGTCACGTATGGCGATGGCCACGGCTTCCGTACGGTTTTGAACGCCCAATTTTTGAAGGATATTCTTTAAATGATATTTTACAGTATTATGACTGATGGAGAGCGACTGTGCGATCGCTCGATTGGACAGGCCCTGACTGACGAGTTGGAGCAGTTGACGTTCACGCTCCGTGAGCGTTTCGGGAGTTTGATCTTGCGCATCCGCCGATTCGGTCAACTGTGCCATCAACTGGGCGGTCATCTTGCGCGTGATCGCTGCTTCACCCTTCTGTAAACCGGCGAGCAAATCGAGGAACTGATCTGCGTTGAGGCTTTTCAACAGGTATCCCTGCGCGCCAGCTTGAATTGCACGGCGCAAATCGGCGCCTTCGTCGGAGACCGTCAGCACTACGATTTTTACCTCCGGAGCGGCGGAACGAATTTGTTTCAAGGCCTCGTGACCATCGAGTATGGGCATGGTGAGATCCAGCAGAACGAGGTCCGGGCGTTTCTCGAGGACCATGTCGACGGCAGCTTGACCGTCACCGACCTGGCCGACGATTTCATATCCGGCGGCTTCAAGCAAGCTCACGAGGCCGTCGCGAAAGAGGGAATGATCGTCGGCGACTACGACGCGCATGGCTGCTCCTCCAACGGCAGGCGAATGCTGACCTGGGTTCCGGCGCCGGTTTGGGACTCAATACTGAAGATCGCGCCCATAGCATCTGCACGCTCGCGCATCGTCGCTAACCCAAAATGCGGCTTGCGATCGGAAGGGGGATTGGCAGGGTCGAATCCGATGCCGTCGTCGCCCACGGTCAATTTCAGGCAGTGAGACTCACAATCGAGCTGCACCCAGGATCGAGTGCATTTTGCGTGCTTGTGCACGTTGGTCAGGGCTTCTTGGGTAATGCGCAGCAGGTGCAGCTCGCTTTCCGGGGGAAGACGGTATTCGCAATTTCCGTTCGGCAGGTGAAGTTCTATCGCCAGACCACTCAATTCACTGAATTTGTCGGTGAATTCCTTCAGCGTCGTGTGTAGCCCTCCGGCTTTCATGGTGCTGTTGCGCAGGCCGAGAATGTCGGAGCGGACTTCAAGGAACGCTTCACTCGAGGCATCCGCCAACTGCTTGAGCTGCGCCTCGGCTTCCTGAAATTGATGCTTCTCAATAAGCAGGCGAACGGCGGCGGTTTTCGTGCTGACGTAACCCATGAGCTGCGCCACGCCATCATGAATCTCGCGGGCGATGCGTTCACGCTCTTCGATGATGGCTTGCCAGTGTAGTTCGCTTTGTATCTCCTGTTCGTGGTTCAGACGCTGCAGTTCTTCCGTCATGTGATTGAATCCAACCGAAAGCTCGTCCAGTTCGTCTTTTGTTTTTACAGGATTTGGTGGGCGGCAGTCAAATTTACCCTGGGCCAAGGCCGCCAATGGCTGGCGGAAGTGTTCGACGCGCCGGACGACGAGTCGATGGACGAGCAGGTACACGCCGGCCGTGATGAGGAGCGTGCTGATAACGGCGATGACCAGCTCGATGCGCAGGTCCTTGAGGATCAGCGTGTTTGACTCACGAAACGAGACGTCGAGAAGTAGAACGCCAAGGTGTCCGTCTTCATTTGCGTGACACGTATCGCATTCCGGTTCGTTCTCGATCGGTGTCGTGATGCGCAGCGTGTCGTTGGGTGTGGTGAGAAAGATCGTTCGAGGCCGAGATTGCGGTGCTTGGACGTGGCATTCCTGGCAGCCAGCGTCCTGTACGTGCCGGATTACGCCGACGTCCTGATTGGAACTGTCGGATGCGACACGGCCTGTGGTGTCCAGGACTTGCACGCGCTCGACGTTGGGCATGCCCGACATGTCCTCGATGACGGCGGACATGAGCTGTGCGTCGTTTTCCAGCATGACATGCTGCAGGCTGCCCAGGGTTACTTCCCCCAGTTGAAGGGCGGAGAATTGGATTTGATCCTCGATTAACTGCCGTTCTCGCCAGTAATTTGTAAGTGAAAGCAGCAGGAGCGCCAGGAAAACGGGCAGTGCGACGCCCAGGGCAACTCGAGCGCGCAGACTGTTTCGCAAGGGGCTGAAACGGGCTAGGATCTTGGCTCCCAATGGAACATCATTCCTAACTATCAAGGGCACCGGCTAAGATCCAGTCCAAAATGATTTGAATCTCCGCATCCGTCATCAGACCGGTGGGAGGCATCATCGCACCTTCGGACTGGGTTCCCGCTATCTTCTGTACGAGCAGACTGTTTTCGATGTCCCCCGGGATGATCACCGGCGCGTTGTCTCCCGTGGTGATTACGCTGTCGTAGCTGGATGCGTCCCACCCGCCAAACGTGCCGTGGCAGGCCGCACAGTGTTCGTTGAGGATGGGTAAGACGTCATCTGCGAACGATGGACTCTCGCCGCCGGTCTCCGCCTCGCTCTGCTCGCTTTCTGCGAATCGGCGGATGTACTGAACCAATTGTTGCATCTGATCGGCAGTCAGCACCTCACCCCAGGCAATCATCGGCGTCGCCGCATGGCCCAAGTTGATTGTGTCGAAAATGTCCTGGTCGGTGTTGGCGGCTTGAAATTCCGGATCGCGCAGCGCGGGACCGATCAAGCCTTCCCCCGTCAATCCATGACACTGAGCGCACAAGCTTTGGTAGATCCCGGCGGTGCTTTGCGGCAGTTCGCTAACGGCGATCTCCGGCGGCACTTCGACCGGCGGGTTGTTTTCCCAGCTGCGGATGAACGCAACGATGGCGTCGATGTCTTCGTCGTCCAGCGGCCCGCCGTTGGCAATGCCGAACGGCGCCATGCCGAAATTCGGTTGGCCCTGCGCGATAACCGCTCTTAACGTGGTGTCGTCACGCGTTCCCAAATATTCTGCGGAACTGATGGGAGCGATCACATCGCCTGATCGAGTTGGATTGGGACCGCCTTCACCGAAGTCGCCGTGGCAGGAAGCACAATTTTGATCGAATAGTTCCTGTCCCAATTCCACCGGCGGGCCGACGGCGGTACTGAACGTGTACTCCACCAGCGCGTCGAGCTGTTCGGGGGTGAGAATGTCCCCCCAAACCGGCATGATTTCGTGTGCTCCGCCGCTGGCGATGGCTTGGTATGCGGCTTCAACGCTGTCCGCAGCGGGAATTCGTTCGCCGTGGCACGTCGAACAATGCTGTTCGAAGAGCGCGCTGCCATCCGGATTTGAGCTCGGATCGACGACGAATGCAGCCAACGTATCCAGCTCGACTTCGGTCAGTGTCTCTCGCCATGGGGGCATTTCCAGATGCTGCCCGCCCTGGCGGATGATGGATTCCAGCTCCGTCTCGCTGCCGGAAAAAGCGATCGCACGTCCGTGGCAGGTGGCACAATTGGTGTCGAACAGCCGCTGCCCGTCCGGTGCGACGAGAAAGTTCAATAGGCTGATGCGTTCTTCGGGCGTCAGAACGTCTGTCCATGCGGGGACATCGACTCCGGCGTGTTCGCTGAAATTTGGGCCTTCTTTGAGGGCGTTTTTCAGTAGGATCGGGTCACTGGTGATCAAATCCTCAACATTGTGGCAAGCGGCACATTGTGCCTGGAAAAGTTGATCGCCGACTGGGGAGAGGATGAAACCTACCAAAGCGTCGATCTCGTCGCTGGATAGATCCGCATTCCAGGCCGGCATGCCCTCGTGTTTCCCCTGGGCGATGATCTCGTGCAGGTTCGTTCCCGTCCGAACCGTAATTCCCGGTCCGTGGCACGGCGCACAGTTCTCGGTGTAGAGTGCGGCGATGGGGTCTCCCTTCGTGCTTTCCGAGGGCGGCGGCGCTTCTCGATGGGCTTGAATCGAAAGCGCGATCACGCCGACGAAAACCAGGGCGGTCACGCCGACGATGGGAAGTCTATTGGCGTAGTGATGCTTCGCGCTGCGATCGAGATACGGAAGCGCAAATAGTATGAGTATCACCAACGTGGGGATGACAATGACGCCGATGACCTCCAGCGAACCAGGGAAGTACTTCAGCAATTGGAACAGAAAGAGGAAATACCATTCGGGCCTAGGGGTGTAATCCGTCACGGCCGGATTGGCGCGTGCTTCCAACGGGGCGCCTACGAAGTAGGCCAAGGCGGCGAGGATGATGAAGACCAGCAGAGATACGACGGCATCTTTGAAGAGGATGTCCGGAAAGAAGGGGACACCTTTTTTCTTTTCCTGCTCGTATTTTTCCAGATAGGCCTGTTTCTCTTGCTCGTTCATCGGCTATTCCCCTTTCTTGGGAACGGAGCTGATACCGATGCGTACGATGAGGTAGAGATGGACCCCGAGCAGCAGGATGAGCGACAGGGGCAAGATCCAGACGTGGGTTCCGAAAAAGCGCGCCAGTGTGACGGCGGAAAGATCTTCTCCCCCGCGCATGATCTTGAGTATCCAATCTCCGATGATGGGTGTGACTCCAGCAATGCGGGTTCCAACGATCGTGGCCCAGTATGCTTTCTGGTCCCAGGGGAGGAGATACCCCGTGAAACCAAACCCAAGTACCACGATCAACAGCAGAACCCCCGTGAACCAGGTCATCTCGCGCGGGAATTTGTAGGCGCCGTATACGATCACACGCAGCATGTGCAGAACGGTCAGCAGGACCATGGCGCTTGCCCCCCAGTGATGCAAACCGCGAATGAGCCATCCCGCCGGTACCTGCGTGGTGATGTATTGGATGCTTTCGTAGGCGTGGTCCGGCGTAGGGACGTAGTAGGTGGTTAGCAAGATGCCGGTGATTCCCTGATTGATGGCAACGAAGAGCGTAGCGCTGCCCAGCGTGAACCACCAATTCACCTTCGGAACCTTGCGCAGAAAGACGGTCTGCCACACGGAGCGCCAGCCGAAGCGCCGATCGAGCCAGTTGCCTATTCGCGCCGCCATATCAACCTCCCAGGATATACAGCAGGTCGTCTTCGACTTTGACTTCATATCGATCGAGTGGACGTGGGGGTGGGCCGTCGACCACGCCGCCCGTCTTGTCGAAAACGCCGTTGTGGCAGGGGCAGAAAAACTCCTCGCGGTCATCAATCCAACGTACGCGGCAGCCCAAATGGGTGCAGACGTTGGACATGGCGATGAAATCACGTCCGTTTTCGGTCAGAACGTAGATGGATTGTTCCTCTTCATTCACGATCCATCCGGTCTTACGCTCGAGCGTGACTTTGAACAGGGTCGGCACTCCCAAGGCGACCTTGGATACCGAACCCAAGCGGATCCAGGCTTGTTCCTCTGCGCCTTGAAGAGCCGGGCCGATGATGAAGGCGATGGCCGGGATACCCATTCCGGCGCCGATCAACACGCCGATGGCCCATGTGGCAAGACTAAGAAACTTCCTTCGATCAAGCGCAATTTCATTACCGCTCATGGCATATGTCCTGTCTACTTCGCCTCGAGTCTGATATTAATTTTCCGGTGCTCCGTCCGCAATCCAAGCGATAAGCCACTGCATCTCTTCCGCGGTGAGTTGGGCAAAATGGGGTTGTTCCGCAGTCAGGATTTGCAGGATGCGGCTTGCCTGCGGATCGCCGGGTACGATGACCTCGCCGTTTTCACTGCCCTGGAGAGCCGTCGCGTACGTTGTCAGGTTGAGTCCACGCATTCCCGCTTCGCCGTGACAGGCGCTGCAGCGCGCCTCGAAAATCGGGCCAATGACGGTATCATACGTAGGTGGTCCCTCTTCAACCGAAATCTCGGTGGCCTCTGCTTCTTCCGGGACTTGCTCGTGCAGAATTTCGCGCAGCGCAGGAGCGTTGAACCCTGCATACTGAAATACGGTTCCATGACAGGCGCTGTTGGAGCAGAAGGAGGTGTTGGAAGTGCCGCCCGGGTCGTCGATGGTGTGGCAGGGGGCACACGATTCGTTGAAAGCTTCGTGATGCAAGTTGATCCAATTGGAATGCAGGTGCGACTCGGGTTCCGGTCCGCGGCTGATTTCGATTTCGGCCGTGAAATCCGCAGGTCCTGCGACGACGGGAATGGAGTGACAGAGGTTACATTCCAGGCGGATCGCGGCTTGTTCCTGGTTGATGTGTTCGCCGTCGTGGCAGCGGAAACATCCTGGTGAATCCTGGTGGCCGACATTGTTCGAATGAGTGTTCCAGTCGGCTTTCTGATCCGGGAAAACGGATTGATCGTAGTAATCTCGTAGTGCGCCAATCGCCGTTGCGATCGTTTCTTGATTCGCTTCGGCGTACTCCGGATAGTTGCTCGCATACCAACCTTCTAGCGCCTCGATGCTGGACAACGCTTCTTCTTTGGATGCATACGTTGCGCGCAGAACCTCGAGCGCTTTACGGTGAATCTCGGGAATCGAGGGGGAGATCAAACCGCGCGTCATCAATTGGTCCACAGAGCCTTCCGGCGTCAGAATGAGATGGGTGATGCGGTTGTGGCAGGTGATGCAGTCCAT
>CAYYVY010000074.1:0-15428 GCA_964475265.1 uncultured Anaerolineaceae bacterium | reverse complement strand
AGAGAATCACGCTTGACCTTTCATTGTGGCGACAATCCCTTTACAATAGAGAATCTGAATTCACGTAAGGAGAACGAAGCACAACATGAACGCATTACACACGGATTCTCTCGCTGCACTTATTGCAGGAACCTTGTTCGATCTGTTGCGAACGAAACAAGCCTACCTCGATCCGGGCTCGGGCAGCTACCTTCTGCAGCTGCTGATCGCAGGTTTGCTCGGAGGAATGTTCGCAATTCGTGCCTCCTGGGGCAAGATAAAGAATTTCTTCCGCAGGGGACCGAAGAACGAAGAAGAGCTTCCCTCCGATGACGAACAGTCTTAGGCACGCGGCATCCTTTCGCGATCCAAGCGGATTTTTATTCCAACGCAAGGGGACACTCTACCGCCAGGTCAATGAAGTATATCGCCCGGAATACGAGCGCCTGACCGAGTCCGGACTATACAAATCGCTTCTGGATGATCGCCTGCTTCTGGAACATGAGGAAGTGGATGTACCGCCGGCCGAGGAAACTAAAGCATACAAAATCATTCGACCCGAACGATTGCAATTCATTTCCTACCCCTACGAATGGTGTTTTGGCCAATTAAAGGACGCCGCACTAACGACCCTTGAAATTCAAAAGCGGTCGCTGCAGTTTGATATGTCGCTGAAAGATTGCAGCGCCTATAACATCCAATTCCATAATGGGCGACCGGTGTTCATCGACACCCTTTCCTTCGAACGATATCGAGAAGGGGAACCATGGACGGCGTACCGCCAATTTTGTCAGCACTTCCTGGCCCCCCTTGCCTTGATGGCGCTTCGGGACATTCGCTTGAACCAACTGCTCCGTGTTTACATCGACGGCATTCCCCTCGATCTGGCCAGTAACTTACTTCCTGGACGCACGAAGCTCAATTTTGGGCTGCTTTCTCACATACACCTGCACGCGGCCAGCCAGAAGCATTACGCCGATAAAACGGTGGACAAGAAGACCGTGACGCGTCGCATGAGCCGCGTTTCCTTTCTCGGATTGATCGACAGCCTCGAACGCTTGGTCCAGAAGCTGGAATGGGGAATGATCAAAACCGAATGGGGAGACTATTACGACAGCAGCCTTAATTACACCGCGACCGCCCTGGAAGACAAACGCCGTATCGTTCAGGGCTTTATTGAGCGCATCCATCCCGAGAACCTCTGGGATCTCGGCGCCAACGTGGGATTTTTCAGCCGATTGGCCAGTGACAACCAAATCCCCACGCTTGCATTCGATATCGACCCCCTGGCAGTTGAACTCAATTATCGCAGCGTGAAGTCGAACGGCGAACGGTACTTGCTGCCGCTGCTGCTCGATCTCACCAATCCCAGCCCCGACCTGGGTTGGAACAACGAGGAACGAGATGCTTTCATCAAGAGAGGACCCACGGATGCCATCCTCGCCCTCGCATTGATTCACCACATGGCCATCGCCAACAACGTGCCCTTGCCAATGCTGGCGGAATTCTTCCACCAAATGGGTTCGTGGCTCATTCTCGAATTCGTCCCCAAGAGCGACTCACAGGTCCAACGCCTGCTGGCGACGCGCGAGGATATCTTTCCCCAGTATACGCAGGAAAGCCTGGAACAAATCTTCGCGGAATATTTCACAATCGTCGAAAGCGTTAAAATTGAAGAATCCGAGCGAACGATGTATCTCATGCAGCGTAAAACAGGATAGAAATAAACGTCATCGATCGCCAAGTAACGCCGATACAAATATCGAGCGGGGTGTCCTGGGAGACACCCCGCTTTTCAGTTGTTCTGCGTGAACGACGAACGAGCATCTATGGAAGGTAATTCCAGGGATTAACCCTGCCGTACTCGTCGTTCATGATCTCAAAATGCAGGTGGGAACCCGAGCTGTTTCCGGTGCTGCCCATCGCACCGATGACCTGACCCTGGAACACCGCCTGCCCGCAGCCCACGTTTATGGCACTGAGGTGCGCGTACAAAGTCTGCCAGCCGTTGCCGTGATCGATGACGATCACGTAGCCGTATCCCCAATCATTCCAGCCCGAGTAAACGACGACTCCGCTGTCGGAAGCGAAGATGGCGTGACCGGTACTTCCGGCGATGTCGATGGCCTGATGGACAGAGCTGTAATCGTAGCCCGAAAGATAATGCAGCGGTGTCGGCCAAATGAACACACCGGTGCCAATGGGACCGTCATACACCGATCCGCATGCACCAGGGCCCAAAATACTGGCAACCGCCGGATTGCCGCGCGTGATGCGCGGTGCGCTCCAGGTGACGATCTCTCGCTTGCCGCCCGGTATGACGAGCAGCGTCCCGGCCTCGATGGGCGGATCGGAGAAGTCGATGTCCGGATCGAGATGATTGCCCGGCCACTCGATCACCTCCTGTGCTGATGAGCCATAGTATTCCGCAACCGCCGACAAACCCTCACCCGTACTCCAGGCGTGAAGCACGCCATCGATCGGCGGCAGGTTCAGCTCCTGCCCGGGCTGCAATCGATGTGGGTCGTCCTTCAGAACGGCGAAGTTCGCCCAAAGCACACTCTCGGGCTTCAAGGAAAATTTTTCAGCGATGCCAAACAAAGTGTCGCCCGACTGCACCACATATTTCACGATATCCATGCGAGGTCGATCGCGTAAAACCGTGTGGATATCCGCCGAGCGCATAATTTCATCTTCGAGCAGCAGACCACCGGCGGCGAACGAGGGCAATTCCACGATCTCAGGCACGGATACATTTACGCTGGACTGCTCTTCGATTTCATCACTGGTCTGCTCGGCAGCCACACTCATCGTGCCAAAACCCATTCTTGCCGCCCAGATACCGGCAGCGATGATGACCAGAATGGCGACATGACCGGCGATGCGTTTGATCGGCTCGCGTAAGGTAATGCGCGCGATCCCGAGCCACATTTCAAAGCGCCGTTTGGGTCGTGAGCTGGACGTTTTAGGGGAAGGTATCTCGGCTTGCGAATCTACAGTCATGTCTCTGAATACTCCTCGGCGATAGGCATATTACCATGCCGTTGAGGATCGTCAAGAGAACAACTTATGTATAGTTACGGCAGAACGTACCAGGGGTTGATAAAACCACCTTGATAGCGGACTTCAAAGTGAAGATGGGGTCCAGTAGAGTTGCCCGTCGAGCCGCCACCACCAATGGTTTGGCCTTGATAAACGCTCTGTCCGCAACCGACGCTGACGTAATCGAGGTGCCCATAGAGCGTCAAATAGCCATTGCCGTGATCGATCATCACCATGTTGCCATACCCGACTGTCGACCAGCCGGCGAAAACGGTCACCCCGCTGTCTGCGGCCCAAATGGCCGAGCCGTAGCCTGCGGCGATGTCGATCGCCAGATGCCCCGACCAGTAGTCATTTCCGGAAAGGTAATGGTTCGATGTCGGCCAGATGAAACCACCGGTTCCAACAACGGCGCCACCCGAATAATCGCCGCTGCAGCCGCCCGGACCGTACGCCGATCCGACGCCGGCCTGTGGCCGGATGGGATCCGGCACCAACCACTGGCGCAGCGGTCTGGATCCACCGGGTACGACGAGCCACGTTCCCGGTTCGACGACCGGGTTGGCGGGATCGAGACCATTCCCGGGCCATTCCGCAATCGCCAGTGGCTCAACACCAAATTCATCCGCAACCGCTTCGAGATTGTCCCCCTCTTCCCATTGATAATAGGTGCCGTCCACAGGGAGGATGTTCAACTCCTGACCCGGTTTTAGCAGGTGAGGGTCGTCGTTTAGGACTTCATAGTTGCCCCACAGCAACGTCTCAGGCTTGATCCCATATTTATCGGCGATACTGAATACGGCGTCGCCGCTTTGGACGGTGTAGCGCAGGATTTCGACCCGCGAACGCTGAGAGATTTGTGTTGATGGATTCACGTGGCGGGAAAGTTGGCTTTCGACCTGATCGGCATCGAAGGCCGGCAAGGTTAGATCGTCCTCCAGGGCAGTTTCCGTGTCGACTTCCTCCGGAGTAACCACTTCCACATCGGCAGCCTGCGCCACACCGATGTTCAACCATATGGTCACGACGGCAGCAAGCAGGCCAGCGAAACCGAACAAAACCGGTGCAGCCTTCTTCAACGGGGATACGACCTGCGTTCGAAAGTCGGCGGCCATGCCTAGAAGGAGGCCTCCGTCAGGGTTTCAACGAATTCCATATTGTTTTCGGTGTGGGAAATGCGGTTGATAAGCGCTTCGGTCGCCATCGCCATGTCCAATCCGGCACCGTTGGGCGGCGGTGAGAGCATCTGCGAGAACATGCGCCGCATCAGCCAAACGCGTTGTGTGATATCCGGACCCAGGAGCAATTCCTCGCGGCGTGTCGAGGAGCGGTCGATATCGAAGGCGGGAAATATTCGCCGCTCTTGCAGTCTGCGGGAAAGATGGAGTTCCATGTTCCCAGTGCCTTTGAATTCCTCGTACACCACGTCATCCATGCGCGATCCTGTATCCACCAGGCAAGTGGCAATAATCGTCAGGGAGCCTCCCTCCTCGATATTGCGCGCCGCACCAAAGAAACGCTTCGGTGGATAGAGCGCCGCAGGATCAATACCACCCGAAAGCGTACGACCCGACGGCGTGACCATCAGGTTGTAAGCCCGGGACAGTCGTGTGATCGAGTCCAGCAGAATGACGACGTTTCTGCCACATTCAACCAAACGCTTGGCTCTTGCGAGCGCCATTTCGGCAGCGCGTACGTGCGAACTCACCGGCTCGTCGAAGGTGGAGGCGATCACCTCGGCGTCGACCGAACGGTCCATGTCGGTTACTTCCTCCGGACGCTCGCCAATGAGGGCCACCATCAAATGCACCTCATGATAGTTCTTTGAGATGGCATTGGCGATCTGCTTCAACACCGTCGTCTTGCCTGCTTTCGGGGGTGAAACGATGAGGCCTCTCTGGCCCATACCAATCGGCGCAATCAGATTCAGCATTCGAGTTGCCAACGTGAGCCGATCGGTTTCCAGGTCGAAGCGCTCTTCGGGGAAAATCGGGGTCAGTTCTTCGAATTTCGGCCGTTTCCACGCCTCCTCCGGGTCCATGCCGTTGATCGATTCGACGCGCAGTAGACCGTAGTATTTCTCCGTATCTTTGGGCGGCCGAACCTGACCGATGACCATGTCTCCCGTGCGAAGACTGAACCTCCGAATTTGGGATTGCGAAACATAGATATCGTTCTTTCCCGGCAGATAGTGGTCTGCACGCAGGAATCCCATCCCTTCGCTCATTGCTTCCAGAACCCCGCCGCGCAATTCCAGACCACGGCGTTCGGCATCGGCCTGCATGATGTGCAGGATGAGATCTTCCTTTTTCATCCGACTCGCTCTTGGTATCTCCAAATCTTTCGACATGCTGCGCAAGTCGGCAAGGGTCATGGCTTCCAATTGGGCAATATTCATGCGTTAACTCCCCGAGTTAGATAACTTTTCAATCCATCGTAGTGCTTCAAATTGGGTGTAAGTCCCATACGGTTAAACGATTGTGGACGGGCACATCATGAGGTTCAAAAAACCTACGCTAATTTAATCAACGGGGGGAATGCCTTAGGTAATTAATCTTACCAGCAAATTATAGCACGCCCATATATCATCCGCAAGCAAGACGAACCCAAGCAACCGTCCACCCGTTTTGGCCGTCCGGGCCGCATCCTCGCAGCGTATCGGCCTCGATCTGATTGATCCATTCCCTGCTTCACATTAAGAAACCCAATGTTTAACAACTTTGTAGAAATTGAACGATATAGTAGCCTAGAATTCCGGCCCAGAGCCAAGAGTCCAAGCGATCCAGTAAACCACCATGACCGGGAATAAAAGTGCTCGTATCTTTCGCATTGTATTCACGCTTGATCATACTGATACTTAAATCCCCCATTGGCGTCAATACACCGAGAATTATACCAACAATCAAACCGCTGACCATCGGGACCGGCTTGGCTTCCGAAAATCCGGTTTGCCACAACATGTGTAACAAGTACCCGGCAAGCGCACCGCCCAGCACCCCACCAAAGTATCCTTCCCAGGTCTTGCTGGGACTCAAACGACGACACAATGGCCGTTTACCGATGGCGTGCCCGACAACGTACGCGAATCCATCTGCCGTCCAAACGCAGGGGAGCACGATCAGCACCCACCACAATCCATCGGGTAAGTTACGCAGCGAAATGAGATACGGGCCGATCCAGCCGCAAATAAGCAATCCCCCCATCGTTAAAGCGAAATCCGTTCCGGAGGAAGTTGCCCCGCGCTCGTAGTCAATGCTGTGCCACACCTGGCCGGCGAGGCAAAGAATCGCAAGCAGCTGAACCGTACTCCCCCATCCCCACAAGTAACGACCGATCGACAGCGCCAGCACACCCACGATCATAATCGGCAGGGATGGGCGATATCCTTTGGTACGAAGCAGCAAGCCGAACTCGGCGGCTGCGAGGCTGAGAATAACCGCAAAGGTCAGCGTATAAAGCCAACCTCCCTCCGCGATCACCCAGGCAAGTGCGGGCAACACCACGAGAATGACAACGATCCGCTGACGCAGATTATGATTTTGTTGAGACAGGGGTCGGTACCTGACCGAAACGTCGTTCACGCTGGGCATAATCACGAAGCGCTTTCAACAATTCCTCACGACCAAAATCGGGCCAATACGTTGGGGATATATACCACTCGGCGTAGGCGCTCTGCCATATCAGAAAATTACTCACGCGCAATTCGCCTGAAGTGCGGATAATTAAATCAGGATCAGGGCAACCGGCCGTGTAGAGGTATTGACTGACAAGCTCTTCATCAACATCCTGCGGCGCAACGCCATCGCCGATCATTTGTTGGATGGCGTGGATGATTTCCGCCCGGCCACCGTAGTTCCAGGCTACGTTGAGCACGAGACGAGTGTTGTTGCGTGTAAGTTCAATCGCCTGAATTACTTTCCGCTGCAATTCCGGACTCAGGCGATCGAGTTCACCGACGTGCCGCAGCTGGACACCATTTTGATGCAGCTCAGTAACTTCCCTGTCGATGACTTCCTCCAGGATTCTAATCAATCCTCGTACTTCCTCGACAGGTCGCTTCCAATTCTCTGTGGAGAAGGCATAAATCGTCAGGTATTTAATCCCAAATTCGACGCTCGCTTCCAGCACAGCGCGCAAGTTCTCTACACCCGCACGGTGACCCGCCAGGCGAGGTAAGCCGCGTTCCCGCGCCCAACGTCCATTGCCATCCATGATGATGGCTACGTGAGTTGGCACGTTCTCTGGAAGTTCAACTTCCTTCGCTAACGTCATCTGTTTTGATCTCGGCATTTCAGACTTCAAGTACTTCGGATTCCTTTCGCGAACCAACTCCGTTGAGTTCATCGATGATGCGATCGGTTACTTTTTGCAAATCATCCTCGCCGCGCTTGAGATCATCTTCGGATATGAGCTTCTCTCGTTCGTATTCTCGAAGCTCATTGAGAACGTCCCGCCGCACGTTTCGAACCGCTACTCGCGCCTCTTCCGTACGATTACGTACAATTTTTACCAGATCGTGACGGCGTTCTTCGGTCAGGGGCGGAATGTTGAGTCGGATTATCTTACCATCATTGTTGGGTGTAAGACCGAGGTCCGAAGTCATGATTGCACGTTCGATGTCTTTCAGACTTCCGGGGTCGAAAGGGCGAATCGTGAGCAATCTGGGTTCCGGTGCTGAAATCGTCGCCAATTGCATCAAAGGAGTCGGGTTATCATAGTACACCACCGACAGTTTCTCCACGAGTGCAGGAGAAGCCCTGCCGGTCCGAATCGTGCTCAAGTCGTCTTCCAGAGACTTGACCGCGCTGACCATACGAGCATTCGCCTCATTCAATGCATCCTGAACCATGCGAATTATCCTCCCTCCAGCAAATCAAAAACAATCGCCGACTTAAGCATAGCGTAAAACGATTGAAAATGCGATATTCGCTCACTCAAGTACAGACCGCAAAGAAGCGAATTACCAAACCGCAGCGCTTCTTGCATCGATCAACGATATAACTTCATGGGGTTGGAATGATGTCCAATGCTTAGGGAACAAAGATCATTCTGAGATTATTGTCCCGACAGACTCACCGTTTACGGCTTTGATCAGTGTATCGGTTTGCCACATATTCAGCACTAAAATGGGCATTTTGTTATCCATACAGAGTGAAATCGCAGTGCTGTCCATCACTTGAAGTCTTCGGTTTAATGCATCGATATACGTGAGATGATCGAAGCGATTTGCGTCCGAATTTATCTCCGGATCTTTGTCATATACGCCGTCAACCTTTGTAGCCTTAATGAGAATATCGGCTTCGATTTCCATGGCGCGCAGGGCAGCCGCCGTGTCGGTAGAAAAATATGGGTTGCCGGTGCCGCCCCCGAGGATAATGACGCGGTCCTTCTCGAGATGGCGGATGGCGCGTCTCCGGATGTACGGCTCAGCGACGGCGCGCATTTCCACCGCCGACATCACGCGTGTTACGATTCCCCGTCGTTCCAAGGCGTCCATCAAGGCCATCGAATTCATGACCGTTCCGAGCATCCCCATGTAATCCGCGGTAGCTCGCTCCATGCCCCGTGTGATACCTTCCCTGCCGCGCCACAGATTGCCCGCTCCAATCACTAACGCCACTCCCACGCCCTGCTTGCGCACGTTATCGACTTGGGCTGCTACCGCTTCTGCCCGATGTGGGTCGATGCCAAATCCTTGCGGCCCGGCAAGGGCTTCCCCTCCCAGTTTGAGCAGGATCCGTTCGTATGCAGGCTTTTTCATGATGTGCTATCCACCTCTTCGCGCAGGGAAATACAAAATCGGGCCAACCGAGGTTGGCCCGTGAGGATTAATCGCATTCTTCTCCCAACGTCCAGCGTTCAAAACGCCGAATGCTGATATTCTCTCCGGTTGAGACAATGGCTTCCTTGAGCAACTCCTCAATCGTTCTGGAATCGTCGCGAATGTAGGCCTGCCGTAAAAGACAATTATCGTCGAGAAATTTATCGATCCTACCTTCGACGATGCGCGGAATCACATCTTCCGGTTTTCCATCGTTTTCTGCTCTTTTCCTGGCAAGCGCGCGTTCCTCTTCGAGAACCTCTTCCGGCACATCGTCAGCTTCCAACCAGCGCGGGGAATTGGCTGCAATTTGCAGGGCAATTTCGTGGGCGAAATTGCGGAACTCATCCGTACGAGCCACAAAATCCGTCTCACAATTCACTTCCACCATCACACCGACCCGACCGTCTCCATGATTGTAGAGATCCAGCACGCCGTTGTTGGTGGCTCGATCGGTTCGCTTCGCGGCTGCCGCCATCCCCTGCTCTCTAAGCAATGTTACCGCTTTTTCGAGATCACCACCGGTTTCTTCCAGTGCTTTGCGACAGGCAAGCACGCCTGCGTTTGTCTTTTCACGCAATTCCTTGACAACTTCCGTTGTAACTGCCATGCCTATTCCTCGTCTCCTGTCTCGGGTTCGCCGTCATCAGCGGCGGATTCTGCTTGTGTATCTTCTGTGGAAGCTTCGGCTTCCTCTTCATCCGCCTCAGCTTCTTCCTCACCCGCTGCAGTTTCAGCAGCCGCTGCCTCAGCCTTCGCCTGTTCCTCGTCATAATCCCCACTTTTGAGTTTGGCGAGCGTCGCTTCGCCAAGCAGATCTTCATCGGTCACTTCCCCGGCGACCATGGCTTCAAGATCTTCTGTGGCGTCCATTTCTTCTTCTTCTGTATCCTTGCGCAGCGCCTTGCCTTCCAGGATGGCATCGGCGATCTTGGAGACCATCAACTTGATGGCACGAATGGCATCGTCGTTCGAAGGAATGACGTAATCAACCTTCTCCGGATTGCAGTTCGTATCGACCAGGGCGATCACGGGAATTTCCAGCAGATTTGCTTCGTGGATCGCCGTTTCCTCACGGCGTACATCAACCACGAAGAGCAGTTCTGGCACGGTGGCCATTTCGCGGATACCGCCCAGACGCCCCTCGAGTTTGTCGATCCTGCGATGCAGACTGAGCGCTTCCTTCTTCGTCAGCAGCTCAAATTCACCCTCATCACGCCGTCGCTCGAGGGACTCGAGTTCATCAATACTACTGCGGATCGTCCGCCAGTTGGTGAGTGTCCCGCCCAGCCAGCGGGCGTTGACATAGGGCATTCCACAGCGTTTCGCCTCGAGTTCAATCGTCTCCTGCGCTTGACGCTTGGTGCCGACAAACAACACCTTGTCTCCACCGGCTACCCGATCGCGCACCAACGCATAAACCGCGGTTAACGCTTCGAGGGTCTGCTGCAGATCGATAATGTGAATTCCATTCCGCTCTGTAAAGATGTAGGGCTTCATACGAGGATTCCACTTGCGTGTGCGGTGCCCGAAGTGGACTCCGGTTTCAAGAAGAGACTTCATAGATACAACGGCCATGATGTACACCTCCTGTGCGTTTATCCTCCGCTTCCTTCATTCGAAGACGGAACCGGCTGGCCGACCGGCACGCCCGTTTTCGTCGAGAAGCGTGCGAATTACCCCGTAGGGGCAGAATTGTTCCCGCCATGCTCGTGCTTATGGCGGGAGCTTGGAGCAGTATAACACGCCGGGTTGATTTCGTCAAAGTGTACCCTTCGAGACCGCCTTCCGAAGAGCAAACTTCATGGTCCAGCATGCCCGGGCCGATCTCTGCATGCCGGGGTGATTTCACGTTGAAATTGTCTGTTGGCGAAGTTGGTAGGTCCCCAGAAAACAACTGGGTCGCTCACGCACTTCGATCACATTCGAATTCGAACGGGGTCAGAACGATTCGATCCGGGGAATCCGATCAATCTGCTGCCTGGATGGCAACGACGATGGCCAGCGCATGTTGGTGCGTATGGCTGAGCGAGACGGACCAGTGATTGAGACCCAATCTTTCAGCTACTTCAGCTGCCCTACCGTGAAGCCGGAGGACCGGTTTGCGCTGCGGTCCGTTGACAATCTCGATTTCTCTCCAGCCGACGTCACCGATACCGGTTCCCAGCGCCTTGGCCACCGCTTCTTTCGCGGCGAAACGCGCCGCCAGCGCGGGGGTATGATCCTGTGCGTCGATCAGCTCCTGAGCGGTATAGAAGCGATTGAATAAACGTTGACCGTGGCGTAAGATTGCCCGATCGAGACGGTCGACTTCGATGATGTCTACCCCTGCTGCTAACATCATCCCTCCTCGATTTTCGGACCCGCAGCCGCAATCACCAAGCGGTCGGGATCGAGAAATTCCCGGGCAACTTCCAGTACGTCCTCACGGGTAATCGCGGCGATCGTTCGCGGGTAGCGCTGGTAATAATCCAATCCCAGATCATAGCGCTCGATATGGATCAAAGCGCCGCAAACCCCCTCATTGGATTCGATCCGCAGCGGCAAACCACCGATAAAATTCGCCTGGTTGTCATGCAGCTCTTCCTGGCTTACCGGCTGAGTGGAGAAGCGCCGAATTTCGTCAGAGACAATTTGAATCGTCCGCTCGATATTGGCGGGGTGAACGCCGGCAATCACTTGCCAAGGACCCGGGCCAGGACCACCAGTCAGCGTACTGTAGGCATAATAAGCCAACCCGGCTGTCTTACGAACAGCCTCTCCAAGGCGCCCGAACAGGCCAAACCGGCCAAGAATGTTGTTGCCAAGTACTGCTGCAAGATACTTTTCATGATGCCGCGTAGGGCCCACTGCGCCAATGACAAGATCCGACTGACTCTTGCCTTCCAGATGTACGTCCTTGCGCTGCTTCGTCCTGGGCTTCTCGAGCTCTCCCAAAGCAGGTCGTTCGTACGTCAGGCTGGGATTCCAATCCCCCAAGGCATCGGCGATAGCTGCAAGCGCCTTCTGCGCTTCAACTGCCCCAACGATCACGAGCACCATTCCGTTCGGGGAGTAGTGCTGTGCGCGGAATTCCCGCAGGTCCTCCACGTGCAGTTGCTGTATGGTCTCCTGAAATCCACCCGTCGGTAAGCGGTAGGGATGGTTGGGATATGCGAGGTCGTCAAAGGCGAGTACAGCACGTGATTGGGTGTCTTGATCGCGTAACGCCAGCGCTGTCAGATGTTGTGCCTTCATTCGCTCGAATTCGATCCCGGGAAATACAGAATCCTGTAAAACATCGGCGATCACATCGAGCAGCAGGGGTAGATCCTCCGCCAATGCCTTCCCGAACACCCTGGTCGTGTGGGTCCTTCCGACGAAAGCTATTTGCGCCCCGATGGATTCGACCGTTTCGAAGATGTCTTGAAACGAGCGGGATGCAGTGCCGCGCATCAATCCCTGCGCTGTCAGATACGCCAATCCCGCCTGTTCGGGTTTCTCATCCAACGAACCGACGTGCATGTAGCCGGAAATCACAACGGACGAGCTGGTGAAGTTTTCCCGCACAAGCACTGTAATCCCGTTGGGTAAAACACGTCGAAGAACCGTCTCCGGGCCAGGCAGCCTGCGAACATCGAGCTGAGGCAACGCCGCAATTATCTCAGCCATGAGCAAGTCCGTTTTGAGGCCGGTAGATTCCCACCACGCGGTTCGATGAACGAAGGTATTTCGCCGCGACACGAAGGATGTCCTGCGCACTTACCGCCTCGACGCGCTGGGGATACTCCGCAAACCAGCTGTAGTCGGCAAACATTTCACTGAAACCCAGCCAGAAGGCGATGTTCGTCACGCTTTCGCTGTTGAAGGCGAAAAGTGCCCGAGCTTGTTTCGAAGCCTTCACGAGCTCATCCTCGCTGAGGGCTTCCTCCAGAACGCGAGCGATCTCTTGATCTATTACCTCAAGCGCGCGCTCGGGAGAACGATCGGGACGGATAGTTGCATGAATGGAATACAGGTACGGGTCGCTCGTCGCAGCCAAACCTCCATGGACAGAAGCGGCGATTTCGCCTTCCACCAACGCCCGGTACAACCGCGAAGTCTTGTTCGAGATTCCACCCCCGAAGAGATTGAGGCTCGCCGCACCGGTTAGTACGCTGTCGAGAACCGTGAGGGGAAAGAAGTCCGGGTCGTTTGCGGGAGGTGCGTGGTAGGAAACCTGGAGGAATGGGGTTGGGTCGGGTCCCTCGACCACAACACGCCGCTCCCCCCGTTGAACGGGTTCGGGACGCTGCAGGCGCTCCGGAGGAGCTACACGCGCAAGCGAGCCATACTCCGAACGGATCTTCTTCAACATGGCCTGGCTGTGGAAATCTCCTGCGATGGTCAGTACGGCGTTGCTGGGAATGTAATATTGTCGATAATGCCGGTAAAGGTCCTCGCGGGTCATTGACTGCAAATCCACGAGGTCTCCAATCACCTCGTGATGGTAAGCGTGAACCCGGAAAGCCGCTGCTTGTACCTCCTCCGCTAATCGAAAGGTCGGCTCATTTTCGTGCCCCTGACGCTCCGAGATAATGACTGTTCGTTCCGATTCCACCTCAGGCGGTTCAAAGAGGCTGTTTATCATTCGATCGGCCTCGAGCCGCAGTCCCAAATCCAGCTTGTCGCTGGGCAGAGTCTCGTAGTACGCAGTCCAATCCAGCCAGGTCATGGCGTTCCAGTATCCACCGCAACGCGAAATTTCCCGGTCCAAAACATCGGCGGGGAAATGCGGTGTGCCTTTAAACTGCATGTGCTCGACCCAGTGAGATACTCCCGTCAATCCGGCGTGCTCGTCGCGCGATCCTACCCGATACCACATCCAAACGCTCACGATAGGCGAGGTGCGCACTTCCTGCATGCGAATCGTCAGCCCGTTACGCAATCGGTGCTGATGGATCGGCGCATCTGCATTCGAATTCATTCCTGATCCTCAATCGCCTTTCAAGCTTGAGTTTTCTGGCTCGCCATCCGGTCCGTAACCGCGCCCCACGCCACGATAATGAAAACCGACTTGTGCCATTTGCGCGGGGTCATAGATGTTGCGACCGTCGACGATGACGGGACAGCGCATTGCGTCCCGAATGCGGACTAGATCCAAGTGCTTGAATTCGTTCCAATCGGTACAGACCAACAAGGCATCACAACCTCGCGCCAGTTCGTAGGCGTTCTCGGCCATTTCGATTTCCGGTAGGGCCTGCTTCGCACGTGACATGCCCTCCGGATCGTAGGCACGAATTTTAATACCTTTCTCCACCAGCTGCCGTGCCAGGTCCAATGCCGGAGCTTCGCGAATGTCATCCGTATTCGGTTTGAACGTCAATCCCAATAAACCGATCGTTTTACCATCCAAAGAGCCCAGGAGATTTTCAGCTCTCTCGAGGAGCAATCTGCGTCGATCGAGGTTGATATCCATGACCGCCTGCAGCAGTTGCGGATGACGGCCTTTTTCGGCTGCCATGTGTGCGAGCGCTTTTACGTCTTTGGGAAAACACGAACCGCCGTATCCAAGCCCCGCATCAAGAAAATGAGGTCCAATGCGCGGATCATACCCCATGCCGCTCGCTACTTCCTTTACATCGGCGCCGAGTTCCTCGCAGATGTTGGCGATTTCGTTGATAAACGAGATCCGCGTGGCCAGGAAAGCGTTCGAAGCATATTTGATCATCTCCGCGGTGCGCAAGTTCGTGATCATTATCGGCGCCCGGAGAGGCAGGTGAAGCTGGGCCACTTTCTCGGCGGCGTCCAAATCCGTGGAACCCAATACCGTGCGGGATGGATTCATGAAATCCAACAACGCCGATCCCTCCCGCAGAAATTCCGGGCAAGAGACGACCGAAAATGGGATGGGCTTTTCCTGTTCGGACGAAATAATATCCGCAACCCAATCGCCGGTCCCAACGGGTACCGTCGATTTGTTGATCACGATCAACGGTGCGACCATCGCTTTTGCGATCGAGATCGCGGCCGATCGCACGTACTTCAAATCCGCTTCCCCATCGACCCCTTCCGGTGTACCCACAGCGATGAAAACGAACTCTGCGTTCTTCAGCGCTTCAGGATAGGAGGTGATAAAGATCAATCTTTCCGCCGCGACGTTGCGAGCGACCATTTCTTCCAGGCCGGGCTCGTAGATCGGCATTTGCCCCTTATTCAGGCCCTCGATCTTCGCTTTATCGACATCCAGTGCGATAACACGATTCCCGAGGTCAGCAAACCCCGCTGCGGTAACCAGTCCGACATATCCAGTGCCGACGACTGCAATTTCCTTCACGGATTAGCCTCGTTTCTCTCGGTCTCGATACCGGGTTTCGGCGCAATCATACCACGCCTTTCCAGCGCGGCAACTCAAACAGCTCGCTTAAGGTCATGCAGGCACCGTGACACAAAGCACTTGCCCAATCCAGGATCCAAAAGTAAACTATCCTGAACAGGACAACTCCTATCCTTGAGAGGAAATAAGGCCGAATTATACTGGAGGTCAGCATGCAAATTACTCGCCAGGCAGATTACGCCGTCCGTGCGGTATTGTACCTGGCCAGTTTGAGCAACGGGGGACGTGCTC
>CAYYVY010000073.1:0-15441 GCA_964475265.1 uncultured Anaerolineaceae bacterium | reverse complement strand
CGGACACCCTTTCCAACCGCCGAATATCGCATGTGGGACGGTAAATTGGGCAGCCTGGGACATCCCACCGATAAACGCATTTGGGCCGTATGGGAAGCGCTGCGCCAGGGGAAGACGGTGGAAGAAGTCGCCCGAGCGAGCCAATTCGACCTGTGGTTCACAACACAGATTGCCGAGATCGTCGCCCTGGAAAGATCGCTCGTCGAATATCCATCGCTGAAAGAACTTCCGGATGATCTTTTACGGGCCGCCAAACAGACCGGCTTCAGCGATGAACACATCGCCTGGCTGCTGTCGCAATCCGATCTGTCTGAACCAACGCCCAAAGCGGAATCCCCGAATGTCGAAGCGCAGGACGTGCGTGCCCGTCGAATCGCCGCAGAGATCCTGCCCACCTATCACGTTGTCGATACCTGCGCCGCCGAATTCGAGTCCTACACGCCTTACCTCTACAGCTCTTACGAGACAGAGAGCGAGGCAAAACCCACGGATCGGGAGAAAGTTATCATCCTGGGCAGCGGTCCCAACCGCATCGGTCAGGGCATCGAATTCGACTACTGCTGCGTCCACGCCGCCTTCGCCTTGCGCGAAGCGGGCTACGAAGCGATCATGATCAATTGCAATCCGGAAACGGTCAGCACGGATTACGACACGTCCGACCGGCTGTACTTCGAACCGCTCACGCTGGAGCACACCCTCAACATCATCGAACGCGAACAGCCGATCAAGGGCGTCGTCGTGCAGTTTGGCGGACAAACACCGCTCAAGCTGGCAGCCGCCCTCGAGGCGGCAGGGATTCCCATTCTCGGCACGTCCTTCGACTCGATCGACATCGCCGAAGACCGCGGCCGATTCTGTCAATTGATGGACGAGCTGGGTATCCCCGTTCCCGCTCACAGCATGGCGCTTTCACTTGAGGAAGCGCTCGAGGCCGCCAAGAGCGTGAAGTATCCGGTAATCGTGCGGCCGTCATACGTCCTGGGCGGACGCGCCATGGCGATCGTCTATGATGATGAAGGCCTGGGGCAATACATACATAGCGCCTTTCAGGCGGTTCCGGGACAGCCCATTTTAATCGACCATTATCTCGAAGACGCCTATGAAATCGATCTCGACGCCATCGCCGACGGCGAAAACGTCGCCGTGTGCGGCATCATGCAGCACATCGAAGAAGCGGGCATTCACAGCGGCGACTCGGCTTGCGTCTTACCGCCCTACAAAGTATCCGCCTACCACCTTTCCCACATCCGCGAGTACACCGCACAAATCGGCCAGGCGCTCAAAGTGTGCGGGCTGATGAACATCCAATTCGCCGTCAAAGATGACATCGTTTACACCTTGGAGGTCAATCCGCGAGCCAGCCGCACCGTTCCGTACGTCAGTAAAGCCACGGGATTTCCCCTGGCCAAGCTGGCCACCAAAGTCATCATGGGATCCAAACTCGTCGAGGTGGGATTGGAAAACGATCCCACGGTGGGGGGATTCTTCGTCAAAGAAGCCGTACTTCCCTTTAAAAAATTCTTCGGGGTTGACAGCCGTCTGGGACCGGAGATGCGCAGCACGGGCGAAGTCATGGGTCACGCCAAGGATTTCGGTCACGCATTCGCCAAAGCGCAGCTCGCTGCCGGCAATTCACTGCCGCTGACGGGGACCGTGTTCATCAGTGTCAACGATTACGATAAAAGCAACGCGCTTAAGTTGGCACGCGACCTGGCGCGTCTGGGCTTCAAGCTCGTTGCCACGCAAGGCACCGCGGCGTTCTTTTCACGCGCCGGCCTGGAGGTCGAAACGATCAACAAAGTCAGTGAAGGCAGCCCGCACGTGGTTGATCTCATCAGCAACGGAGAGATCGATCTCGTCATCAATACCCCTCTGGGTTCGGAAGCCTACAGCGACGGTTCCAGACTGCGCATGGCGGCCGTTCGATTCGGCGTTCCCAACACGACCACCCTCAGTGCCGCGCAGGCGGCAGTCAATGGAATTCAAGCTCTGCGAGCACGGGACTTGAACGTTTGCAGCTTGCAGGAATATTACCGCATGAACGAGTCGTCAAACCGCTGACATTGCTCCCCCTGAACGCGAAGGGCAAAACCCATGGCCGATTTTTTCCCTGTCTTGATCCTGAATGCTCGACCGGCCGCCGGTAAGAGCGAAATCATCAACTACCTAGAACAACGGCCTCTCGAGGATCGGATCGCCCGTTTTCACATCGGGCCGATGCACATACTCGATGATTTTCCCATGTTGTGGTCATGGTTCGAGGAAGACGACATCTTGACCCGCATTTTCCAACGCCCTCGTCTGCACACCACGCCCGAGGGGTATTTCATTCACGACGATTTATGGCATCTTCTCATACGCCGACTCAGCCTCGATTTCCAGAAGTGGATTCGAGACGAGCACGAGGCACACACCTGCATTATCGAGTTTTCCCGCGGAACGTCAGTTGGTGGCTATCAAAGCGCTTATCAACACTTGAGTGAGCAGATTCTGGAACGAGCAGCCTGTCTGTACATCCAGGTTTCATACGAGGAGTCGAAGAGGAAGAACCAACGCAGGGAGAACGTCGAACGATTGGACAGCATCCTCGAACACAGCCTGGAGGAAGACAAAATGGATGCGCTCTATCGCCATGACGATTGGCATACGTTCACTGCGAGCGATCCAAATTTCGTTCTGGTGAAGGGATTCAAAGTACCGTACGCCATCCTGGAAAACGAAGACGATGTAACGACGCAAGGTGGCGATACGTTGGCAAGTCGGTTAAAAGACCGTCTGGATCATCTCTGGTCATTGTGGCAGCAACGTGAGGCGGTATAATTTGGTGAATTGATTCACGTGGACGATTGGATGTCGTCTTGATCAGGAGCCTTCATGAAACGCACGATCGAAAGCCTCAGTATACTCGTCATTCTGCTTGCTTTGCTGCTGCCCTTCACAACCAGCGCACAAGATGATGCCGACGTAAAAGCTGTCCTGTTTTACAGCCCGACATGTCCGCATTGCCATCTGGTGATTACGGAGACCTTGCCGCCACTCTGGAAATCCTACGGTGGAACGATCGACATCTATCGATCCGTATCCGCAACGGAAGAGGCGCAAGGAGAACCACCGTTTGTCGGCTTTTTCGGTGATCAACTTTCGGTCCTGTACGTGGATGTCGCAACACAAGAAGGAGGTGAATTCTTTACAGCAGCACTGGAGGCCTTCAATCTAGCGGAGACTGAGGGGTACGTTCCCACATTGTTCGTCGGAGAAATCCGCCTGGTCGGCAGCGGCGACATTCCCGCGCAGTTCCCGGGAATCGTTGCAGACGGTGTAGAACAAGGTGGAATCGATTGGCCCGCCTTGCCAGGGATCGATCAGATCCTTTCCGGTTTGGTTCTGGAAACGACGGTCGTAGCAGAAGCCACTCCGACCGAGGCGCAGGCCGAGAGTCCGGAAGAGGCCGCGGCGATCGACGTCGAAGCGGGCAGCTCCGTAATCGAGCGGTTCAAACAAGATCCGCTGGCCAACAGCATTTCCGTCGTAGTCTTGCTTGGCATGCTCGTCAGCATCGGCTTCGTTTTCGCGAGCCTGCGCAATCCGCCAATCCAAAAGAACCCGATCCCCTCACATTGGATGATCCTTCCGCTGTTGATCGTCGGAATCGCCGTCGCCGGCTACTTGTTCTACGTGGAAAGCAGCGGCACGGAAGCGGTTTGTGGACCGGTGGGAGACTGCAACACCGTTCAGAATAGTTCGTATGCGCTTTTCCTCGGCCTCGTCCCCATTGGAACGATGGGCATCATCGGCTACGTCGCCCTTTTAATCGCCTGGGGGATCACGCGCATCTTCTCAGATCGCATCTCCGATTTCGCCCTCATGGCCATCTTCGTTATGGCGATGTTCGGCACCCTGTTCTCCATCTATCTGACCTTCCTGGAACCTTTCGTGATCGGCGCCACATGCGCATGGTGCTTGACCTCCGCGGTTCTGATGGCAGCGATCCTGTTCTTGAGTACAAAACCAGCTGCTCATGCGTACGCTCGAGTCCGCAAGTCGAATACCAAGCGCGGCTAGCCTTTCTCATTTTCCGGCATACTCTGGGGAAATCAATCCGGCGGCCCAGAGGGCGCAAACCGGCGAAATGCTATCGTGCCTCATATGACGCCTCGCATCCAGGATCAGGCGACGGCCCACCAATGCACGCCCTCTGTCAGACCCATCCGGACCAGCTGCTCCCGAATCAAGGCGCGTGCGCCGCGTGAGCCTACGGCCGCCAAGACGACAGGATTCTCGTACTGCCCAAGGCACGCCGGTAGATGCTCGGGCGCGATGATCGGCCGATTTCGTTGTTTGCGACCGATTTTACGCGGATCGATGTCCACGAAAGCCTGCAGCGCTGCCCCATCTGCAAGCAAGTGCTTGGATAAACGCCGGCCCATCTGCCCTGCGCCCCAGACGATCACCGCATCTCGCCCTGCCAGTGGACCCTGGCAAAGGTAGCGCGCTTTGGCGCGCAGAAAATTTTCCACCGAATAACGAGAATCCGTACGCGTCAGCCGTGCACCGTGATCCCGCCAGAAAAGCAGCACCTCCGGCACCTTGGCGAACTTCGCACCACGAAGATGCATGCGCAGCCACAGATCGTAATCCTCCGGCCAACCATGATCCTGATAGGCGCCGAGGCGATCGATCCAAATGCGCCGCATCATGACCGACGGATGGGCGAGGGGACTTTCGATATAGATCGCATTGGCGATCGCCTCCGCGGTAACCAGGCTGTTGAGCCAATCCGTGTAGATCTGAAACCCTTCACGGATTTCATCCGCCGCAAAGTGTTCGACCAGACAACCAACCGCAGCGATCTCCTCGTGAGCATCCAGAAACGCCGCCTGCTTTTCCAATCGCTCCGGACCGGATCGATCGTCTGCGTCCATGCGAGCGATCAACGCAGCTCGGCAGTGACGCAAACCCGCATTGAGCGCCGCGATGATTCCCCCGTGCGGGATTGTCAGCACGCGTATGCGCACATCGCGCCTCCGCCAAGCCGCCAGTTTTTCGGCGGTCGCATCGCCAGACCCATCGTCCACGGCCACGATTTCGATGTCCGCAAGTGTCTGAGTGACGAGGGAAGCCATCGCTTCGTCGATCGTTTCCCCCGCATTGAAGCAGGGCATGAGCACCGACACCTTCGGCGCAGGTGTGCTATCATCAAAAGGAGAAACTCGAATCTCGCGGAGGTCTTGCATGAATCTATCCAATCTGAACATCGATGAGGTGCTCAACAGTATCATCGACTTCTTGCCACGCCTCGGATTGGCCCTGCTCGTCCTGCTTGTCGCCTACTGGATCTCCAGGATCGTGAAAAGGCAAGTACGCCGCTCGATGGAGCGCCGCAATCGCGAGCCGGAGCTTATTTTACTCCTGGAAATGCTCACGCATTGGGGAATCCTCACGGTTGGGATCGTGCTGGCGGCGGATCAAATCGCACCCGGACGGTTCAGCAGCCTGATCGCCGGGTTGGGAGTCGCCGGCATCACCATCGGCTTTGCGTTACAGGACGTTGCCAAAAATTTCATCGCCGGTTTGCTGTTGCTCATCCAACAACCCTTCGAGATTGGTGACATCATCGAGGTGGTCGGCTACGGAGGCACGGTATTGGATATCGCTTTGCGCGCCATCACCCTGCGTACCTGGGACGGACGCCACGTTATCATCCCCAATTCGGAAGTCTATCTCAACCCGATCGTCAACTTCAGCGCCGCATCTCGCCGGCGAGTTGATTTCAACGTTGGCGTTGCACCCGACTCCGATCTGGGGAAGGTAACACGCGTGGCGCTCAAGACCCTTTCGGAGAACGTCGAGGGAATACTGCAAGATCCGGCGCCGCAAATCGTGTTCTCCAATTTTGGAGATTTCACTATCGATTTCACCGCGTACTACTGGATCGACACCGGTGAGGCAGGATACTTGAAAGCGAAAAACGAGGGGGTTATGGCCATTAAACGAGCCTTCGAGCAAGAAAAAATCGAGATGCCGTTTCCGACTTATGTGACGATCACGCCAAGCGGATAATTGCAATTAAAAAGCCCGGCCAGGACTCTACGCCCAGCCGGGCTTGCACACCTGCGTATCGAGCTTGAGCTAGCGAGTGTCGATATCCCCCTCGTACATCAATGCTTCTTTACCTCGCTCGCCGGTTCGTACACGGATCACCTCATCCACCGGATAGATGAAAATGACGCCATCCCCCTGTTCACCGGTGACTGCCGATTCGCGTATCGCCTCGATGGTCTTCTCCAGGTTGTGATCGCTGAGAACAATGTTAACCTGGATCTTCGGCAGCATGTCGACCTTATACGTGCCCGTTCGACCCGCCAGCGAAAGTCCACCCTGGCGACCGTGGCCATGGATTTCAACCACGTTCATGCCAACGATGCCGATCGCTTGCAAAGCAGCTTTTACGTCATCCAACTTTTCTTCACGGATGATCGCTTCGATTTTCTTTGTCATTGGTAATCTTCTCCTTAGCTGTATGCGCGCTCTGCGTGCTCGCTGATATCAAGACCGGCTACTTCGGCGTTTTTCGAGACGCGAATGCCCATCACGGCGTCCAACAACTTGGCGACGACGTACGTCACCACGAAGGAGAACACGATCACCACGAGCGAAGCACCAAGCTGCGTGAAAAATTGACCAGGGTTGCCGTAGAACAATCCGTTTGCACCACCTGCATTCACGGCCGTGGTGGCAAACAAACCCGTGGCCAAGGCACCCCAGAAGCCCCCCAGACCATGACAGGCAAACACATCCAGGGATTCGTCGACCAGATTGCGGCCCTTGATGAATTTTATGGCATAGTAGCTGATGGGTGCTGCGACTGCGCCGATGACCAAGGCGCCTAGCGGCGTGACAAATCCCGCCCCGGGCGTCACGGCGACGAGGCCTACCACGGCTCCGGTGACGATTCCCAACACGCTGGGTTTGTTGTCCAACCAGCTGACAAGCATCCACATGAATCCCGCTGCGGCGGCGGCAGTGTTGGTGGTGACCAGGGCATTGGCGGCCAAGCCATCGGCGGCCAGCGCACTGCCGCCGTTGAAACCGAACCAACCCATCCAAAGCAACCCGGCACCAAGCACCGTGAAGGGAATGTTGTTCGGGCCGAAAGAGACGTTCCCGAATCCTTTACGTGGGCCAATCGCCAGCGCGAAAGCGAGCGCCGAAAAACCAGCCGTGATGTGCACGACGGTACCGCCAGCGAAGTCCAGCGCGCCCAATCCATCAGCGCCCAGAATACCGCCCGGCCCCCAAACCCAGTGTGCTACCGGATCGTAAATCAACGTCGCCCAGAGCAGGCTGAAAACGAGGAACGTTTTGAAACGCACGCGCTCGACGAACGCTCCCGTGATCAAGGCCGGCGTGATGATAGCGAACATCATCTGAAAGGCGGCGAAAAGCATGTGGGGGATGGTTGGTGCGATTGCTGCCGGCTCGGCCCCAACGCCGTTGAAGCCGAGAAATTCAAGACTCCCCACCAAACCCCCGATGTCGGGACCAAAGGCCAACGAATAGCCATAGATCACCCACTGTAAGCTGATCAAGCAGATCATGATGAAACTTAGGTTCAGCGTCGAGAGGATGTTCTTCTTCCGCACCATGCCGCCGTAGAAAAAAGCGAGTGCGGGCGTCATCACCAGCACCAGTGCTGTTGAGACAAGTATCCATGTTGTATCTCCTGAATCGATTTGCATTTGAGCCCTCCTTAAGAAAATAAGTAATATGGATCGCGGATACGCTTGGTGTACACCTGCAGGTGCTCGTTAACTGGAGCCACAACTCCAGCCAATCGACGTGGACTGCCGGGGACCACAAATGAAAGACGAACGCCTTCCAAGATCGCGTGGAAATGGAAGCGTTCGAAGTGACGCAAGATTTTTGCAAATACCTTGGCGTAATCAAGCAGGGAGAAATGCCCGTGAGGAGCAACAGCCGCTCTGGCTGCTGCCTGAGCTGTGTTCAGGTATGTGAAAATAAAAAACGGCACGCCGGGCGTGCCCATAAAAAACATGGATCCTGCGCCCTTTCAGGTTTACAGGCACACACGACGTGTATGTCTGACCACTGCTTCGCCCTTGGCCCCGCTGTCACCAGAGGGTTTTGAGGCTCGGCTTTCCTGAAAGGAGAGTGGAATCTGTGGCAGATTCCGGAGGCATCCGCTGATCGTTCGATTTTCCCCCGGTGGTTAACCGGGGTTAGCCCCACCTTCGGCGAGGAACCTCCTCCTCGTGATCTCTGCCGCCTGGTAGAGACCCATACGCTAATCTCCGTTTATTTTGTTTTTAAGGCGGTGACCTACATATGCGGGATTGTAGCACTTTTATCGGCGCCAAGTCTATTATCCATTTGGGTAATACGTTCCCAACACAAACTCAAGCTCCGATGCGAGTACCGTCCGGAATTACACCATGCTTGGGTATGACAACAATACCATCGCGCACGAACCAATCTCCCTTATCGATCTCCGTTCCCTGCGGGAACGGCTCGATGATGACGTTCTCGCCCACGCAGGCATTCTTATCGATGATCGCGCCCCGGATGCGTGAACCCTTGCCGATCCCCAACGGCAGCGAATCGGGCGTTCGATGTGACGATTTTTCATCGTAATAGTCCGCTCCCATCATCACAGTGTCCCGGATCAGCACATCGTCCCCAATGACACTGCGGATACCAATGATCGCATTTTTGATCTCCGCGCCCTCGATGATGCATCCATCCGCCAGTTTTACGCAATCGAGGCGAACATCATAGATGCGTGAGCCGGGCAAAAAGCGGGGGTGGGTATAGATAGGTTGATCCGGATCGTGAAAATTGAATGCCGGATTCGGTTGCGCCAGCGCCAAGTTGGCATGGTAAAAGGAGCGTATAGTGCCGATATCCTCCCAGTAACCTTCAAACGGAGAACCAAAGACACGGTGCGAGTCAATTGCCGCAGGGATGACATCCCCACCGAAATCGTCGTGGTCCGAGTGGAGCAGTTCTCGCAAGACGGGAGTGCGAATCAGGTAAATCCCCATCGACCCCCAATAAGGCAAATCCGGATCGTCTCGACTGACGAATTCTTTTCTCACCGCCTGATCCTCCGGTTTCTCGATGAAGGACGTAATGCTTTGATCCGCGGCCATTTTGAGAATGCCAAATCGCGGGGCATCTTCTTCGGACACCGGCTTGACGGCGATTGTCACATCGGCATCCGCGCTGCGATGGGTTTCGATGAGGTTGGAAAAATCCATGCGATAGAGATGATCTCCGGCAAGGATGAGCACGTCACGCGGCCCAGCGACTTCAATCTCGAACATCTGCTTCCGCACGGCGTCAGCCGTTCCCTGGTACCAGTCCTCACTGGAGAAGGTCTGCTCTGCTGCCAGGATCTGCACCCAACCGGAATGGAAAAAATCAAAATGGTAGGTTTGGGAGATGTGCCGATGCAAAGACACGGAATTGAACTGGGTCAGGACGGCGATTCTTTGAATCCCGGAGTTGAGACAGTTGCTGAGCGGGATATCCACCAGGCGGTACTTTCCGCCAATGGGTACAGCCGGTTTGGCGCGCAGCTTCGTGAGCGGCCAAAGACGGGAACCGCGCCCACCGCCCAGTATCAAACCAAGCACATCGGGATGGATCATGGCAGGACGATCTCCTTCCTGGAAGCGATGCTGAACCGACTCAACCCATTCTATACCATATTCCTCAAGCACAGCCATTTCACTGCGGATGGTTTATGCGTTATGATGAACAGTCGACTGAAATTGGCCGGTACTTAGATTCCAGCCGGAGGAATCGACGCGCATGCATAAAGACGAGAAACCAAAGACTCCCGATCGACGCTATCCACCATTTTGGGAGAAGATAGTCCCCATCGCAATCGCGATCATCGCCGTGATAATCATTGCCCTGTTAATTATCAGTATTGCCGTCGGCCTGGGCCTTTTTCCAGGGGCCGGATAATTCTCAGGCCGCAGGAAGGATGAATACCCCCATGGTTTGTAGAAGCAGCCCGCCCTTCTGTCGTTACTACAGCATAGACAGGTGGAGAGATCCATCGATTAAGTAGTTCTCGATAAAAATCTCAGCTCCGGCTAACGACGGAGTATATGATCCATGCGTCTGGGCAACCTGGGAACTGGTAAAATCCGGACTTAATATAACAGCGAGAACAAGGAATCGAAGATGACATCGAAAACAAGAGATCAAGCGAACGATAAATGGATTGCCGCAATCCTGGCGCTGGTGACGATTGTGGTACTCGTTTTAACCGCACCACAAATTGGATTGACCTGGGACGAGCCGGCCTACATTGCAGCATCCGAATCCTATACGGCCTGGTTCGAGCAGTTGATCTCCAATCCGAAACAGGCTCTCGACCAGGACATGATCGATTCCTATTGGGCGATCAACCACGAACATCCTCCAGTGGATAAGATCTGGTCTGGCGCTGTGTGGCGTGTGGCGCGATTGGCCTTCGACGATCTGGTCGCGCATCGCATGGGCAACATGCTGCTGGTGGCCGCGCTGGTGGCCATGCTGTATTTGATGGTGGCGGAAGAATATGGCCGCACGGCGGGATTTCTCGCCGTGGCGGCGTTGTTGACCTTGCCGCGCTTCTTTTTCCACGCACATCTTGCCGCCCTGGACATGCCCGCGGCGGTGAGCATCTTCGCCGTTGTGTTCTTCTTCTGGAAAACCAAAGAGCGCACCGGGATATGGAGCACGCTTGGCCTGGGTGTGGTCTGGGGCCTGGCTGTGGCCACGAAAATCAACGCCGTTTTCGTGATGCCGACTTTATTTTTATGGTTGTTAGTATTCAAACGGGAAACCCGTTTGTTTGTTCGACTGGTGCTGGCAAGCATTATTGCTTTCCCCATCTTTTTATTCTCGTGGCCGTGGCTCTATCCTGCACTGTTGGAGCGAATTGAAGAGTACGTGCGTTTCATCACCGTGGATCACTGGGAAATCGGGCAGTTTTATCTGCACGAGTTTCACATGCCGCCGCCCTGGCATTTTCCTTTCGTGATGCTTTTCGCCGTCGTGCCGCTGACGGTGTTTCTGTTTTCGCTGATAGGCGTTGCCAGAACAGTCAAAGAGGGATCGCATCGGTCCATGGGAGTTCTTCTATTGCTCAACGCTTTGGTTCCCATGTTGGCGTTGTCCATCGGACAGAGCATGGTCTACGATAACGAGCGCCTGTTCATGGCTACATTTGCCTACATGGCCGCGCTGGCCGGGATCGGGCTGGATTGGTCGCTGCGCGGCATCCGCAATGGGTTGAAGAACATGGGACGCGAGGCGTCCGCACGGCCGGTGATGGTGATCCTTATACTGCTGGTTTTTGTCCCACACCTGGCACTGGCGGCTCCACTGTATCCGCATTGGCTTTCGTACTACTCGGAATCCGTCGGCGGCTTGCCCGGAGCCAGACGTTTAGGTTTGGAAACCACGTATTGGTGTGAAACCTTCGCCGCAGCGTTGGCGTATATCAACGAAAACGCAGAAGCCGGAGACAGCGTGTGGACCGATCCGTGGAGTCAAGACATTATGGTGTACTACCAGCTGCAGGGACGTTTGCGGGATGACGTGTGGATCGCCACGCCGCCTTATGCTACAAGCATCTTGGTCCAGGATCCCCGGCTGCGCGAACAATCCTTCAATCAAGCCGACTTCGTCGTGTTGCAGTACCGGCAAACTGGTATCGGCGAGGATCCCTCGAAAAGCGCGGTGCTGGCTTGGATTGAATCGCGTGAACCTGCCTTCCGCATCAGCTATCGAGGAGTACCGTTGATGGATGTGTATCAACATTAGAACGGGCCTCGTGGAGGTATCACGCAGGAGACTTTTTCGACAAAGGTAACGATATACTTTAAGGAGTCTTTATAACTTATTGCACGATTCCTATTTTCCTTAAAAAGGTCGTTTCGAAGAAAAACACTTCAACGAGAAATCAGCAGGTGAGGCAATGCATCGGCTCGTTCGCCGAAGACAAATCAGCTTGCAGGAATTGTATCGTCGGATTCCCCTCCATGCCTTTTTCCTTGCCGCGTATCCGATTGTCGGTCTTCTGGGATTCAACATTGAACAGGTCTACGCCCGCGAAGCGGCCGTGTCCCTGATGCTCTCATTATCGATCACAGCATTGGCGCTCTTCGGTCTGCGGCGGTTGTTCAAAGATTGGCAGCTGGCGGGACTGCTGACCAGCCTGCTGGTTGTCTGGTTCTTCTCCTACGGCCGGCTGTACGTTCTTCTTAAGGGAGTAAGTATTTTTGGAGTATTAATCGGCCGCCACCGTTATTTGCTTTTCGTCTGGTCGTTCATCGTCTTTATGGCCGCGCTGTGGCTGTTGAAACGAAAACGCCCGTACCGGGAATTAACCAACATTCTGAATATCTTCTCCACCATTTTGTTTTGCCTGCCACTTTTCCAAATCGGGGCTTTTTATTACCGCAATGTTGCCCCGCCCAAAACGCCTGACGACGAAACTGTCGAAGCGATGCTCACCTGGACGAAAGACTCAAGTCCACCCGACGTCTACTACATCGTCCTGGATGGATATCAAAGAGCGGATGTTCAGGAAAGTGTTTTTGGGATCGATATTTCCCCATTCCTCGATGCACTCCAGGAAATGGGTTTTTATATCGCAGACTGTGCGCAGAGCAACTACACGCGCACGATCCTTTCCATCTCATCCACATTCAACTTGGAATACATCGATTCCTTCAAGTCGGTGATTGCCCCCGATGAAAAGACGGCCTGGCTCCTTCCATTCTACAAACACAGTGTGGTCCGTCAGCAATTAGAAACACTGGGATACCAAACGATCGTTTTTAATAATCCCTGGGAAAGATTGGTGTGGGATGATGCTGCGATCGTGTACAAGTCGAGCGGAACTGCGCAATTATCGCCGTTCGAGTTCTTACTCTTGAGAACGACCGCAGCGAGGGTATACGTGGACTTAAAACAAGCTGAAAGCCAGAGACTTTCCGACTACGAGAACTACGAAGATACTCGCTACGCCCTCGAGCAGCTTCTAACTGTAGCCGACATCTCCGGGCCAAAGTTCGTCTTCGCCCACCTGGTGATTCCCCATTCACCGTTTGTGTTCGGACCCGATGGCGAATATATCAACATCCCGTACGACGCCGATGCGGGAAACGTCTACACAGAAGAGGACGGCAAGCGAGGTCACACGTACGCCGTGAACTACATTAACAAGAAAATGCTCGAGATCCTGCCTGAGATCATTCAAGGTTCTGAAACACCACCTATAATTATCGTTGCAGCGGATCACGGATCACCTAAGGGGGGAACGGAGAACTCCGTTAAGATCCTGGCAGCGTTCTACGCTCCCGCGGCACGTTCGCAATTCTACGAAAGCATCACCCCGGTGAACGTCTTCCGCATCTTGTTCGACACTTACTTCAACACCAATTTTGGCTTGCTGCAGGATCGCAGCTATTTTTCCGCCCAGGGCCAGTATTTCAATTTCCTGGAAATGCCCAATGCGTGTACTGTGGCGGATTGAGCCAGCGGACATCGGCACAGCCCAAATCGTTGCGCTCTATAATATACTTTAAGCAACCTTCCCCAATAGGAGACTGTCATGTTTGTGAAAGAGCATATGACTCAAAATCCCGTAACCATCACACCGGACACCTCCGTTCCGGAGGCGTTGCACATTATGCGTGAAAACAACGTTCGTCGATTGCCGATCCTCGATCGACACGGAAAACTCGTCGGCATCGTCTCCGACAAGGCACTGCTTCACGCCTCCCCCTCACCGGCGACTTCGCTGGCCGTGTGGGAAATTACAGAACTACACGCAAAACTCAAGGTTGATTCGGTGATGCGCCGGGATGTCGTCACCGTGCCCGAGGACACCTTATTGGAGGAGGCGGCACGCATCATGGTCGATAGTGAGGTCGGCGGCCTGCCCGTGATGCGAGGGGAGACGCTTGTGGGCATCATCACCGAGTCGGATCTCTTCAAGGTTTTACTCGAGCTGCTTGGCGGTCGGCGGAATGGTCTGCGGCTCACCGTGAAAGCAACCGGTACCAAAGGGACTCTGGCCAAAATCGCCAACGCCATCTTCGACGTCGGCGGGAATATCGTTGGCCTGGGCGTGAGCGAGATCAAGGACGTGCGCGCAAATCAGTGGGAAATCATGCTGAAAATCCAGGACGTACATAAAGACATCCTTGTTCAGGTGGTGGAACCGGTAGTGAACGAAATCATCGACGTGCGGGAGATATGACAACGCAGAAAAACTGAAGCGCACATCATTCGCCAGAATTGTTTGATCGTGAAGTTTACGCTCGCAGAGCTATTTCCCGGGCTCTCCACGTTCCCTTGTGATTCGTTCCAATAACTTTGCATAATCGTATTGACCTGCCGTATCGCCAGCCAAGCACCAGCGAGCATACAGGATGGTCTGCGCATCATTGATCGTTTTGTGTCGCCATCTCACGGCCCACGTAAAAGATTGCCGCTTGCCCCGTTACATGCCCGACGAGGAACAATTCGAGGAATATCGCGCCCACCAACACAACCAGATGGATTGTCCCACGCGCTTTATCTAGCTCCTCGGATAGGACCTGCAGATCGTCTGCCAGTTCAACGAGGGCCTTATCCTTGCTCCCAAGTTCCTCAGTGAAGACTTTTAATTCGTCGCCTGCAATTGCTAATACGCTGCCCACATCTTCGATACCGGAATGGGTTTGACCGAGTTCGTCGCCGATCTGGCGTAAGGCCTCCGGGAGGGGTTCAAGGCTATCTGTAACTTCCGAGATCGCCTCGTCGAGGGGTGTTTCTGGCGCGTACGAAACGCCCGTGAGGAAGCTGATTTTGGAAAGGTTTCGTAAGACTTGATCGATTGCGCGAGCACCTTCTTCTGCTACCACCAAAGCGTCGCGCGTGTCGTCTATAATCTGCGGCGCGTGATCGCCGATCAAGGATGCGCTCGATTCGATCAACGGACCGGTATCTGCTATGGTGCTTTCAATTCCGCGTATCGTCGTCTCCGCCGTTCCGAGTACGACTACTCCATTGTTGATTGTGACGTTAATCTGTCGAATGGAACCCGAAAGCTGCATTGTCTCTTGCACCATCGAAATCATACGCTCATCGGCCCAGGATGAAATTCGAGCGGCGAGAAAGGGGACCAGCAGGATGCCCAGCATATCCAGCACAATTCCTACCGTGCACATGAATTGAACCGCTCTACCGATCCATGATTTCAGCGATCGATCTCTGAAACCGCTAGCCTTCTTGGGAATCTTCGAATCGTGGTCAACGAGCAACGCATCAGCGCGTAGTTGCGAAGCATAATTTGTCAGCAGCCGTTTTACAATGTCCTTTTTTTCGAGATGGTTGAGAAATAATCCGGCTTTACGTGCAATTCTGAGA
>CAYYVY010000072.1:11619-15667 GCA_964475265.1 uncultured Anaerolineaceae bacterium | reverse complement strand
GATTGAAAATATGCAGCTTTATTCCGCTAATGTCGACTCGAGGAGTTGAACCAGCCGGAGTGCAAGTGCAGCGAAGATATTCGCTGCCGCAAGTATGGTGTATCATCAAGGCAAATAAGCAAGAATTGATTTTGATTAACTCTTTAACAACAACTCACGATTTTACCTTCGGCGATAATACGAGTAATCAGAACAACGCAGCTTCGACGCTTTCCGAAGAATCTTCCGATGAGGTTTCACATCTGCTTCTTGGAATGATTAAACCGGGCGGATGAGAATGTGAGGGGATCTCGACGCGAATGGTTTGGAGTGCGGCGGTCTATCTGCTTCCATATTTTCTGTCGATCGCGATTTCTACGGGAGTAGGCATTCTGGCGTGGAAGAGAAGAGCGATTGCAGGAGCGCGTGCATATTCGATCTCTACACTGCTGCAGGCATCATGGACTCTTGGATACGTATTCGAGCTGCTGTCCTTAAACCTGGCTGCCAAGATTTTCTGGGATAACACACAATTTATCGGGATGCTTTTCTCGCCATTGGCGTTCTTGCTGTTTACCTTTGAGTATTCAGACGCCGATGTGGCGAAAATTCGAAGCGCAATGAAATGGCTTCTGGGCCTCTCGAGCGTTGGTCTGTTCCTGGTATTTACAGACGATTTCCACGGATTGATACGTTCACGAACCCGGATCGTTCCCGGAGAACCCTTCTCAGCGCTTAAGTACGATTTTTTGCTCCTCTTTTTTCTGATGACAATATATGTATACGTCATAACCCTCTATGGAATATTCCAACTCGTTAGGCGCTTCTTGCAACCCGGAAAACTCCACCGCAACCAAATTTTGACGGTCCTGGTCGGTGTCGTCATCCCCTTGATCGGTGCAGCCTTTACCGTGGTGGGTGTCGAATTTTCGATTCATCGGGATACCACGCCAATTACCTTCGCAATTGGAAATCTAATTGTTGCGTTTGGTTTATTTCGGTATTGATTGTTTGAGATCGTACCGATTGCGCGTGACCTTGTTTTTACCAATATGAGTGATTCAGTGGTTGTTTTAGATAGACAAAACCGAATCGTCGATATTAATCCGGCCGCTTTGGATTCCCTGGCTATTGTATATTCGGACGTCATTGGAAAGCCGGTTTCAGTAGTGTTTGCATTGTTCCCGGATCTCCTCGAACGTTATATGGAAATGGATGAATTTCATGAAATAATCACCGTTGAAGAAAGCGGTGTGCCTGGCTATCACGATATTCGTATCACTCCCATCAGAAATCACCAGGGACAATTGACAGGCCAACTGGTCGTCGTTCGCGATATCAGCGAAGAGGTACAGGCTCAACAGGCGCTCTTCGAAACTGATACGAAATATCGCAATCTCGTCGAATCGACAAAGGATTGGGTTTGGGTGATCGACTCGGAAGGCCGGCACACTTACTCGAACCAAGCGGTACGAGATTTACTGGGGTATGAAGTCGAAGAAATCGTAGGCACTTCTGCTTTCTCAATGATACATCCCGAGGACCACGAACGCGTTCGCAAGCTGGTAGAGACGTCGGTTAAAGAAAAGCAGGGATGGTTGGACGTATCCATTCGATGGCTGCACAAGGATGGGTCGATCCGTTTTATGGAAAGCACAGCGGAGCCGGTGCTGGATGGCAAAGGCAATTTAATCGGCTTCAGTGGCATCGATCGCGACGTTACGGAACGAAAGCAGACGGAGGAGGAGATGCAGCGACACGCTTCTCGATTGGAAGTAGCAAATCGCAAACTTGAAGAAGCGAATACACGCTTGCAGATTCTTGATCGAGTGAAAGACGAGTTCGTTGCCAACGTCTCCCACGAGCTGCGTACACCGATCACCAGCCTACACCTTTATTTAAACCTGTTATCCTCTCGTCCCGAGAAATGGGATGAGTATATGGACACGCTCGAAGGCGAGACGGAACGCTTGGGATGCATGATCGAGAGTTTACTGCAGCTCTCGCACTTGGATCAAAATCGGATGCCCATACAATTCAAGCGCGTGGATCTCAATACAATTGTGGAGGAATACGTCAGCGATCGCCGACCGCTGGCTGAAAAAGCAGGTATTCAGCTTGTACTGGAAAAGCAGAATGGATTGCCAGCAGTTAAGGCCGATGCACAACTCCTCGGGCAGGTGCTGGGCATCTTCTTGACGAATGCAATAAATTACACTCCTTCCGGGGGGAAAGTGATCGTATGCACGCAGGAGCGAAACGAAGCCGAGGAACGCTATGTGGGTTTCTGTGTTTCAGATAATGGACCCGGGTTAACCCAGGAGGAGCATGAGCAATTGTTTACACGCTTTTTCAGGGGAAAAGCGGGCCGCGAATCGGAGGTTTCGGGAACCGGTTTAGGCTTGGCGATTGCAAAAGAGATCATGGATGAGCATGGTGGTTTTCTCGAAGTCGAAAGCAGCGGTGTATCCGGCGAAGGAGCTGCCTTTCGGGTTTGGCTGCAGGTTCCATAATTCGCAGCATTGGAATTCCAGACAACGGATCCAATGATCGTTGGGGAGATTAGCGGAAAAACTTATCATAAGCCAATGTACCGTCGTTGATTCATTACTTATGAGACAACAAGCGCCCTTTTGGGCGCCTGTTGGATTTGTGTTTCCGATTGCTTTGTGCAATAAGGAAACTGCACTGCATCCCACTATGGATGGGAATCCACGTTACCCTAGTCAAGAAGCTCCATCGGGATATTGCCGCCGTTCTCGGCGATCTTTTCGAGTACGGTCTTGTTGAGCCAGGTGTTCATCTCCGCCGACTCGTCCATTTTATCGGCCGGGCATCCCAGTTCAACGGCGAGTTCCTTGCGGGCTTCGTAGCTGCTGTCAATATTGAGCAGTTTCAGGAGATCGACGATCGACGTTTTCCAGTTGAGCTCTACGGGGTTTTCGTCAGCCATCTTTCCAAGTTTGGCCATCACGTCGACCATGGGAATCTCTTTTGATTTTGCGGCGCGCATGGCTTTAATACGCTCGATTCGTTCATAGCGCTCGGCAGCAGCTTCAGCGGACGACTTCTTCGGAGTTGGTTTCGCCTTGGCAACAGCTTCGGTTTTCTCCTTGTCAAATCCCAGCTTGTCTAAAATCTTGCTAAATATACTCATTCCATATCCTCCTATTCTGATTGTTCCGGTTCGCTTAATTGATACGTTTTCAACGTCTGCTTTCGTTTCGACTCGATTTCTTTCACAACGTTCCCCAAACGGGTGATATTGTCACCGTCTACAATTACAATGTTTTCGTGCTTGTCGGCGAACGACATCGTGCGAAGCCCATAGCTACACTTCTCGGGCAAGCTGATCCAATTCTCGAATGTCTGCAATCGTCTCGGGACTATTTCTTGCCTCCGAAAAGTCCACCCAGGAGATTGGATCCGAGCGAAAGAATTTCTTCCGAGACATCACCATCCCCGTCCATGTCCAACAGTTGGGTTAATCCCGAAGATTTTTTCTTCACGGTTTCGCGCTCTTCCTGGAGAAGGGAGGAAACGCCCTCGGCATCGAGGTTCTTACTGTGTTGTATTTTCCCCAGCGCACCCAGCACGATCGGCGCCAGCATGGCGAAAATCTGGGCGACCTGCGCGCTGTCGATGTTGGTGGCCCGGCTCACGCTGTTCATGATGCCGCTGCCTTTGTCCCCAAAAACGTGCCCCAGAATGGCCGATCCGTCCTCGACAGTCTTACGCTTTGTGATGACTTGAGCGATATCATCGAGGATGCTCCCATCGTGATCGCGCTGGATCGCTTTCGTAAGCGACTCGGCGCCGTCCTTCGAAGAGGACGCATTTCGATTTAGGGCACCGATGAGCATTGGCAGTGCCATGCCGATCGCTTGTTGGACTTTGTCTTCGTCGATGCCCAGTTTCTTGCTGATTTGACTCGTTACGCCTGAACCTAGCTGGGATAAGAGAAGATCAATAATCGAATCCACGACAGCCTCCTTGTGGTTTTCATATCGTCGCTTTCGGGTTTCCTTGATGAGTGAATTCTAACATGTTGAAAGAAGCAAGAGCTGAG